>CAYRGS010000100.1:0-13888 GCA_964423875.1 uncultured bacterium
GTCCTCTACGCCCTGACGGCCAATTACAAGCAGGACAAGATCCACCTGCCCTTCATTAAGCGCAGGGTCGGGTAGAGCGGATGATGGAATCGCTGGTTCGCGAGACCTTTTACTTCGCCCGGACGCCCTCCCCGTGGTGGTTCGTCCCGCTCTGCCTGGGGGCCGCGGCGCTCATCATCCTGTACTGGCGGCGCGCGCGCCCCCAGGCGGGGGTGGGCATGGGATTGCTGTTGACCGGGTTGCGGACGCTGCTCTTCGTCCTGCTTCTCGTCTACCTCTTTCAACCCACCCTGCTCCGGCAGACTCTCCAGCAGATTCCACCGGAGGTGGCCGTCCTCGTGGACACCTCGGGCAGCATGGCGGCCAAAGAGGGCGGAGTGTCCAGGAGCGCGGCCATCGGCCCCTTGGTGGCCGAAGAGGACGCGCCGTTGCGCCGGGCCCTCCTCTCGGCCGGAAAGGTCCGGTATTTCACCTTCGACCGGGAGGTGCGCCCCACCGGTCTCGAGCCGCTGACCCGGGCGATCCAAACGAAAGGGACCGGGACGGACATCGCGGGGGCGTTGGCGGAGGTCCGTGAATCCAACCCGGGCCATCCACCCGCGGCCATTGTCCTGCTGAGCGACGGGGCGGCCAACCTGGGTTCGGCCGATGCCGCGGAAGCGGCCCGGCGCGCCGGCGTGCCTGTCGTCGCGGTTGCCATGGGCGATCGGGGCTCCTTCCGGGATCTTCAGATCCTGGACCTGCGCGCCCCGGACCTCTCCTTCCTGCGTCACGAGAGCCGGGTCCGGTTCCGTCTCCGGGCGCTCGGATTCAAGGGGAGGCGGGTGACGCTGGTCCTCAAGAGCGGCGGCCAAGTGGTGGCGACGCGCGCGGTCGACTTGGATCGCGATGTGTTCGACGAGGGGCTGGCGTTCACCTTCCGGCCCAATGAGGTGGGGCTGTTCCGGCTGTCTGTGGAGGCGTTTTCCCAGTTGGGAGAGCACAGCCGGGCGAACAACACGGTCGAGTTCTCCGTTCAGGTGCTTCGCGACAAGCTTCGCGTGCTCTACGTGAGCGGGCGGCCTTCCTGGAACTACAAGTTCTTCCGCCGGGCCCTGAAGCAGGACCCCGGGATCGACATGGTCTCGTTTGTGATCCTGCGCACGATCAACGATGACGTGAATATCCCGCAGAGCGAGCTCAGCCTGATCTCCTTTCCCACCGAGCGCATCTTCACCCGGGAGCTTCACAATTTCGATCTCCTCATCTTCGACAATTTCTCCTTCCGGCCTTACTTTCCGTTCTACTACCTGGAGAACATCGCCAAGTACGTGGATCGGGGGGGAGCCTTTCTGATGATCGGGGGTGAGTTTTCCTTCGGCTCGGGGGGGTACGGCGACTCGCCGGTGGAGCACATCCTTCCCGTAGAGATGAGGCTGCGCGGCGAGCGCTACGTGAACGGCCCCGTCCGGGCGGCGCTCACCGACGCGGGCAAGACCCATCCCATCACCCGGTTGAGCACGGACCCGGCGGAGAACCTCAAGCTCTGGGACTCCCTGCCCCGGCTTCGCGGATACAACTCCGTGATTCGGGCGAGACCCGAGGCGACGGTCCTGGCCGTTCGCGGGGCCGGGGAGGGGGCCGGTCGCAGCCCGCTGGTCGCCGTCATGGAAGCGGGCAAGGGCCGGACAATGGCCATTCTGACCGGCTCGCTCTGGCGGTGGTACTTCGAGATGGTTGGACGGGGGCGCGGAAACCGGCCCTATCTCAATCTGGTGAAGCGGTCGGTGGACTGGCTCGTCCATTCGCCTTCATTGGATCGCGTCAGGCTCTCGAGCCTGCGAAGACAATACAAGGCCGGGGAGGACGCCGAAGTCCGTCTCCGGATCCTGGACGCCCGGTACCGGCCCGCGCCCGGGGCCGAGGTCACCGGGGCCGTGCTCGACCCCTACGGAAACCGGATTCCGGTGAGATTCACGCCCGATCGGGAACCCGGACTGTATCTGGCGCGGCCGAGACTCCCTACGCCGGGGCCCTACCGGATTCAGGCCGAGGCCCGCGTGGGGGGCCGCGTGCTGGGCCGGTCCGAGCTGCTCCTCGACGCCCAGACCTTCAACCTCGAGGAGGAGGACGCGGCACCGCGTCCGGACTTTCTCCGGCGGCTGGCGCGGGCCTCGGGGGGCCGATTTATCGAGGGGGGGGCTTTTGACGACCGAGCGGTTTCCGAAGTCGCGAATCTTTTAAAATCGCGCGCGCGGCTCAACCTGGTCGAAGAGCGGGAGCTCCCCCTCTGGAAGATCGAATACGCCTTTGTCGCCTTGGTCGTGCTTCTGGGGGTGGAGTGGTTCCTGAGAAGGAGGAGGGGGCTGGTGTGAGAGCGAAGGCAGCCTTCGCGGCGACGCTTTTCGCGGTGGTGGCGGCGTTCCAGCCGGCGGCCGATGGGGCCTGCCGGCCGCAGAGCTTGGTTTGGGACCTCTCCCGGCCGCTCATCCGCCGGGCCGCTTTCACGGGCGGATCGGGGCCCTCTCCGGTCCGGACCCGTTGGGAACGGCCGCTGCCCGGCATCGGCGCGGCCTCGGGCGGCGGTGTCACCATCGAGTGGTTCGGCCACAACTTCTTTCGGATGACGTCGAAGGCCGGCACGCGCATCGTCGCCGATCCCCTTGCGCCCGGCATGTACCCCACGCCCGCCGTCAGCGCCCACGCGGTCACCATCGGCCGGGAGCACCGAAACCACAACGCCGTGGAAATCATCCAGGGTGACCCGGTTATCCTGTGGGGATTGACCGAGTCCGGGATGGAGTGGCGGCCCGTCGTCACCCAAGTCCGCGAGGTCGAGATCCGGGGCATCCCCATCTACCAAATCAGCCCGAGCGGCGGACCCATGAAGGGGGCGGCGTTCACCTACGAGATCGGCGGGCTGTGCGTCGCCCATCTGGGAGACGCGGGCGGAAAGCTGACGACGCGGCAGCTCAGGGAGCTGGGCGTGGTGGACGTTTTGATGATCCCCATCGGGGGACGGTTCAGCATGGGTCCGGAGATGGCCCGGATCGTGCTTCGGCAGATCAAGCCCCGGGTCGCCATCCCGATGCATTACTGGAGCCGTGAAGACCTGTTGGGCGTCTTCCTGGAAGGGTTGCGTCATCGCCGCCACAACGGGTCCGTTATCCGCTTTACGCGGGAGACCCTTCCCCACGTGATGACCGTCGTTGTCCTGCGGCCTCCCGGCGGGGCGAACCGTCCGGTGTTCCCCGCTTTGCCGTTTCGGTGAATCACGAGGGCGGGCCGCCGCCGGTCGTATCCAAAATGAGGCGTGCGTGCGGTGCGGCGGGCCACTAAAATGATTCCTGGTTTGTGTCAAACCCTATGCGAGAAGGAGGGCTCCATGAAGCGTGTTGTGTATTCCCTGGCCGTGGTGGTCTTGATGGTCATGGCCACGGGGTGTCGGACGATTGGCCAAGACTTCGATCAGCAGGTCGTTACGCGAATCGAGAAGGGCAAGACGACCAAGGCCCAAATCCAGGACTGGCTCGGCGCTCCCTACGAAAAGGGCTTGCAGGAGGGGCTTGATCTCTGGACGTATACCTTCATCAAGGCCACCATTTCTGATGAAACCAAGAAAGATCTCTCGATCTGGTTCGAAAAGAGCGGCGTGGTGAGTACATTCACGTACACCACAAACTTCGCGCCCTGGCAGATCTCGAAATAACGGCCGGCGTCCGCCGTTGGGGTGCGCGGCTTCCGCACTTGAGCCGATGGTTGGGTCCGGCCGCGGAACGCGCTGCCGCGGTGGGGGAAACGGTCCTCTTTGTCTCCGATCTTGCTGGCTCTTGCGGCCACAATCCTCTTCTCGTCCACGTTTGTCTGGGCGCGGCGGGGGGTGCTCTACTGCGACATCCTCCTGGGAACCCTGATCGCGTCCTGGATCAATTTTTTGATCCTGACGGTGTGGGTGGCGGCGACGGCCCCGATGTCGGCTTTTGCCGACAAACGAATCCTCACGTTCTTCGGTCTCGGGCTTTTCGTGCCGTCCCTCTCAAGGCTCCTGCTCCTGGCGGCGGTGGAAAAGGTCAGCGCCTCCCGCACCTCCAGCCTGCGGGCGATGTCGCCTTTTCTCGCCTCGCTGATGGCCGTCCTGTTCCTGGGCGAGCGGCCGACGCTCTGGAACGTGATCGGGATGACCGTGATCATCGCGGGCGGGATGATCCTGTCCAAACCAGGGCGAAAGGAGCGGGTCTGGAGACGCAGGGACCTGATCTATCCGCTGGCGGGGACGGTTCTGCTCGGTTTCCGCGACGTGGTGATCCGGTATGGCGTGGCGGACCATCCGCATCCCGTCGTGGGCGCGTGGGTGATGCTCCTCGCGTCGGGCGTGGTCATCAGCGGGATCTGGTTGTGGCGGCGTCCGGGGGGAGAGGGCTTTCCGCCCCTGCGGGGTTGGATTTATTTCGGACTTGTGGGGGGGGTCCTGGGAATTGGCTTCGTGCTCTGGTTTTTCGCCTTCCAGACGGGCCGGGTCGTCACCTTGTCCCCCATTTCGGGGGCCACCCCCCTGTTCACCCTCCTGTTCAGCGCCATCTTCCTGCGGGACCTGGAAAGGCTGACCTGGCCCTTGGCGGCGGGGTGCCTGTGCATCGTGCTGGGAGGCGTCCTGGTGGCGCTCCGGATTTGAGAAAGCCCGTCGCCCATTCAGGCGGCCCCCGTGTCGCGTAGCCCCGGGCGTCCGCCCGCCGCTTCGGGACCGACCCTGTACGGCGGTCTGTGGGTCGGCGTTGTCGCGGTCTCCGGCTCCGCTGTCTTCGTCAAGCTCTCCGATCTCTCGGCGGCCAACATTGCGGCCGGCCGGATGACGCTGGCCGTGCTCTTGATGGCCCCGTTCGCCCTGCGCCCGGCCTGGCGCGCGTGGAAGGATCTCGGCCGCAAAGAGGCCGCCCTTCTGGTCCTGGCCGGGGTCGGTTTGGGCGTCCATTTCGCTGTCTGGGTGGCCTCGCTCAAATACACCTCGGTGGCCAGCTCGGTCATTCTGGTGACGACGAACCCTTTGTTCGTTTCGCTCGGATCCCGCTTTTTACTGAAAGAGCCGCTTTCCCGCGGCTTGATCGCCGGGATGGTCGTCGCCGGCGTGGGCGCGGCCTGTGTCGCGTGGACGGACGCCCGGGGCCCGGGGCATGGTTTGACCGGGGACCTCCTCGCCCTGGCCGGGGCGGTCATGTTCTCGGTTTATCTGTTGGCGGGAGCGCGCCTGAGAAAGACGCTCTCGACCGCCGCCTACACATTTCCCGTGTACGTCATTTGTGCCGGGTTTCTCCTGCTGTTGGCCGCGGTGCTGAATCCCGGAGGACTGTGGGAGCTCGGCCGGGCGAATGGCCGGGAGTGGACGCTTCTCCTGCTGATGGCGGTCGTTCCCACCCTGATCGGTCATAACTGTCTGAATTGGGTCCTTGGGCGCCTCTCTTCTCCCGTCGTGGCGACGGCGATCCTGGGCGAGCCCGTCCTGGCGCCTGTCCTCGCGTATTTCTTTCTGGGGGAGGGAATCTCCGCCGGTCTGGCCGTAGGGGGTGGATTGATCCTGGCGGGGGTCTTCGTGGCCGTCGCCGGAGCGGCGTCGGGGTCGGTCGGGTTCGGTCTTGACCGGCGAATGGGCGGGGACTAAGGTTTATAATGATGAGAAAGGGGATACGGAAAAATGAACGGCGCCCGGGGAGGAGGCGAAAAATTTCGCTTCGCGGCCGGTTTGTTCATGGCCTTGTGTGTTGTGTCCTGTGCGGATCAGACCCGGGAGATTGTCGAGCCGATCTGGTCGTATCGAATGGAGAAGCCTCCCGCTCCCTGGGCGTCGGGCCGGGGGGAGTCCACGTTCGCCGAGATCGATTTGGGCGGGGACTTTTTCTTTCACAACCTCTACACGGGGGGCCTGATGGTGATTCGAGCCTTCCCGTTGAGTTTCCGCTACCGGCATTTCGAGCTGTCCGATCACGCGCGGCGGGTTTACCGGGCGGTCCTGGAAGGGTGGGGGAATGACATGCGGGCAATCAAGGCCGGCCGGTTCCTCCCGCTGGAGCGGGCCTGGACGTTGAAAAAGGCAAACGGCCTGGAGCGGCTGGAGTTTCAGCTTCGCGGAGGGCTTTCCCGGCCTTTGATCGACGAGCAGGCCGAGAAGAAACGCATCGAAGACGAGGTGCTCTTCGGCACGTCGGAAGAACGATTCGGGCCGGAAACCCGCAAAGCGAAGCGTAAACGCATCGAGCGGGAGCAAAGCCGTACCCAGGTCACGAGAGGGGCGCGGGGGAAGTTCGTCCTCATCCTGAAGCGGGGCGGGAATCTGGACATCTTGTATGAATTCGTCTTTCTTGACCATGAGCTGGCCTTCCACAACACGGTGAAGGCTTTCAACCGGATGGTGAAAAGCTTTCGGGTGTTTCAATGAGACGGCCGGAGGACGGTGAGGGAAGCCCTCCTTTCGGGGAGTCCGTGAGGAAATCGTTTGCGCGTTCTGGTTGTTGAAGACGAGGCCAAGGTGGCTAGCTTTATCGCCCGCGGCTTGGGAGAAGCCGGGTACACGGTGGACGTGGCGAGCCAGGGGCCCGCGGCGCTCGAGGAGGCCACGGTCAACGATTACGACCTGATCCTGCTCGACGTGATGCTGCCGGGCATCGATGGCTGGGAGGTCCTGTCCCGGTACCGGAAGGGCGGGGGGAATTCCCCGGTGATGATGCTCACGGCGCGGAACGCCGTGGAAGACAAGGTCCGCGGACTGGATTCCGGGGCGGACGATTACCTCACGAAACCGTTCGCCTTAACCGAGTTGCTCGCGCGCGTCCGGGTGCTGCTGAGGCGGGAGGACCGCAAGGCCCCCATTCTGAAGTGCGCCGATCTGGAGTTGAATCCGGCCAGCCGGGAGGTGCGGCGGGCGGAGAAGAAGATCAATCTCTCGGCGCGGGAATACGCCCTGCTGGAGTATTTCATGCGGCATCAGGACAGGATTCTCTCACGCTCGCTGGTCCTCGAACACGTCTGGGATTATTCCTTCGACCCCGAGACGAACGTCGTGGACGTCTATGTCAGCTACCTGAGGAACAAGATTGACCGGGGTTTCGATCCCCCGCTGATCCATACGATGCGGGGCGTGGGCTATCGGTTCGGCCTTCCGGAAAAGGCTTGACGAGGGCGCTGTTCAGGGATGGATGAAGGGGTCCATGAAATCGCTCAGATTTCGGTCGATGGGTCTCAAGGCGCGCCTGACCCTGTGGTATTCTGGCGTGATGGCGGCGCTTCTGCTCGCCGTCAGCTTGGTCGTCTACGCGGCCGTCGGCCACCAGCTCCGTTCAAACCTGGACGGTTCGCTCCGGGCCGCGGGAACCGCCCTGGCCGCCCTTGATCGTCCCGACCTCACCGCTCCGCCCGAATCGCTCCTGTCAAAGCTCTTCCCAGGTTTGCCCGTGAGCCGGATGTTCGACCGGATGGTTCAGGTCCTGGACCCAGAGGGCGAGGTTCGAATGCGGCCCTTGTCGCTGGGCGGGACGAAGATCGAACTGAGCCCCCTCGCCCGTCGAAACGCCGCTTCGGGACAGATCACCCTCGAAACCGTCCGCCCGCCCAACCGGCCGGCCATCCGGGTGTTGACCCAGCCCGTCATCCGGTCCGGCCGGGTGGTCAATTTCGTCCAGGTCGCGGCCTCGTTCGGCGAGGTCAACGGGACCCTGCGGCGGCTGGCCCTGATTCTCCTGGCGGTGGTTCCCTCGGCGGTCTTGCTGGCCGGCTTCGGTGGGTGGAACCTGGCCAAGCGGGCGATGCGCCCGGTGGACGAAGTCGTCGCCGCGGCCCGGCGGATCACCGCCGAGCGATTGAACGAGCGGATCTCCCGGCCCGACTCCGAGGACGAGATCGCCCGCTTGGTGGATACGCTGAACGCCATGATCGCCCGCCTGGAGGCGGCCTTCGATCGGGTCCGTGAGTTCAGCGCCGACGCCTCGCATGAGTTGAAGACCCCGCTGACCATTCTTCGGGGCGAAGCGGATCTGCTCCTGTCCTCCGACCGGACGACCGAGGACTACAGACGGGGGCTGGGCGTGATCCGGGACGAGAGCGGACGAATGGGCGGGATTGTGGAAGACCTGCTGACGCTGGCCAAGACGGACTTGGGGGCCACACAGCTTCATTTTGCGCCGGTTGATCTGGGGGACCTGGTCGGCGAGGTCTATGAGAAGGCGAAGACCCTGCCGGAGGTGGACCAGAAGGTATTTACGCTGAGCCGGCGGGACCCGTTGGTGATCGAGGGGGATGCGGACCGCCTTCGACAGACCGTCATGAATCTGGTCGTGAACGCGTTTCGTTATACGCTGCCCGGGGGCGAGATCGATCTCTCCCTGACCCGAATGAACGGCAGCGCGTTGATCGCCGTGAAGGACACCGGAATCGGGATCGCCGAAGAAGATGTCGACCGCATCTTCGACCGGTTCTACCGCTCGACCGAGGCCCGGGGGATGGGTTCGGAGGGCACGGGACTTGGCCTCAATATCTGTCGGCTGGTGTCGGAGGCCCACGGCGGGGTCATCCGGGTGGAAAGCCACCCGGGGCGCGGAAGCACTTTCACCGTCGAGCTGCCCTTGGATTCGGAGGCCCATCCGGAGGATAAGACCGCCTGAATCGGTCACCCGGAAGGGTTTCAGGTCGATCCTTTCATCCATCCATTCGGGTGAATTCGGAATCGCTTGATGGCGGTGTTTTGTCTCTTGATTTGACAAGATCCATTTTTTCAATCAGCTATATGAATTCTATCGCTTCGGTCGCGCCTGGATCTCCCCCCCCAATCTTTTTTCCCGGATTAGATGATTTTAATGTTCTCTTAACCTTCCTCTAATGTTGGCGGCCTATATTCAGTATCGACCATTCGGAGTGAAGTTGGGGAAAGGGACCTCCCAACCAACTCCGGCTTAAGAGGGACGCGCGTACTACCTCCCAACGCCTTCCCTCGTGGCCATTGGCGGGGGGCTTACGCCCCCCGCCACTCCCCGAAATATCCGGAATTCGAGAGATACCCAGAATCAGCGGGTTGGCGGAGACTTTGATTTCGAATGGATATCCGTGCGCATGTACTTCATCATTTCCAATGTGTTTCAAGGGGAGACTTCCTTTGACTATCCAGGGTCCCGCTGGAGAGCCAAGATGTTGAAGAAAATCAGAAAGGTGGTGTGGGCGCCATTGATGTTGGCGATCCTCCTGACCGGCGCGTTCGCGGCCGGAGGCGTTCTGAGGGGCTCCGAGCCCGCGCTGAACGCGGCCGAAGCCGCCCAGTCGGCCGAGACGGTTGCCGGGCTGCCTTCCTTCCGGGAGCTGGTCGAGCGCGTCAAGCCCACGGTCGTGAACATCCGTGTGGTTCAGAAGGTGGCGCGGAGCTCTTTCTCCGAGAAGATGCCTTCCCCGGGGCATCCCTTCCAGGACGGTCCCTTCGGGGACCTGTTCCGCCGCTTTCGGGACAGGGGGCCGGGCGCAAGGCGCCCCATGCCCGATTTCCACCGCCGGGGGCTCGGCTCGGGCTTCATTTACAGTCGTGACGGCCTCATTGTGACCAACAACCACGTGGTCCGGGGAGCCGACGAGATCCGCGTGACCCTGCACGACGGCCGGTCTTTCGAGGCCAAAGTCCTGGGGCGCGATCCCAAAACGGACCTGGCACTGTTGAAGATTACGGAAAAGGTCGATCTGCCGGCCGTGACCTTCGGCGATTCCGACGCCTTGGCCGCCGGCGACTGGGTGTTGGCCATCGGAAATCCGTTTGGTCTCGGCCACACGGTCACCGCCGGGATCGTCAGCGGAAAGGGTCGTTCCATCGGCGCGGGACCGTACGACGAATTCATCCAGACCGACGCCTCGATCAATCCCGGCAACTCGGGCGGTCCGCTGTTCAACGTCCGGGGCGAGGTGGTCGGCGTCAATACGGCCATCCTCCCGAACGGACGGGGGATCGGATTCTCCATCCCCATCAACCTGACCCGCGATGTCGTCGGCTCCCTCAACGCCCGGGGTTATGTCTCGAGGGCTTGGCTGGGCGTTCAGATTCAGAATGTGACGCCCGGGCTGGCGAAGGCGTTTGGCCTGAAAAAGGGCCGGGGCGCCTTGGTGGCCGAGGTGCTGCCCGACGGCCCCGCGGAGAGGGCGGGCCTGAAGCGCGGCGACGTCATCGTCAACTTCGCCGGCCGGAAGGTCGATAGCGCCCGGGCGCTTCCCTCGCTCGTGGCCCGCGCGGCCATCGGGAAAGTGGTGAAGGTCCGGGTGGTCCGAAACGGAAAGAACCGGACGTTCACCGTCTCCCTGGATGAGATGAAGGACGAGGCCCGGAATGTCTCCCCGGCCAAGAAAACCGGATATCGCATCGGCGTCCAGGTTCGGCCCCTGAGCGAGGGGGAGATTGCCCGGCTCGGCTTGAAAAAGGGGACGGGCCTGCGGATCGTCTCGGTTGTTCCGGGCAGCCCCGCCGCGCGCGGCGGTTTGCGGAGCGGCGATGTCATCGTCGAGGTGAACGGCAAGCCCGCCGGGAAGGCGGAAACCCTCCGGTCCGAAGCGGCCTCGGCCGATAAGGACACGGGCCTCCTCCTGCTCGTGAAGAGGAACCGGGGAAGCCTCTACCTGGCGATTCCCAAGAGCTGACCGGCCCCGCGACCGGTCGCCGCAAACGGATGACCCGGTTGGGATTTTCAGGCGGGCAGAGACGCGCGCGGGCGTCTCCGCCCGCCGCTTTTGCCACGGACCGAAGGGACCGAGGGTCGTCCGGCCGGGAGGCAAGGCCATGTCCGATGACGAGACGTCCAAGGTCCTGGGGGTTTTATCGGACACCCATGGGTACCTGGATCCCCGGGTGTTCGATATCTTCGACGGAGTCGACCACATTCTGCACGCCGGGGATCTGGGGTCGGAGTCCGTGGCCGTCGAGCTGGAGGCCATCTCGCCCGTGACGGCGGTGGCCGGAAACGTGGACGCGAATCTGCCGCAGGGCCGATTCCCGGCCTTGCGCCTGTTCCAGGCCGGACGAACGAGGATCCTCATCGTCCATGAAGCCATCGTGCGGGGAAAGCCCCTGCCTGCTGTCGAAGACCATATGCGCGATCACCACGCCGATCTTGTCATCTTCGGTCACACCCACAAACCCTACGCCGGCCGGCCGGCCCCGGGCGGGGGCGGGGATTGCTTTTTTTTCAATCCGGGAAGCGCGGGCAAGAAAAGGTTTACCCTCCCGAGAACGGTTGGCCGGCTGGTGGTGGAGCCCGGGGGCGGGATCGCCGGCCGGTTGATCTCCCTCGAGGGCCGGACGGAGGATGAGATGGAGTTTGCGACGCCGGGGTGGGAAGCCGGCGGGCCGGGTGTTGAAACGCGTTCTTGATCGGAACAAAGTCGACGTCGTTCCGAGTGCGCAGGGAGGGGAGGGGGGCCGATTCACAACCGCCGGCCTGTCCCGAAGACAAGCGCAAACGGGCGGCGGGAAATCCGGGTCGAACCTTGTCATCCACGGGCGGCCGGACTACTGTAAAATATTGTGCATCTTTAACTCCGGTCGCAAGGCCATCAGGGGGAGGAGAACGTTGGGCGTCATTCTGGCGAGGACGGCGGGTTACTGCTGGGGCGTGAAGCGGGCCATCGACATCGCGATGGATATTGCCAAGGAAAATGAAGGGGAGGCAATCCTCACTCACGGTCCGCTGATTCACAACCCGCAGGCCGTCGACCTGCTCAAACAGAAAAAGGTTCGTCCCATCGAGGAGGACGAAGTCCCGAGCGGGGGGACGGTGGTCGTGCGCGCCCACGGCGTGAGTCCCGAGACCCGAGCGGAAATCAAGGGCTGGGGGGTCCGGTTGAAAGACGCGACCTGCCCCATCGTGGCGCACGTCCAGGGAAACATCAAAAAGCACGCCCACAAAGGCTATTCCACGGTCATCATCGGCGAGGAAGGCCACCCCGAAGTCATCGGCCTTTTGGGATTCACCGGGGGGCGGGGGCACGTGGTGAGGACGGTCGAAGAGGTCGAGGCCCTGCCCGAGCTGGAGAAGGTCAACGTCGTCGCCCAGACCACGACGAACACGCTCGAATACGATGCCCTCGTCGCTGCCTTGAGGCGGCGGTTTTCCGTCTGCGAGGTGACCAACACGATTTGCCATGACACCATCGACCGGCAGGACGAAATTGTCAGCCTGGCCTGGTCGGTGGACGCCATGGTGGTCATCGGCGGACACAACAGCGGCAACACGCAGCGGCTGGCGGAGATCTCCATGTCTTTCGGCAAGCCCACCTGGCATGTGGAAACCGAGGCCGAGCTCGACGTGGACGCTGTCAGCCGGTACGAAAACGTGGGCGTAATCGCCGGTGCCTCCACGCCCAGTTGGATGATCCAGCGCGTGATGGACGCCATCCAAGACGCCAAGGGCGAGCGGTCGGCCCTGGGGACCGGCTGGCAGCGCGTCGCCGGCTTTTTCCTGAAAACCAACGTTTATGTGGCGGCCGGCGCGGCGTTGATGACCATGCTGGTCTCGATGCTTCAGGGGATTCGGTCGGCGACCTGGTACTTCCTCGTTCCGGCCCTTTACATCTTCGCGATGCACACCTTCAATTACTGCCGGAACGTCGAATCCAGCCGATACAACGACCCGTCCCGGGCGCGGTTCTACGAGCGGTTCAGGCGCTGGATGTACGGGGCCGCCGGCTTGGCGCTGGTCGCGGCGCTCGGGGTGGTCAGCGCGCACTCGTTGTCGGCGTTCTTCATCCTCCTCGTCGCGAGCCTCGCGGGATCGGTCTATTGCCTTCACCTGGAGCCGACCCGCTTCAAGCGGCTCGACCTCTGGCTGCTCCCGGCCTCCAAGTGCATGATGGCGCCGGCGGCCTGGGTGCTGGTGACGGTGGTCCTTCCCCTGTTCCTGACTCCGCTGGGGCCGGTGGGGGTCCTTTCGACGGGAACCGCCGTCGCCGTCCTCTATGTGGCCATGCTGGTCTTTTCCGTCACGGCTATGCTGGACCTGCGCGACATTCAGGGGGACCGGATCGTTGGCAAAGAGACGCTGCCTATCCTCATCACCACCTGGATGACCCGCAAGGCGATCTGGGCCGTTTCGGGGGGGATGTCCTTTTTGTTGATCCTGTCCGCCTGGATGGGCTGGGTCTCGCCGCTGGGTTATGCGCTGCTCCTCTCCCCCGTGTACACGGCCTGGGTCCTCCACTACACCCATCAGCGCAAGGTGATGAACCTCCTGGTCAGCCAAACCCTCATCGAAGGGTGTGTCGTTCTGCCAGGGATCATCGGGCTGGGGTTTTTCCTGCTTCGTTGAGGGACCGTACGCCGCGGGGGGCGCACGGCGACCCTCCGTCCGGATGAGGAGGAAGTCTCGTTGCCCCTTCTTCGGAGTCTTCTGTTCGTCCCGGCGACGAATCCCGACCGGATCCCCAAGGCCCTCGCGTCCGGCGCGGACGCGGTGATCGTCGACCTGGAGGACGCCGTTTCCGTTGAGCGGAAGGCCGAGGCCCGGGATTCGGTGGTGCGCTTCCTGGAAGAGAACCCGGACCGCCGGGGCCCGCCCCTGTATGTCCGGGTGAACGGTCCGGGGACGCCGTGGATGGACGAAGATGTCGAAGGGGTCGTCCGTCCCGGACTTTCAGGGATCTTTCTTCCCAGGTCTCAACACCCGGAGGAAGTTTCCGCCTTGGGGGATCGGGTCGGGGCCCTGTCGAAGAAGAGAACCTGTGAGGCTCCCCGGCTCGTGCCGATTGTTGAGACCGCTCTGGGTCTTCTCCATGCTTTCGAGATTGTTTCGGCGGATTCGGGGTGCGCGGCGCTGGCCTTGGGCGGGGAGGATTTCGCTCGGGACATCGGCGCGGTGCGAACCCCGTTGGGCGAGGAGATCGCCTTGGCCCGGATGCGGGTTGTCCT
>CAYRGS010000101.1:0-13788 GCA_964423875.1 uncultured bacterium
AACATAATGCTGGGACTTGGTCAGCACCCGTCCGTTAGGTCAATGATTGAAAGCCAACCGGTTCAATCGACCTACCCCGTTCGGGCGTTTAAGTTGGTGAGAAATGCGGGCTAAGCCTGCCCCTCAAATGAATCTATCGGGGGTCCCGTCCCGTCACCCTTCAGCGCCCCCCTTCGAAGACGAACCTCCAGGCATCGCCGCCGCGGACGATCCGGCCGCCCGAGGGCGTCGAGAAGTGGGCGGGCAGAACCAGCGTATCCGTCTCGGCGTAGCGGTCCAGGAAGGACCGCCGCGTTCGCCGCGACTGCGCCGGGTCGGAGCAGAAACAACTGCTCCAGTCGGGTTCGGCGCACTGGATGGCGTGGTGCATCAGGTCGCCGGTCATGACCGCCTCCCGGCCGCCGGACGACAGGTGGAGGCAGACCTGCCCCGGCGTGTGCCCCGGCGTCGGTGAGAGCCAGAGCCCGTCCTCGATGGCGTGATCGTTTTCAACGAACACGGCCTGGCCGGCCTCGACCACCGGGAGGATGCTGTCCTCGTAGTGGTGCGATTCGATCGACCCGGGGTCATTGAATCGCGCCTGCCAGAACTCCCATTCCTGGCGTCCGAAAAGATACCGGGCGTTCGGAAAGGTCGGCGTCCACCGGCCGTCCAACAGGCGGGTGTTCCAGCCGACGTGGTCGACGTGCAGGTGGGTGCACAGGACGAAGTCCACGTCCTCGGGACGGACGCCGCTCCCAGAGAGGTTCTCCAGATAGAGCCACCGGTTCATGTGGTAGCGGTCCCGATCTGGCCGGTTCTTGTCGTTGCCCCCGCACGTGTCGACCAGGATGATGTGGCGCGGGGTTCGGATGACGAAGGTGTGCAAGGCGAGGATGAGCCACCCGGTTTCGGGGTCGAGCAGGCCGGGCTCCAGCCAGGGCCGGTGGAGATCGATCGCTTCCTCGGTCGCGTCGGGGAAAAGCACGTAAGGGTCCAGCACCGGCTCCTCGAACTCGATCACCCGCTCAATCGTGAAATCCCCCACGCGCCACTCGCCCATGACGGCCCCCTCCTCTTCTTTGGTCTTTGCGGCGGATTGCGGATTTTACTGAACCCGTCGCGGTGGTGATCAGGACATGAATTTCAAATATTGATCCACACCGGACCGGTTCCGATGGAGAACAAGACGCATCTCGGAATATACTACGAGCGCCCTGTCTATTTCTCGTTTGGAGAAGGCGCGGTGATTCAGTCGGCAAAGTGGGGATGCTGAAAAGGGTGACGCGGTCCGCAAAATTGCCGACACTGACAACCCGGGTTGAGGAGGGAGGAGAAAATTATGGCCTATGTCCGGCAGATCGAGGCCGCCGAAGCGACCGGCGAGCTCAAAGAGTTCTACGACAAGCTCATCGAAAGGGACGGGTGCGTCCGGGGCATCTTCAAGCTGTCCAGCCTGAGACCCAGCGTGCTGTTCGGCCTCAGCACGCTCTACGAGGCCGTATTCTATGAAGAATCGGGCCTGTCCCGGGCGCAGAGAGAAATGGTGGCCATCGTCGTCTCCGCCGTCAACGGGTGCGACTACTGAGTGGACAATCACGGAGGGTCTCTCCGTAAAGAAACCGGCGACGACGCGCTCACCCGGCAGATCATGGAGGATTTCAGGAAAGCGGATATCGACGCCCGGACGATGAGGATGCTGGAGTATTCAGAGAAGCTGACCCTGCACCCCAAAGAAATGTCAGAAGCGGACCTGACGCCCATGCGGGAGGAAGGCATGACCGACGAAGACATCTTCGACGTGGTGCAGATTGTCGGTTACTTCAACTACACCAACCGCCGGGCGAACGGTTTGGGGGTAGACCCGGACGCGGAAAAACGGGCCCGGTGACGGAGGCGCGGGGGCCGGACGCGGCCGGGTTTCGGCCCTTCTCAAATCGGCGGAGGGGTTCGGTCCGCCGTCGCGCGCCCATCGCCCGGATCAGACCGAAAAATATTTTGCCTGCGGGTGATGGATGACGATGGCCGAGGTGCTCTGCTCGGGGTGAAGCTGATCTTCTTCGCTCATCTCGATCCCGATCCGCTCCGCGCCCAGAAGATCCAGAAGCTTACGCTGGTCCGCCAGGTTCGGACAGGCCGGGTAGCCGAAGGAGTAGCGCGACCCCCGGTAGCCCTGCTTGAGCATCCTGTGGATGTTCCGCTCGTCCAGGTGTCCGAAGCCGAGCTCCGCCCGGATTCGTTTGTGGATGTATTCGGCCAACGCCTCGGCCGTCTCGACGCCGAGGCCGTGCAGGTAGAGGTAATCCTGGTAGCGGTTCTCGGCGAACCACTCCCGGGCGGTGTCCGAGGCCCGCTGGCCGATGGTCACCACCTGGAGCGCGATGACGTCCCGCTCGCCTGTCCCGATGTCCCGGAAGAAGTCGGCGATGCAGAGCCCGTCCTTCCGGGTTTGGCGCGGCAGGTGGAAACGGGTGACCTCCCGCTCGCCGGCCTCGTCGAACAGGACCACATCGTTGCCCTCGGACGCCGCTTTCCAGTATCCATACGCCGCCTGGGGAGCAAAGGTCTTCTCTTCGATGACCGTCCGGACCATCCGGTTGAGAATCGGGCGGATCTCCCGGCCGATCCAGGATTTGAGGTCCGCCGCGGAGCGCCCGCTTTTTTTGAACCCCCACTGGAAGTGGAAAAGCATGGTCTCATTCAGGTAGGGGACCAGCGACTTGAGGGAGATCTCCTCGACGACGCGCGGCCCCCAAAATGGGGGATCGGGGACGTCCACGGCGTCGGCCAGCTCGGCCCGTCTCAACCGGATCTCCTCGAGCGCGACGGGGCGGTGGATGTCCTCGCGGGCGGTTTCCTTGGGGTCCGGCTTCTTCGGGGCGGGCCGGCGGGCGCGCCTTTTCCGGGCCGCCTCGATGTGCGCGTCGAACGTGCCCTCCGCCACCTTGGCCATCAGGTCCAGGCCGCCGAAGGCGTCCGGGGCGTAAGCTACCCCCCCCGATTCATAGGTGCGCGCGCAGTCTTCCTCGACATACTTGCGTGTCAGCGCGGCCCCGCCCAGAAACACGGGCGCCGCGATCCCCTGCCGGGCCATCTCCTCCAGGTTCTCCCGCATGATGACCGTCGATTTCACCAGAAGACCGGACATCCCGATGGCGTCGGCCTCGTGCGTCTGGGCCGCTTCGAGGATCGAGGCGATGGGCTGCTTGATGCCGAGGTTGATGACCCGGTAGCCGTTGTTGGTCAGGATGATGTCGACCAGGTTCTTGCCGATGTCGTGCACGTCCCCCTTCACCGTGGCCAGGACGATGGTGCCCTTGGTCCGGCCCTCGACCCGCTCCATGTGCGGTTCAAGGTGGGCGACCGCCGCCTTCATCGTCTCGGCCGATTGGAGGACGAAGGGAAGCTGCATCTGGCCCGATCCGAACAGGTCCCCGACCACCTTCATCCCGTCGAGAAGGTGAATATTGATGATGTCAAGAGGCGGGTGTTTTTGGAGGGCCTCGTCCAGGTCCGCTTCGAGACCCTGGCGGTCGCCGTCGATGATCCGCTGCTTCAGCCTCTCCTCGACCTCCGCGGGCCGCTCCTTCACCGCCTCCTTCGCGGCGGTTCGGTCCTCGAAATGGGCGATGAAGGAGTGGAGCGGGTCGTAGCCCTCGCTTCGCCAGTCGAAGATGAGGTCTTCGGCGGACTTCAGCTCGTCCGGTGGAATCCGGTGCAGGGGCATGATCTTGCTGGCGTGCAGGATGGCGCCCGTCAGCCCCCGCTTCAGGGCGTGGTCCAGGTAGACCGAGTTGAGGACGTGCCGGGACGCTGGCTTGAGGCCGAAGGAGATGTTCGAGAGTCCCAGGATGATCTGGCATTTGGGAAGCTCGTCCTGGAGCCGCTCGATGGCCTCCAGGGTCCAGAGCCCGAGCTTGCGGTCGTCCTCGTTGCCCGTGCAGATGGTGAACGTCAGCGGGTCGAACAACAGATCGGACGGGGGCAGCCCGTGGCGGTTGCAGGCGAAATCGTGGAGCCGGCGGGCGATGCGCATCTTGTCCTCGACGGTCTTGGCCATGCCCGCCTCGTCGATGGTCAGGGCGATGACCGCCGCGCCGAACTTTTTCGCCAGCTCCAGACGCGCCGCGGGGGGCTCCTCTCCGTCCTCGAAGTTGATCGAGTTGATCACCGCCTTGCCGCCGTAGAGTTTCAGCGCGGTTTCGAGGACCGGCAGCTCGGTCGAGTCGAGAACCAACGGGACGGTGACGGCGCCGCGCATGCGGGAGATCACCTCGGTCATGTCGGACACCTCGTCCCGGCCGACGAACGCAGTGCACACGTCCAGGGTGTGGGAGCCTTCTTTTTCCTGCTCCCGTCCCATGCCCACCGCGCCGTCCCAGTCTTCCTGCTCCTGGAACCGCCGAAATTTCCTCGATCCGTTGGCGTTGCACCGCTCCCCGATGGACAGGAAGGCGTTCTCCTGCTGCATGGGGACCTGCTGGTAAAGCGACGCGAGGGACGGAACCCAGTGCACCGATCTCTGGACCGGCGCGGGCCGGCGGCCCCGGGCGCGTTTCCGGAGCATCTCGTCCAGCGCGGCGATGTGGGCGGGCGTGGTCCCGCAACAGCCGCCGATGATGTGAATCCCGTCTTCTTCGACGAAACGCTCCATCCACTTCGCCATCTCCGGTGCCCCCAGCGGGTAGTGGGTCCGGCCGTCGACCAGCTCGGGCAGGCCGGCGTTCGGGACGAGCGAGATCTTGCCGCGCCAGGAATTCCCCAGCCACTTGACGTGCTCGGCCATCTCCTGGGGTCCGGTGCCGCAGTTCATCCCGATGATGGGAACGTCGAGAGCGTCGATGATGGTCGCCGCCGCTGCGATCTCGGCCCCGACCAGCAGTGTCCCCGTCGTCTCCACCGTCACGCTCACCTGGATCGCCGCGTCTGCCCCGGCTTCTTTCCGCGCGACTTTGGCCGCGTTGACGGCCGCTTTGATCTGAAGCGGGTCCTGGCAGGTCTCGATGAGGATGACGTCCACACCGCCCGCGATGAGGCCGCCGCACTGAACGGTCAGGGCGTCTTCCAGGCTCTGGTAATCGACGTGGTCGAGGGTGGGCAGACGGGTCCCGGGCCCCACGGAGCCGAAGATGAACCGCCGCCGTCCGTCGCCGGCGAGGGCCTCGATGGCTTCACGGGCCACCTCCGCGCCCCGCCGGCTCAGGTCGAACGCCTCGTCCGCAATGTCGAACTCCCCAAGGGTGATGGGGGAGCTTCCGAACGTGTTGGTCTTGAGGGCGTCAGCCCCCGCCTCGAGAAACTCGATGTGGATCGAGCGGATGACGTCCGGGCGGGTCCGGTTGAGGACCTCCATGCAGTTTTCTTTGCCGAGGAAGTCTTCCTCCAGGCTGAGGTCGCGGGCGTGGATCGACGTGCCCATGGCCCCGTCCAGCAGCAGGACCCGGTTGGACAAGTGGTCGAGCACGTGGACTTCGCCTCGGGGACCGGCGACGGGAAGGTCGTCGGGTCCGGCGTCCGGCGGTGCGGCGACGCCGGCGGGTTCGGAAATCGGGATCGTCATGTCAAGCCGCCTAGGTGGATTCGGGATTTTCTCGGGCCGCTTCCCCGGCGACGGGACGCAGACCGAGGACGTGGCAGATGGCGTACGTCAGATCCGCCCGGTTGAGGGTGTAAAAGTGAAACGCGTTCACCCCTTCGTCCCGGAGTCGCCGGACCTGTTCGACGGCGGTCGAGGCGGCCACGAGGTTGTGGGTGACGGGATCGTCATCCAGCCCTTCAAAGAGTTTTGTCAGCCAGGGCGGGACCGTGGTCCCGCACATCGCGCTGAAGCGGACCACTTGGCTGAATTTGTGGACGGGCAGGATGCCGGGGACGATGGGGACGGTGATGCCGGCCGCGCGGACGCGGTCCAGAAAGCGGAGGTACAGGTCGGCGCCGAAGAAATATTGCGTGATGGCACGCGTCGCGCCGGCGTCGATCTTCCGCTTCAGGTTGTCGATGTCGGCCTCCGGCCCGGCGGCCCCGGGATGGGTCTCGGGATAGGCGGCGACGCTGATCTCGAAATCCGCCACCCGCTTCAGACCGGTCACAAGCTCGGTCGCGTAGGGATACCCTCCCGGGTGCGGAATGTATTCCCGGGTGTCTTCGGGCGGATCGCCGCGCAGGGCGACGATGTGACGAATCCCGAGGTCCCAATAGGCCCGGGCGACCTCATCCACCTCTTCGCGAGGGGAGCCGACGCACGTCAGGTGAGCGGCGGGGACCAGGGTGGTCTCGGTCAGGATTCGCCGCACCGTTGCGTGGGTCCGCTCTCGGGTGCCGCCCCCGGCTCCGTAAGTGACGGAGACAAACCTCGGCTGAAGCGGCTCCAGCCGCTTGACCGAGTTCCAGAGGGTCTGTTCCATCTTCTCCGTCTTGGGCGGGAAGAACTCGAACGACACCTGAATCGGCCGGCCGGAGGATTCCGGGGACGGGATGTCGGGGAGCAATTTCTCTGACGGCGTCAAGGGGTCACCTCTTTCAAGCGCCCGTCGGGAATCCCCTTTGCGCTTTCCATCCGTTTCGAGGGCCCCCCCGGCCGGATCGCGGTCCAGACCGAGACGGTCAGGGGATCGCCCGGCAGGTGGACGACGGCTTCCGGGCGCAGGCCCGCGGCCCGGAACCACCTTTCCACTTCATCTTCAGCGAATCCCAGGCGGCGGTGGGCATGGTGTCTCCTGAGGTCTTCCAAATCGTGGGGCGCGAAATCGGCCACCAGGAGGACGCCCCCGGGACGAAGGGCGCGCGCTGCCTCGGACAAGGCGCGGGGCGGGTTGTCCGCGAAATGAAGGACCTGATGAAAAACGACGGCGTCGAAGGATTCCGACGGCAAAGGCAGTTGATACATATCGCCGTGACGAACCTGGCAATGCCGCAGCCCCGCCCGCTCCAGATGCATGCGGGCGACGGCGAGCATCTCATGGGAGCGATCCATGCCGATGGCCTTGGCGACGCGTGGGCCGAAGAGCTCGAGCATCCGGCCGGTGCCGGTTCCGATGTCGAGCAGGTCCCCAATGTCCCAATCGGACAGAATGTCAAGCAATACGCGTTCCACCTCGGACTCGGGGACGTGCAAGGAGCGGATCTCGTTCCAGCGCGGGGCTTTTTCTCGGAAGTACGCGTTCGCCTCCTCGGCCCGGGCTTCCTTCACCCGCTCCAGACGTTGGAGGTCCAGGGAGAGGGTCGAATCGCCGTCCGGGATCAGGTCGATCAACGCGCGGCCAAGCGCCGCCTCGTCCGCGTCTTGCGCGAGCCGGTAAAACACCCAGTTCCCTTCGGGAAACCGGTCCAGCAAGCCCGCGTCACAGAGGAGCTTGAGGTGCCGGGAGACCCGAGGTTGGCTTTGTCCAAGAATTTGCGCCAGCTCGGTCACGGTCAGCTCACCGTCGCCGCAAAGGGCAAGAAGACGAAGGCGGGTGGGTTCCGCGACGGCTCGCAATCTCGCCAACAGCCGTTCCATCAGCGCAAAGCTCCTCTATGCCCGGGACGAAAAAGTTCAATAATTAAATATATATACATTTCTTTATGTGGCCTGTCAACCTCTGCGGGCTGTAAAACGGTTACTTCCCGTGAATTTGATGCTATTTTGAAAGGATAGGCTTTAATGATGTCCCTTCCCAACGTCCGAGGAGACCTTCGATGGCCAAAGCTGTTTGGAACGGTGTTGTTTTGGCGGAGAGTGATCGCTGCGAATCTGTAGAGGGCGTCCAGTACTTCCCGCCGGACTCCATCCAACGGGAAAATTTCAGGGTGAACGACACGAAAACAACCTGTCATTGGAAGGGAGAGGCGAGTTATTACGATATTGTCGTGGGAGATCAGGTGAACGAGGGGGCCGCCTGGTATTACCCTTCCGCGATGGACGCGGCCAAACACATTGAGGGCTACGTCGCCTTCTGGAAGGACGTCGAGGTCGAAGCGTAAGACCCATCCCCTCTGGGAGACCGGCCTTGGAGACAGAGGAAGACGCACGCTTGACCGAACCCGTCATCGAGACAGCGGGCGTAGAGGACTGGTTTTCGCGGGTTTGCCGGCTCATGGGCCTTGTCGTTCTGGTCCTTGTTCTCGCCTGCGCGTTCACCCCCTTGCCCGATCTGTTGGCCAAACGGCTTGAAACCCCGCGAGGCCTGGGGCGGGCTCCGTACCCGCCCCCCCCAAGGCGTCATGGCCCTTTGCCCAATCCTGCGGTGAGTTCCGGCACGATCCGATCGGCGATCAAGTCAACGGCGGCCAGGCGGTCTTTCCCCAGGACGTGATAGAGGACCGGTGTCTTGATCCCGGCCTCGGCGAACGCCCGTAGGCCCTCCACACACTCCTCCGGCGTCCCGGCGACGGCCAGGGCCCGGACCACATCATCGGGAAGGACCTCGACGGCGGCAGCGAGTCGGTTTTCACCCTCGGCTTCGCGCAGGTCCTTCTGAAGCGCGGCCATGCGGTCCACGGCAAGCCCGGCGTGGATGAACCGCTCGGTGTCCGGGATGCGCATCACGTAGTGCGCCAGCAGCCCCTTTACGGCCTGCCGCGCCGCGTCCCCGTCCGGGTCCACGGCGAAGATGACATAGCAGGCGATGTCCAGGTCTTCCGCCGCTCGGCCCGCCTCGGCCGCGCCCGCCCGGACGTGCTCCATGCCGTGCTCGACGAAGGTGGGGGTGCATAGGACGCTGAAGAAGATCCCGTCGGCCATCGCGGCGGCCATCTTCAGCGTCCGGGGGCCCAAGGTGCCGAAGTAGAGGGGAACCGCCGGCCGCGCTAGCGGGAAATCGATCCGGACGCCAGGGGAGGGAAGGCGGAAGACCTTTCCCTCGAATTCCACCCGCTCTCCCCTCAGAAGCCGCCGGCAGATCTCGCCGGCTTCCCTCAGCGCGGTGATGGGGCGGGGGTTTTCGAGCCCGTGCGCCTTGATGGCGGACCAGGCCGCGCCGAGCCCCAGGACGAAGCGGGGACCGGCCTGCTCCTCGAGGGCCGCGACCTCCATGGCGATCAGGGCGGGGTGGCGCGTGAACGGGTTGAGGATCCCGAAGCCGATCTTGATCGTATTCGTGGCGGCCGCCACGGCCGCCGCCTGGGCGATCAGCCCTCGGCTGTGATAGTTCTCCGCCAGCCAGAGCCGGCGGAACCCCCGTTCCTCGACCCTTTGGGCGACGGCGCAGATCTCCTTTGTCGGCGAGATGCTGTATAGCCCGATATCGATTTGCTCGAAAGGCGCCCGGTCCATCATGATCTCCTTTCACCGCGAAGGATTGAATCCGAAATTCTGAAGCCCGGCGATTCGGACCTTCCCGCCCTGCCGGCGCGATCCCACGACCGGGTCGGTCCCCGTCCGTCTTGCGCGGGCCGGTCCTCTCCGGCATCTTGGTCTTCGCGCCGCCCGGGATAGAGCGCGTCCGGGTGGGGGCGGGAGATTGTCCCGGATTATAATCGAAAGTTCCGGCCCCAGCATGCGGACGCGGAGCGGGAGGCGGGTGGGGCAAACTCCGGCTCCAACCGGGAGAAGGGCGGAATGCAATTCATCGGTTGGATGTACGACATCGCGCGGGAGCAGGCGCCGAGCGAGGACCGGCTGCGGGAGGTCCTCGGCCGGTCGAAGGCCGCCGGCTATACGGCCGTCGGGCTTTATCTGGAACACCGCTTCGCGTATCCCTCGGCCCCCTGGGCGGCCGCCCCGGGATGCCTGACGCCCGACGTGGTCCGCCGGCTCCGCGCCGAGGCGGTTCCGACGGGGCTGCGGGTCGTCCCGTTCCTCAACACCCTGGGCCACATGGAGGGCTTCATCCGGTCCGAGGGCGGACAGTGGCTGGCCGAGGTGCCCGGGGGGGAAACGCTCCAGACCTGTCCGAGTCGCCCCGAGTGCGCCGAGTTCGCTTGGAACTTGGTCTCCGACGCCATGGACGCGTTCGATGACGAATGGGTTCACCTGGGGGGCGACGAGACGCACCAGCTGGGGGCGTGCCCCCGGTGTGCGGAGCGCGCGCGGAGGATCGGCAAGGCCGGTCTCTACGCGGAATACTTCGGCCGCCTCTGCCGCAGGGTGCTGGACCGGGGGGCCCGGCCCTGCCTGTGGGGAGACATGCTTGCCCAACATCCCGAAGCGTTGGACGGCATCCCTCCTCGGACGTTGATCTTCGATTGGAACTACGGCGGATCGCCGGCGGAGAGGACCCGCTTGTTCCGCGCGCGCGGCTTCGACGTGATTTGCTGCCCCGCGGTGCGATCTTACGATTCCGGGTGGTGTTTTCTGGATGAGACGCGGCGGGTCATCGACACGCACGCGGAGGACGCGAGGCGGCTCGGGGCGCTGGGCGTCTGGGTCTGCGCCTGGGAGTTCTTCGGCTTCTCGTCCTTCGCGTCGGTCTTTCCGCTCATCCTGGCGGCCGGCCGCCGCCTCTCGCGCGGGGGGGGGGAGGGGGGGGAGGACTGGGCGGCCGCGGTGGATTCCGAGGGCGGCCCCGGTTACGCCCGGGCGGCGGAGTTGTTGGGCGGCTCGATCCCTTCGGCCTCGCCGTTCCTGGCCCCCGGAACCTGGCGGTCGCTCCGAGAGGGCCTTGTCCTGCGGGGAAACCCGTTCGATTTGTGGAGGGCGTGGAGGGCCGAGGCCCGCGGCCCGGCGGGCGACGCGATCCTGCGGGTCTGCGACGAAGCGGAGGCGCTCCTGCCGGAAGAAAGCCCGATGCGGTTTCCCGTCGAGGTGCACCGCGTGGCGGTCGAGTGGGTCCGGTTGGTGGAAGGGGCTTACTGCCGCTATGCCTCTTGGGACGTGGAAGGTTGCGCCGCCTCGCTGGAGACGGGTCGCGCCCTTCTGGGTCGCCTGCGGCCGGGTTTGGAGGGCGTTGCCGTCCAGGGCGGATCGGCAATCGACTTGGCCCGTCTCGATCGCCTCCTCGATGTCCTCGATGAGGTTCGCGTGCGCCTCGGTCATCTGCCAAGCGGCGCTTCCCGGCTGCCCGCGTTCGAGACGTTGGTGGACGGAGCGTACCTGCCCGGCGATCAGGCCGCCTGGGGGACGCACCTTGCGGCGCCCCCCGAGGCCGATGAATCTCCCGCCGAACCGCTGCCCGGGGAGAATCGATTCACATCGGAGTCGATTTGAATCATTCATCCGCCCCCCTCAAGGACAGAGTGTTCCAGTCGGGCGGCACCCGCACCGCAACGACCTCCCCGCGTGCCGTTTCCTTCTCGTTGGAATGGACCGAGCAGCGCAGGACTGTCTTTTTCGGCTTCGCCTCCAGGATCGTGGCACGAAGCGTCACCGGCCGGTCGATCGCCGTCGGATGCAGATAGGACACATTCAGCGCGCCCGTGACGAACCGGATGGGCGGGTCCGTATCCATCGCCCGGCCTTCGCCCCGGTAGGCCGCCGCGACGGCGGTGCAGATTGAGTGACAGTCGATGATCGTCGCGATGATTCCGCCGTTGAGGACGTTTCTCGGTCCGGCGATGTGAAATGTCTTCGGCTGCCAAGCGCAAACCGCTTCGTTCCCCGACCAGTAACTTTTGATCCCCAAACCATAGTCGTTCCGGCGTCCGCAGCCCCAGCAATCGCAATCGAACGATTGGTCCTGGAATGCCGTCCGCTCCATTCGCGTCTTCTCCCAATCCGGCTATCGGAAACCCAAGATGCCCAAAGACTCATGTTAATTTGCATCAGTGAAACCCGTCAATTTTTCTGAATGATCCCCGTTGGGAACCCGCGGGGTTTTCGGTGGGGCACCCCGTCCGAGGCGGCCGTGTGGGGGGAGGAAAGATGCGGTATGCTCGGGCAGGATGATTCCCGGGGGTGGTGTTCTTTCCGCGAAACATATGGAGGCGAGGGGGAGGATGGGCGCGGTAAGCCGAGAACAGATCGAGGCGCTGGCCGAGCGGCTGCGCCAGGCCGAGGAAACCGGCACGCCGTGCGGGCCGATTCGCGACCATCTGCCCGAGGGCGACGTCGAAGCCGCCTACGCCGTGCAGAGGGCCAACACCGAATTTTGGACGAAGCAAGGTCGGCGGCTCGTTGGACGGAAGATCGGCCTGACCGCAAAGGCCGTCCAGCGGCAGCTTGGCGTCGACCAGCCGGACTTCGGCATGCTGCTGGCCGACCGGACCGTGGGCGACGGGGAAGAGATTGACCCGGGCCTCGTGATGCAGCCGCGGGTGGAGGCGGAGATCGCCTTGATCATCGAGCGCGATCTCACGGTCGAGCGGCCGACCGTGGCCGACGTCATCCGTGGGACGGCCTTCGCCGTCCCCGCCATCGAGGTGGTCTCGAGCCGAATCGCCGATTGGGACATCCGGATTGTCGACACCATCGCCGATAACGCCTCCTTCGGTCTCTACGTTCTGGGCGGTTCGCCCAGAACCCTCGACGGCCTCGACCTTCGCCTTTGTGGGATGGTGATGGAGCGGCGGGGAGAGCCGATCTCCTTGGGCGCCGGCGCGGCCTGTCTGGGCAACCCGCTGAACGCCGCCGTCTGGCTGGCCCGGAAGATGGTCGAGATCGGCATGCCCCTTCAGGCGGGCGACGTCATCATGACCGGCGCCCTCGGCCCCATGGCTCCGGTGGACGGAGGGGACGTGATCGAGGCCCGAATCTCGGGGCTGGGCTCGGTCCGGGCCGTTTTCGCGGAAGGAGCCTGAGAGGATGGCGAACATCAATCTGCTCGCACAGATCGTGGACGACGCCGCCGTCCGGGCGGAGCCGATCCAGCAGCTCAGCATGGACAATCCCGTGACCGTCGAGGAGGCCTACAGCGTCCAGGCGGCATCGGTGCGGCGGCGCGTGGATCGCGGCGAGCGCCGGGCGGGCGTCAAGATGGGTTTCACCAGCAAGGCCAAGATGGCGCAGATGGGCGTGGACGACCTGATCTGGGGGCGGCTCACGGACGGGATGATCGTCGAGGACGGCGGAGAGATCGATCTCCAGACCTTGATCCATCCCCGCGTGGAGCCGGAGATCGCCTTCCTCCTGAAACGGCCCCTGCCCGCGAAGGTGACGATGGCCGAGGCGATGGCCTCCGTCGAGGCTGTCGCGCCGGCGATGGAAATTATCGACTCCCGCTACCGGGATTTCCGGTTTTCGCTGGCCGACGTGGTGGCGGACAACACGTCCGCGGCCGGGTTCGTCATCGGGGCGTGGCGTTCACCTTCCGTGGACGTTTCCAACCTCGGCATGATCCTGGAGATCAACGGCCGGCCCCGGCAGATCGGCTCCTCGGCCGCCATCCTGGGTCATCCGGTGCGGGCGCTTGTCTCAGCGGCGCGCCTTTCCGCGGCGGCGGGAGAGCCGCTCCAGGACGGCTGGATCGTCCTGGCCGGGGGGGCCACGGCGGCGGAAAGCCTGGCGGCGGGGGACCACGTCCGGACCGAGGCCGAGTCGCTTGGCCCGGTGTCTTTCTCCGTCGGCGGTTCGGCGGATGCGGGCGCGACGGGATGAACGCCGTCGATCTGTCCGGCCGCGGGGCCGTCGTGACGGGAGCGGCGAGGGGGATCGGGCGAGGGATCGCCGAGCGGCTCCTGGAGTCGGGCGCTTGCGTTTCTCTGTGGGATATTGATCCAGCGGCCCTCGACGAGACGGCCGGGGAGTTGTCCGGGTTGGGCGAGGTCCACCGAGCCGTGGTCGACGTGGCGAACGGCGCGTCGGCGGAGAAAGCGGCGAGGGCCGCGCGCGCGCGGCTCGGGGCCATCGACATCCTCGTCAACAACGCGGGGGTCTCCGGTCCCAACTTGGTGCTTTGGGAATACCCGGTCGAGGAATGGCATCAGGTGGTCCGGGTCAATCGGGTGGGAATGTGC
>CAYRGS010000102.1:0-13219 GCA_964423875.1 uncultured bacterium
TCAACCCAGACCGGGCCGTGTTTCACTTCCGGCGCATCCAAGTCGTAGTTTCGGGTAATCAGCATATACCGGGTGCTTTCGTTGATGGAGTGGGGAGTGACCGCATAGAAGAATACGTCCGAGTTGACGTTCTCATCCGCATTCCACTGATAAATGGTGAAGGGACGGGTCATCCGGTAGTGGGTGGGTTGGGGGATTGATTGGACCCCATCGGAGGGCAGGAAGAACAGCAGCGATTCGCCGTCTCGTCTGAACTCTGTTTCCGAGACCAAGGGATGGTCGCGTTCGCCTAAAGTTCCCTCGTGTACCCAGGGGAAATGTCCGAAATCTACGAAGTTCTCCATGGAGCGGGCGGCGCTGCACTTCCAGAGCTTCCTCTGCCGGAAGAAGGTTCGGTAGTCCGGGTCTTCGTACAGCGGGAATTCAGGGATGGGCGCGCGCGGTTTGTCCGAGAGGCAAACCCAAACGATGCCGTAGGCCTCCTGAGCGGGATAGGCGGTCAGGCAGGCCTTCTTGGGGATGGGGTGCTCCGGGGGAATCGAGGGGATTCGGGTGCATTTGCCTTCGGCGTTATAGGCCCAGCCGTGGTAGGCGCAGACAAGATGCTCGCCCTCCACCCATCCCAGGGAAAGGGGCGTGCCGCGGTGGATGCAAAGGTCGCGGAACGCGCGAACCTCCCCGTTGATCCGACACACGACAACGCGTTCATCCAGGAGCTTGACGGCCAGCGGCTTGTCGGTCGCCTCCTTGGACCAGCAGACCGGATGCCAGTATTCGTGCAACGCGGGCCAGAGCTGGGTCTCATCCATCGGGATTTCTCCTGAATGAGTCGGGGTCAGATCTTGAGTGCGCCCTCAGGAAATTTCTCGGGTCTCGTTGTACAGATTGTACCCGGAATTCCCCATCTCAAATCCGGACAGGCCTGTGCCTGACCATTCGTTGCCGTTAGACCCATTGGAGCCTTGTCTGGGGGACTTGTCAACCCAATTTCGAGCTCGGTATCCCCCAGTCTCCTCGCGCCTGAGAAGATAAAATGCTCCATCATGGGTGGGTACCAGGTGGGGGACCGACCCCGTCGCAACTATGGTCTGTGTGGGTGAGCTGAAGGGCTTGTGGATTCCGGCTCCCCGATTGAAGCCCTCGGGGACAGGCTGCGCGGGAAAGACCGTCGGCGAGAAGGGCCGGGCTTCGTCACCCTGCATGAATCACGGGCATCGTCTCGTGTCCATCTATGTGCAAAAACGAGAGAAGGCCTCCATCCAGACAGCGCAGCCCCATTCCATCCCTACACGCCTCACCGTAATTCAGAGGCGCGAGAAACGGGGGATCACTGAGGCGGATTGCGTGTTGACATTACTCTCGGATTTAGTTAACATGAATTCATGCGATGAGTGTGTAACTGTCAGGATGGGTGAAGGAAAACAACCATACTCTGAGCGAATGGAGGGAACGATGAAGGGACAAAAGCTTTGGAAACCGGGTTTGGGGTGCCTAGTCGCGAGTGCGATGGTGGCGGGTCTCCTGCTCGGCCCCGCGGTGGCGGCGAAAAAGATCCGTATTGCAATTGGGTTTAACGGTTCCATGAAGGACAAGGGTTGGTACGAGGGGGCCTACGCCGCGGCAAATCGGCTAAAGAAGGACCCCGCCGTGGTTGAGGTCTCATACCAGGAGAACATCAAGAACTCCGACATCGAAGGGGCCATGCGACGATGGGCGGTGGAGGGATATAACCTCATATTTGGGCACAGTTACGAGTTCGGAGAACCGGCGCGAAAACTGGCCAAGCAGTTTCCCAATACCATCTTTGCCATTCCCTTCTTTTTCAAGACGAAAGGGTTTCCCAATGTGGTGAATTATGGGGCCCAGTCGTTAGACGTCGTGTTTGCGGCGGGTTCGCTGGCGGCGTTGATGAGCAAAACTAAGAAGATTGGGGTCATCGGAGGGCATCCGGTTCCGCACAAGATTGCCGAACACAACGGCTACAAGGTGGGGGCGCGGCATGTGGTGCCGAATATCAAGATCTCGAGTGTGTTCATCAATGATTGGTTCGATGCCGCCAAGGCGAAGGAGGCAGCGATCGCGATGATCGAACAAGGTGTGGACGTGGTCTACGCGACTGCCAGTCCCGTGGGTATCGGCGCCATCTATGGTGCACAAGACAAAGGGGTGTACGCCATCGGGACGTACATGGACTGGAGGTCTCTGGCGCCGGACAACGTGATCTCCAGTGTGGTGTACGTTTGGGACGTTCCGATGCAACAGATAGTCAAAGACATGAAGCGAGGCAAGGTTGGGCAGCAATACCTGCTGGGGGTAGCAGCCGGCGCAGCAAAACTGGCACCATTTAACAAGAAGGTTCCTCCCGAAGTGGCCGAGAAGGTCCGGGCGGTGGAGAAAGGCATCAAGGCCGGCAAGATCAAGGTTCCTTATTTACCCAAAAAGGAAATAGACTAATGCCTTGGCAGGTTGCGGAAAAACACCGATGGGTTGGTGTTTTTCCCAAGAGGCGAACCTCGCTGGCTGTTATTCCGAATGCGGTAATGGAATCCCTGGGGTCAGGTCTTGCGCAAAGATTTGCTGCCGGGCGTCACGGGAGATAGGCCCAGAGGTCCAGAACAAGCGTCGCCCCCGCCACGGGCAAGGGAACGGTCGAATCCTCGATGGTGGTGCTCACCGGCGGGTCGTGGGGAAATCTAGTCCGCCAAGTCTCGAAGCACAGGATGAATTCGTCGAAATCGGAATGGAACGCCTGGCGACGGATGATGTTCTCATACCCCGAGCCGCCGGCCGCTTTCACGATTTTCTCGGCGTTGCTGGGGATAAATTCCGTCTGCTTTCTGATCCCCTTCTCGTACCAGGGGTAGTAGGGATTTATCCGGCACTCCTGAGGGAAATCCCCTCTGTTATCGGCGGCAATTCCCGTGGAAAGAAAGAGCAGATTCCCCGCCCTCACCGCGTGGGGCTCATGCAGCGGCCATTTGGGAACCCCCTTCGCCCTGATCACTTGAGGCTTGATCCCGCCGTCTTTCGTGACGGCGACGAGGTTGATCTCGACCATGCAGCCCTTGGCCACGAGCCACGCCGCGGGCGGTCTTTTGGGAAAAACCTCCTTCCACACTTCATCGAACTTGATGATCTACCTCATGTGTAAACGGCGGTGTAAAACTGTCCCACTGAGGCGGTCGGATATTCTGGCCGCGGCGGTCGAAAAGTGGACCGCTCTTTACCTTTTGCCTCAGTCCCCCCTCAAGGGGATTTCTCCGCCGCTCCGGCGCCAAGCCGAAACTTGCGGCTGATCACGTAGTCGAAGCTGATCTTTCCCGGTCCCGAAAAAACCAGCCAGACGAGAATGACCAGCAGCAGGACTTCGCGCAGATACAGAAAATCGCCCACCGTGTTCACCTTGCCGAGCTGAGCCGTCAAAATGGCCACAAGCATCGTGAACGCCAACGGCACCGCGAAGACCCGCGTCAGCACCCCGAGGACGAGACAAATCCCCCCGATGAACTCGATCGAAGCGACAAAAGTTGCATTGAAGTGAGGAAAAGGGATGCCCAATTGAACGAAGTATTCCCCCAGCTCCTCAAGCTTAAAGAAAAGCTTTCCCCGACCGGACTCGAAGAAAAATAAACCAACGGAAAGCCGGACAAGCAAGATTGGGACCCAGTCCAACTCCCGCAAGCACTCCAGGAGATGGACTGTCAGCCGATGAATCCTTGAACGCTCATTCATGGGTTCGCCCTCATTCGATTTGAGACGTGACCTCTTAATCTGTCGTCCGACAGATTAGCAGCCTTTCATTTTCCCAATCCTACGGCCATGGGAGCAGATGCCTGGCTTGATCCGCTCTCCCAAACTCGTCGTTCTGGACAGGTTCGAGCCGGTCTCCCGAGCATATCAGACCGTGGGTTTTCTGGGAGTATCCGCTCATTACGCATTTTTCGGACCTCACGGACGGGCCGCCTCACCTCCTCGCTCGAACACCCGTCCTGGTGACGCCATCGCCCTTTACTGAGGGCCAAGGAATCTGCCAATATACGGATCCTCGGGAATCAAACCCCTGGGATTCAGGACACCCAGGAGACACCCGACCGCCTCCGACAGATTTTCCATCGGTGGCCTGATCGTGAACGTAGACGGAGATACGTTCACTCTTGGTTAGAGACTTGAAGAACCAGAGAGATTCAACTTTTCCGCCCCAAGCGGATATTGAGATTGCCGCTTTTCGATTCAATGGATAACTCGAATGATCAATAAAGTCTGCCCCGATTCGGCCGCGGCCGTGGCCGACATCCAAGATGGCTCGGTCATCATGGTCGGTGGGTTCGGCGACGCGGGCGTCCCGGAAAACTTGATACGCGCCCTCTCTGAGCGGGGTGCGAAAGACCTGGTTGTGATTTCCAACTCGGCGGGCTCGGGAGAGCGCGGGATTTCCAAGCTTTATCGCAACAACCAGATCAAAAAACTCTACTCCAGCTTTCCGGTTCCCGGGGCAAGCGATGCCTTTGAGGAGCGTCTAAAGGCGGGAGAGACAGCGCTCGAACTGGTCCCTCAGGGAACGTTGGTCGAGCGCATGCGGGCGGCCGCGGCGGGCTTGGGGGGATTTTATACGCCGACCGGCGTCGGGACGCCCGTGGCGGAGGGTAAGGAGGTCCGGGTCATTGACGGCCGGGAATACCTCCTGGAATCCCCCCTTCGGGCCGACTATGCCCTACTCGAAGCTTTCCAAGCGGACCGGATGGGGAACCTCGTCTACCGGATGGCCGCCCGGAACTTCAACCCGGTCATGGCGGCCGCGGCCAAGATCACCATTGCGGAGGTCGAGGAGATCGTGGAGGTGGGCGAGCTGGAGCCGGAAGCCGTTGTCACCCCCGCGATCTTTGTCCAACGCGTTGTGGAGGGAGAGCGCTATGAGCCGGGCTGGGCTGACTAGCCGGGTGTTGGGGGGGAGGAGGGGGGGGGTCCGTTACAAAAAGAGCGATGCAACAGCCTGCCGGGGCGCCCTCCCTAATTCAAAGGGACGATGAACCTTAGAAATGAGAGAGTAAGGATAGCATTTCGTAATCGAAAAACAGATTGAAGCATTGTTAAAATTCCGTGTTAGAATCCCCTTCATTCTACATGTGGGAAGTTTGACGAAATTCTACGTCGTCGAGGGAAGCCGCGGCGCCGCGATGGAGTGCGTTGGAAGCTCACGGCGCTGGGAGCCCGCGGCCCCGGAAGCCGGTGAACGGGAGGGTGCAAGCCTTTGTACACCATCGACATCGATACGGGGGGCACCTTTACGGACGGGTACATCTTCGGTGACGGACACGCCACCAGCGTCAAGGTCGAGACAACCCCCCACGACCTGACGGTCTCCTTTTTCTCCTGCATTGAAGAGGGAGCCCGCCGGCTCGAAATGGAAACACCGGATTTGCTCGAGCAAACCCGCGTGATCCGCTTCTCCTCCACGATTGCCACGAATACGGCCGTCCAGCGCACCGGCCCCAAGCTGGGCGTCATAGTCACGGAGGGGGCTGAAAAGGACCTCTACGCCGGCGACGCGGAAAACCCGATCACCGCCTTTGTCTCTTCGCAAATGGTGGTCTGTGTCTCCGAAGAAGTCAATGGCCGGGGCGAAGTGGTGCGCCCGCCGGACGCGGAAGAAATCGACGCCGGGGTGCGGCGCCTGCTGGAGAACGGGGCCCGCATGGTCGTCATCAGCCTGCGGAACGCCCACCTGAATCCGGCCAACGAGATGGGTGTCAGACAGACGATCGACGCGGCCTATCCGCGCCACTACCTCGGGGCGGTGCCCCTGCTGGTTTCCCATCAGGTCTCCCGGGTTCCCAACGACGAGCTGCGAACCAACACGGCCGTGGTGAACGCCTATTTCCACCGATCCCTCGTCAACTCCCTCTACAAGGCCGAGGACCAGGTCAAAAAGGCCGGTTACCGCTATCCACTTTTGATCGTCACCGCGGACTACGGCGTCACCAGAGTCGCCAAGACCCGGGCCATTCACACCTACCAGTCCGGCCCCGCGGCCGGGGTCCGCGGGGCCCAAGTCATGGCTCAAGCGGTGGGCCATGACCAGGCGCTCAGCATCGACGTGGGGGGCACCACCTCCGATGTGTCTTTGATCGCCAAGGGGAATCCGGTCACCGCCGATTACCTGCCCATCAACGGCGTTCAGGTCGCCCAGCGCATTCCAAACATCATCTCTTTCGGCGTCGGAGGGGGGTCGATTATCCGGTGCGCCGAAAACGGCGAGCTGACCGTCGGACCCGACAGCCAGGGCGCCGTGCCCGGTCCCGCTTCCTTCGGGCTGGGAGGCGCCGAAGTCACCCCCACCGATGTCTGGCTCACCCTCGGTTACCTAGCGCCTGACCAATACCTGGGCGGACGGAAGCGCCTGGACCCGGAACGGGCGCGCGAAGCGCTGCAAGAACGGATCGCGGGACCGTTGGGCATCGATCCGGTCCACGCCGCGCTGACGGCAAAGGAAGCCATCGAGACGACCCTGGCCCGGCATATCGGTGAGCACGTGCCGATGCCCTCCGGCGTTTCATTGGATGGGGCCACGCTGTATGCGTTTGGCGGAGGCGCGGGCATGCTGGCGCACGGCCTGGCGAAGCAATTGAACCTGGGCGAGGTCTATGTCCCCGCCGTCGCCGCCGTATTTTCCGCCTTCGGCGCCAGCACGCTGGATGTGACCCACCGGTACGAGGAAATCCGGCCGCTGACCGATGTCCCCGTCACCCCCGAAGCGTTGGGACAAATCACGCAGGACTTGCGCACGCGCGCCCTCCGCGACATGCGCGGCGAGGGGTTTACCGCGGAGGACATGAGCTGCGCGCTCGAGATCCTTTGTCTGTCAGGGACGGAAGAAGTGGGAAGCGCGAGGGGCGCCCTCATCAACGGCCGGCCGGCCGGTGAATTGGATCGCTTTCTGAGTGATCTCCCATCGGGCAGCCAATATCTGATTGTCCGGCTGACGGCAACGTGCCCCGTACCCCACCCGGACTTGAAAGCGGCCGGGGATAGAGCCGCCGACGCGGCTGAAGCCCAACTCGGCAGACGTCAAATCCGGCTGGCCGCCGGGGAGGCGGATGCGGCGGTCTACCGGCTCGACCGGCTGCCCCTTGGGTCCGAGGTGCGAGGACCCGCCATCATCGAGGGAGCGTTCACCTCCGTGCTGACACCCGATCAGACCCCGTTCCGAATTGACTCCGCCGGAAACGGCGTCATGGAGGTGTGATCATGGTCACCCGGCCTCAGATTACGGAATACCTGGAGATCGACCTGGAGCGGGAGGCTTGGCATTGCAGGGTTTGCGGACAGGATCTCGGCCCCGCCCGCGGAAATTACAAGGAGGGGTGCCTGGTTGCGGACCGCGACCCGCGGGAGATTCACCGCCCCGTGGTTGAGGGCGAGTATGGATTCGCCCCCGACCCTGAATGGTGCCGGGTGGTCGAGTTTTATTGCCCGGGCTGCGCCACGATGATCGAGGTCGAATATCTCCCGCCGGGCCATCCCATCACCTTCGATGTTGAACTGGACATGGACGCCCTGAAAGCCAAATACGGGATCCAACCCTAGGGGAAAAGCTAGATGGCTGAAACCTCCATCGACATCGATATTGGGGGGACATTCACGGACTGCTTCATCACCCGAAACGGGGAGCAGGTGTGGTGCAAGACCAGAACCACCGCCTATGATCTGTCCGTGTGCCTGATGCAGGCCATCGAGGAGGGCGCCGATCGCCTCGACCTCGAGGTGGAGGATCTGCTGGCGGAAACGGAGATCATCCGTTACTCCACCACCCTGGCCATGAACAAATTGATCGAGCGCGTCGGACCCAAGCTGGCGCTCATCACGACCCACGGGTTCGAAGACACGATTTTCATCGGCCGCTGTAGCCAGTGGGCGGATGGAATTCCGTTCAAATTCGCCCGAAACATCGCCCGGATCCAGCGGCCCGAACCGCTCATCGACAAATCCATGGTGGTAGGGGCCAAGGAGCGCATCGACTCCAGCGGAGAAGTCATCTATCCGCTGGACGAAGAGAAATTTCTGGAACAGCTGGGCGGCCTGGTGGACAACGGGGCCCGGGCGTTTGTGGTCTCCCTGCTGTGGTCCTTCGTCAACCCCGTGCACGAGGAACGCATCGCGGAATTGATCCGTGCGGAGTACAACGACGCCTACCTGGGCAACATGCCCGTGTTCCTGTCCACCGAGATTGCCCCGCGCATCTACGAGTACCCCCGCACGATGATGACCGTCCTCAGCGCTTACCTCCACCAGTCCATGTACGCCGAGCTGGTCGGGATCACCGAAGAGCTGCGCGACCGCCGCTACCAGCGGCCGTTGATGATGATCCACAACACGGGGGGAATGGCGTCCGTCTTCAAGACCTCCGCCGTCAACACCTACAACGGCGGCCCTGTGGCCGGCGTCATGGGAAGTTTCCACCTTGCGCCCTATTACGGCTACAAGAACGTGATCAGCGCCGACATGGGCGGGACCAGCTTCGACATCGGCATGGTCGCCGAAGGCAGCACCCGGTTTTACCAGTTCCAGCCCATCATCGACCGATGGGTCGTGGACGCTACGATGCTGGACGTCCAGTCCATCGGCGCGGGCGGGGGCTCCATCATCCGGGTCAATCCAATCCTGGGAAATCAGGTGGAGGTCGGCCCGGAGAGCGCCGGCTCCCACCCGGGACCCGCCTGTTACAATCAGGGCGGCGCCCAACCCACTGTGACCGACGCCGATGTGGTGTTGGGGTACATCAACCCGGACACCTTCCACGGCGGACGGCTGAAGCTGAACAAGGATTTGGCCGTGAAGGCGATTCAGGAGGGCGTGGCCGCCCCCCTCGGCTTCAGCGTGGAAGAGGCGGCCTTGCTGGCCAAGCGGGTGGTGGACGCCGGCATGGGGGGGGAGATTTACAAAGAGACCGTGTTGAAGGGGTTTGACCCGCGCGAGTTCATCCTGTTCGCGGTGGGCGGGGCCGGTCCCGTCCACGCCACCGGTTTCGCCACATTCGCCCAGTTGGAGACCATTGTGGTCTTCCCGTTCGCCTCCACGTTCTGCGCCTACGGCTCCGCCACGATGGACATGATCCATCTCTACGAGAAGTCCTTGCACCTTCACCTCATGGATTTCAAGGGTAACCTGTTCGAGGACTATGACGCCTTCAATGCGGTGGTGGACGGCCTGATGGAGCGGGCCCGGAAGGACTTCCGGGGAGAAGGGCTCGATCTCCAGGATGTCCAGTGGATGCTGGAGCTGGACATGAAGTTCGGCGGCCAGCTCAACGTCAAGCGCGCAATCTCGCCGGTGATAAAAGTTCAAAGCCCGGACGACATTCGGGGGATCTACGCCGCCTTCGAAAAGGAATACAGCGAGGCATACAGCTCGATGGGCCTGACGCCGGAGGCGGGCGTGGAGATCGAGAATTTCGTCCTCCGCGCCACAGTCCCGGGGAGCAAGCCCGAGGTCCGCAGGTTCGAGCCGCATGGAACCGACGCGTCGACCGCCCAAGCGGGAACCCGCCCGGCCTTCTGGCCCGACATCGGCTGGCGGGACACGCCGGTCTATGAGCGTCAGCGGCTCCAGGTCGGTCACAGCTTCGAGGGGCCCGCGATCGTAGAGGCCGAGGACACCACCATTGTCGTGGAGCCCGGCTGGCGATTCGCCGTGGATGAATTTCGCAATGGTCTGCTGAAGATGGCCTAAGCGCCGTCGGGGAGGCAGGGAGATGTCTTTCGATATTGATCTGATTGAGCAAGGCCTGAAGCCTTCACCCACCACCCGGGAGGCGATGAAGTCCATCGAGGACATGGCGCCGGGCGATTACGAGATTTACTCGGAGAACCTTGTCCTGATCGTTGAAGAGGGCAAGGCCGTGATGACCAAGATGGGCATTTCCAGCATGCTCCATTCGGGCGATTCGATGGCGGGGATTTATACGGCCGCCGGCGATCTGGTCACTTCGGTCTGCGGCACGTACCTGCACACCGTCACCGGACAGATTCCGGTCAAGTTCATCATCAAGTACTTCAAAGATGATCCGACGGTCCAGGTCAATGAGGGGGATGTCTACTACTGCAACGAAGCCATCTACGGCGGCATCCACAACCCCGACCAGTTCGCGATCATGCCCATCTTCAGCGACGGCGAGCTCGTCGCGTGGACGGTCGTCGGCGCCCACCAGTCGGAGACCGGCGGAAAGGAGCCCGGCGGCGAGATCACCACGGCCATCACGCGGCATGACGAGGGCATGAAGCTCACCCCCATCAAGATCGGCGAAGGGTACCAGCTCAAGGCCGACCTGTTGAAAATGATGGAGAACTTCATGTCACGCGCGCCGCGCATGCAGGTGACGGACGTCAAAGCCCGCGTGGCGGCCTGCGACCGGATCCGGATTCGGATGCAGAACCTGGCCAAGAAGAAGGGCAACCGGTTTTTGGCGATCCTGTTCCTCAGGCAAATCAAGGAGTCCGCGGACGGCGCCCGCAAACGAATTCAGGAATGGAACGACGGGACTTACCGCCACGTGGTCTTCATCGACACCACGGGCTCAGAGACCTCGCTGCTTCGCGTGCCCGTTGCCCTTCACAAAAAGGGCGACCGGATCACCATCGATCTGACCGGGACCTCTCCGGAGCACGAAGGCAGCTTCCAGTCCTTGGCCCCGTCCGTTCGGGCTCATTGCGCCCACTACCTCTATGAATTTCCCTTTCACGATTTCCCCATCTCCGCCGGTTCGATGGATCCTATCGATTACATCATCCCGTTCGGCACGATCATGGACCCGGACCCGGAGGCCGCCATCTCCTGCTCGCCCATCACCGCCTCCGCCGCGTTTCCGCTGTTGGCGGTCGTCTTCTCCAAGATGATGTTCGACAGCCCGCAGCGCGACCTGGTGTGTGGTTTCGCCTCGTCCAACTCGGCCGCTCCCATGATCACCTGCGTCAACCAGCACGGAGCCAAAATCGTCGACTTCATGGCTTTCCCCCTCAACGCTTGGGGGTTGGCCGCGAGGTACGGCGAGGACGGCGTGGACGTCTTCGGGTTTCCCCATGCGCCCTGGGGCAAGGGCCCGGACGTGGAAGACGTCGAGCGGGCCTTCCCGGTGCTTCACCTGTATCAGAAGTCCATGCCGGACAGCGGGGGGTACGGCAAGTACCGGGGCGGGGTCGGCTTGACAGTGGCCTACACGGTCCACCAAGCACCCTACGCCGTGTTCACCGCAACGGCCAAGGAGTCCAAGTTCCCCACAACGTGTGGCCTGTTCGGCGGCTACTCGCAGACCGTGGTCCCGGCCATCCGAGTGGTTGACACCGACGTACACGCCCTGCTCAAGGACGGCAAGATACCCCTGCCCGACAACGACCACGACATCCTGGAGCAACACCCGTTCGGCGGCGAGATTGTCCGCGAGCACCAGACCCGCCCCGCCCGCATTGTCAAACGGGGGGAGGTCATCACTTCGAGCACCCAGGGCGCCGGCGGATACGGGGACGTCCTGGAGCGGCCACCCGAGAAGATCATGGAGGACCTGCGCGCCAAGGCCCTCACCCACTGGACGGCCGAGAACGTGTACAAAGTCGCCTACAACCGGGAGACCCTCAAGGTGGATATCGAGGGGACCAAGCACCTGCAAAAAGCGGAACGAGAAAATCGTCTGGCCCGTGGAAAACCCTATCATGAGTTCGTCGAGGAGTGGTCGAAAAAGCGGCCGCACCCGCAGGCCCTGAAGTTCTACGGCACTTGGCCGGACGCACAAAAGAACCGGGAAGTGATCCGGATTTAGGGACGGTGCGGGCCGGGACGTTGGGCGCGCCACGCAGGGAAAAAGAAAACCCGCCTCCCCCTCCGAGTCGCTCAAAACAAGACCCGCCCGAGATGCGTCGAAGCGGAACAGGAAACCGGCTGGGCGGAACGCAAGCGGACCTCACCCGAGCGCCGTTCGTCCGCCGGAGACTTGAGGCCGGGCGTCATCTTCGACCGGACCCCGCTCCGAGCATTCAAGGCTCCCCCGCCGGCTCGGGCCGTATCTGTTCGCGGACAAGCCTTCGAAAAGCGGGAGTCCTGCCGGCATGAATCCAGATGGCGCGATGACATCCCGTCGGCTAGTGAGGGCCTTCTTTCGCGACGCCCCATGCCCGCGCCCGCCCCTCCTCCCCCTGGCCTTTTATCACGCCGCCCGGTTGGACGGATCTCCTCCCAACCTTCTGCTCCAAAATCCGACCCGCTTGACCCGTGCGTTGGCGGACCAGCAACGCCTGCTGGGGGCCGATTGCGTCACCCTGCGTTTCGACGCCGCCCTCCTGGCGGAGCTGGCTGGGATGCCGGTCAACTGGTCCCCAGCCGGACCCACCGCACAGTGGGAAGCGGCGAGGGAATGTGAATGGCCGCCGCCGGACCCGTGGCTGCGCCCTCCCGTCTCAGACCTGCTGGAAGTCATCCGTAGATTGCGAATTCAACTGCGAAAGGAAGCGCCGGTCCTGGTCGTTCTCCCCGAACCCGTCTCGCTGTGCCGCCTGGCGTGCACCGACTCGCCGGAGAAGGTGGAGGAGACGATTGGCCTGGTGCGCGGCCTGGCCGAAGAGGCGTGCCGTGCCGGGGCCGAGGTGGTGGTCCTGGAGGAGGCGGGGGGGGGGGGGGGGGAAACCCAGACCGGGGAAGTCACGGCCGCGCCGGAGTCCATTTGCAACACAGTGCGGTATTAAAACGCTTATTCGGGATTGGGCGCCCCCCAAAATCCCGCGCGGAACGCGGCCGATGCCCTGCTGCTTCATCCTCCGATTGGGTCGGATCGCGTTCCGCCGGATATACGAGCGGGGGTTTTTGCCCCTCCGACCTCCTTCAAGACCCCCGAAGGGTTGGCCGAATTCATTTCGGAACTGGAGGCGGCGCCCCGGCCCGTCTTCCTCACGACCAGCGATGACACGCTGCTCTCCTATCCGATAGAAACCACCGTGGCGCTCTTCACCGCCCTTCGGCAAGTGCACTGGGGGTAAGCCGCGTTTCCGCCGCCCGCGGCGAGGAAACCCGGGCCGTCATCGATCGGGCCAGGGTGCCCCTAAACCGGGTCAGCGGTCCAGTCTTGAAACACCCCAAAATCCGGACAGACAACCTCAAAAAGAAAGGGTCACGGCAATCGCCGTAACCCATTGATTTAATTGGTGGCGGGGCCAGGATTCGAACCTGGGCCCTTTGGGTT
>CAYRGS010000103.1:0-13055 GCA_964423875.1 uncultured bacterium
CGTCAGGGTGTTTTCACCATGATTGGCCACGGGCCGCCCGAGGTCCGGCGCGCCCCCCCCGCGGAGAGGGCGGAGGAGCTCAGGCGGTAGCGGGGGGGGGATGTGGCCCGCCAAGGACAGAATGCCTGGCATGTGCGTCCCGGTTCCAGATGGGGATTCAACGGGGCATATGCGAAAGGTCCGCGGCGGGGGACGGGAGGGCGACGTCGCGGCGGATCAAGAGTCGCTCCCGGTTCCCGCATTTCAGAATACGTTAATCGAGCTTGACGGAGCCCATTTTGGGCACGCTCGTGTCCCAGAATTTCCAGCGTTTCGGCCGGACCGTGATGCGGACGCGATCTTTTTGCCCCGGCATCCCCTGGAGATATCTCTCCACGGCCCCTTCGCCCAGGTAATGGATGATCGAAGGGGTGAAGTACTCATGGTCCTTGCCCTTCGGTTCGGACACCTCCGCGGTTCCTTCGGCCGTCACGCCTTTGTAGGGGGGGGTCTGGTCATCCACTACGATGGAAACGGCCGGGTTTCGCCTGAGGTTCTTCACCGTGACCGATTCGGCTCCGGTGCTGATCTCGAACATTCCGTCGCCCGAGTTGAATCTGTACCACAGCGGGACGCAATGGGGGGTGCCGTTCTTGTTGGTCGTGGCGACCCGGGCCATCATGGGCTGAGTCAGGAAGTCATCCATGTCCGTAGGTCGTTCTGCCATTGCCGATCTCCTTCTGAGGCCGTTAGCTGGCCGAGAAATTGATTGAGCCCAATCATACTCGCTCTGATGGGTTGTAACCAGCGGCCGGCCGAAAATTTTCCCGTTCCGGGTCATTCCGGCTGTTTGAGAGAGCGCGGGGGAAACGGGGGACCGGCGATCTCACGCCCAGTCGGGCGGATCGGGGGGGAGGCCGTACCAGACCTCTTGAAAATTGCCCAAAAAGGCGATGACGCTGGGAATCAGGAAAAAGGGTGAGAGCCACCAGGCCAACGGCAACGGCAGAAACGCGGCGATGATGAAGATCAGGCCCTCGCCCAAGCTCTTGTGGCGGAGTTGGTGGAGTCCGGGCACCAGAAACGGGAGCCATTTCTCCCGCGTGGTTCGGCCCACCGGCGTTCGGTTCACGGACCTTCCTGCGCGGCGGATGGAAGCGGCGGCAGCCCCAGAGCTTGATGGACCTTTTGCAGGTCTTCCCAGACGACGCGCTTTTGCGATTGGTTGCGCAGGAGGTAGGCCGGGTGGAAGGTGGGCATGACGGGGATTCCGTGGTACTCGTGGAAGTTTCCCCTGATGCGGGAGATTCGTTCCTCCGTCTGAAGAAGCGTCTGGGCGGCGAATTTCCCCATCGCTAGGATCACCTTGGGGCGGAGAGACTTGAGCTGGCGGATCAGGAAGGGCTCGCAGGTTTCCACTTCGTCGGGCGTCGGGTTCCGGTTCTCCGGCGGCCGGCACTTGATGACGTTGCAGATGTAGATGTCCTCCCGGGACAGTCCGATGGCCTCCAGCATCCGGTTGAGCAGCTGGCCGGACCGCCCCACAAACGGCTCGGCTTGGATGTCTTCGTCCCGCCCCGGCGCCTCGCCCACGATGACCAGGTCGGCGTCGGGGTTCCCGACGCCGAAGACGATGTTCTTCCTCCCTTCGCAGAGGCCGCAACGGGTGCACTCGCCCAGGTTCGACCGGATCTCCTCCAGCGTCTCGACCGCCTTGAATGAGCCCATCTCTTCCATCGCTCCCGATTGAGCGGAAGGGATTTTCGTTCGGGTCGCCCGGGAATCCGGGGAGGCGGCCGGCAAGGCGTCGAGCAGCGCCGGGTCCATCTCGACCTCTGAAATCCCGTCGGCCACCTCGTATTCCAGGTGAGTTCTCAGGTCGTGGATAGCCTCGCCCAGCAATCTCCGGGGGTCTTCGCTCAACGGTTCCGTCCACCCAGGCTGCGGACATTGCCGGTCTCTTTTCCTAGCAATTCCCGGACCTGGTCCAGGATGACTTCGGCCAGAGCGGGTTTGGTCATGCGCCCGGTCTCGATCGCCCGTCCGGTCCGATCGATCAGGATGGCCGCGGAGACGTCCGAACCCATCGCCCCCCCGTCCTCCCCCACGGCGTTGGCCACGATGAGGTCCAGGTTCTTCTTTTCCAGCTTGGCCTTCGCGTTTGCGGCGAGGTTTTCTGTTTCGGCCGCGAACCCGACCAGGAGGGGCCTGCCGGGTTTCCCGCCGATCTCGTCCAGGATGTCCGTTGTGCGTTCGAGGATGAGTGTCACCTCGCCGTCCTCTTTCTTGAATTTATCCTCTTGGGTTCGGCGGGGGCGGTAGTCTGCAACGGCGGCGGCCTTGATCAAAACGTCCGTTCCGGCCAGGGCGTCCAGGACGGCGCGCCGCATGTCTTCGGCCGATTCGACCCGGACGATGTCCACCCCGGGCGGGGCGTCCAGGGCGGCGGGGCCGCTGACGAGCACGACCCCGGCCCCCCGCCGCCGGGCGACGGCAGCCAGGGCGAAACCCATCTTGCCGCTGGAGCGGTTGGACAAAAAACGGATCACGTCCCACTTCTCCCGGGTGGGGCCGGCCGTGATCAGGACCTTCCTGCCCGCCAGGTCGCCCGATCGGACAAGCAGGGCGGAAGCGGCCTCGACGATCGCCTCCGGCGCGGCCAGCCGGCCGGGACCGTCCCCCTCTCCTTCAAAGGTAGAGGCCAGGGGGCCGGTCTCGGGGGGGACGATTGTGACGCCGCGCTCAGCCAGGGTTTTCAGGTTGTCCTGTACGGCGGTGTGCCGGAGCATGGATAGATTCATCGCGGGGGCGATCAGGACCGGACAGGGCGCCGCCAGGAGCGTCGTTGTGAGGAAATTGTCGGCGACCCCCCAGGCGTACTTTCCCAGGAGGTTGGCCGTGGCGGGCGCGACGATAACCAAGTCCGCCGCCGGCTGCCGGTCTTCCCGGCCCTGGGTCACCCAGAGGTGGTCGAGGGGATCCGGAGGCGGCTCGGTGTCGGTCAGGACGGGTTGGTCCGACAAGGTGTGAAAGGTGAGCGGGCCGACGAACTCCGCGGCGGTTCGGGTCATGATGACCTGGACCCGCGCTCCGTCTTTAACGAGCAGACGGAGGATCTCGACCGCCTTGTACGCGGCGATTCCGCCCGTCACGCCGAGGACGATTCGAATCCCTGAAAAGCGGTCTTTGGCTTTGACCATTGGGCGCCGTCCCTAAGTGGAAAGGCCGTCGGGAGCCGGGCGAACCCGGCAACGCTCGGCCGTGATGATGGCCTTCAGATCCCCGACGGTCCTGTCGAATTCGTCGTTCACAATCGCGTAACGGTACTCATCGATCCAGTCCATCTCGATTTGGGCCTGGGAGAGCCGTTTTTCGACGGTTTTCTCGGGGTCCGAACCCCGATCCCTGAGCCGCCGTTCGAGGACTTCCAGGGAGGGCGGCTGGATGAAGATGGTGATGGCTTTCGGATACGCGCGGAGGATGCTGCGCGCCCCCTGGAGCTCGATGGCCAAAATGGTGTCCACGCCCCCGGTGCGATTGCGTTCAATGGGCTCTTTCGGGGTGCCGTAGAGGTTGCCGTACACGTCGGCCCATTCCAGAAAGCGCCCTTCCCCGATCGCGCGCTCGAACTCGGAACGTCCCAGGAAAATGTAATCGACTTCATTCTTCTCACCGGGGCGGACCGGACGCGTGGTGCATGAGACTGAGCGTTCAAGACCTGACAGCTCTTTCAGGACCCTCGTGACAAGTGAGGTTTTCCCTCCGCCGGAGGGAGAAGACACCACGAAGACCAGCCCCTGCCTCTCTCCACCCCTCACTCGTTCGTTGCCTTTCGTACAGGAAAAGGATCTCGGAGCTTGAAGCGTGCGCGCGTTCCCGGTGAATCCGCTGAGCGGTCCCGGTTCCGGCCGCACCCCGCTTCGGCCCCCATCTTCGAGATTCACGGCCCGGGTCCGTGTCCCCTCGCGGTCACTCCAGATTTTGCACCTGTTCCCGTATCTTTTCCAATTCTCCCTTTAATTCAATGACCAGGGCGGACACGTCCGTGTCCAGAGATTTGGAGCCGACCGTGTTGACCTCGCGGTGCATCTCCTGCAGGAGGAAGTCCAGCTTCCGGCCAGCGGGACTCCCCTTGTCGAATTGGTCCCGGAACTGGCCGATGTGGCTTTCGAGGCGGGTGATTTCCTCAGAGGTGTCACTTCTTTGCGTGAGGAGGATGATTTCCTGCTCCAATCGGCCGGAATCAGGTTGGATGTTCGCGTTCAGCAGGTCGGCGATACGGGTGCGCAAGCGCTCTCTGTACTGAGCCACCGTCGCCGGGACCGTCTCCCGGAGTCGGTCCAGCAGCACTGAGACTGTTTCCACCCGGTTGGCGATGTCCTGCCCGAGCGCCTGGCCCTCTTTGCGGCGCATGTCCTCGAGGTTTCCCAGGGCTTCGTCCAGGGCGGTCTCGACGAATGTCGAAGCGATTTCGGGTCCGCCTCCGTTGTCCTCCACAAAGAAGATTTCCCGCATCCCCGCGAGGGTTTCAAGGGTGACTTCGCCCGGCAGGTTCAATTCCTGCTTCAGGGAGTTCAACCCTTCAAGGTATTGCTTCGCCGCGGCCCGGTCCAATCGGATTTCCCGCGAGTCCAGCGCGTCTCCGAAAACCGCTATGTACACATCGAATTTCCCCCGCTCGAAGCGGTTGCGGACGGATTCCCGGATGAGCGGTTCGACGGAGCCGAGGCTCCGTGCGGTCTTGACGGAGATCTCGAAATGGCGATAGTTGACTGATCGGACCTCGACGGTAATCGTTTGCCCCTCGTTTTCGGCCAACCCCTTCCCCCAACCCGTCATGCTGCGCCACATAGATGTCCTCCACTCGGCCGCGGGACTGTTTTGAGACGCTTAACGGTTTAAAAACAAATACATATCAGGATTTTTCCCGGCTGTCAATTGCAAAAATGGCATTGAACCGGGTATCTTCTACGGTTATATTCGGTATGAAAGGAGATTTACGTTTATGGATTCATTCGCATTGAAGGCGATTGCCGCGGAGTTGGACGCGAATTTGCGCGGCGGCGTCGTGGACAAGATTCAGCAACCTCAAAAATCGATGGTCCTTTTGGATGTCCATCCTCCCGCACGCTCCAGCCGGCCCCCGGCGGAAGTTCTGGACTCTCTTCCCAGGCTCTCGGGGAAGAAAACCTTTCGGCTCCTGATCTCTGTCGATTCCAGTCTTCCGAGGGTGCATCTGACCGGGTCGGATTTCGAAAACCCGAAGACGGCGCTCTCCTTTTGCATGCTTCTCCGCAAGCATTTGACCGGCGCGCGGATTGTGACCGTCACCCTCCGGGGAATAGAGAGAATCCTGAACCTGACGCTGGAAAAGCGGGATCCGGTTGGGAGAATCCTGCGCTATACTCTGGTGGCCGAGATCATGGGGCGGCACAGCAACTTGTTTCTGGTGGACGCCAGAACCGGGATCATTTTGGACGCCCTCAAGAGCGTGTCGCCCGGACGAAGCGCGGCCCGTCCGATTCAACGGAACAATCCGTACGTTCCTCCGCCCGCGCAAGAGAAGGAGGATCCGCTGCGCGTCGAAGAGGAAGCGTTGCTCGAACTCGTCGGGCGCGCTGGACGGCCGCGGAAAACCGAGAAGGTTTCGGCCAAGTGGCTGGTGAGCACTTTTGCGGGAATCAGCCCGGAGGTGGCCGCCTGGGTGGCGGACAGGGCGAAGGAGTTCGGGTTGTGGGACGCCTTTCGCGACGCCCGGGACCGGTTCCGCGAGGAACGCTTCTCGCCCGGCATCCTGACGGTCAATGATGCCGATGAAGGAAGCCTTTGGGTTCTGCCCGTTCCGGCCGGCAAGCGGTGTCTCTCCTTCCCGAGCGCGAATGCCGCCGCCGACGCGCTCTACGGCCGCTCGTGGGATGTACGGCGGTTGGGGGCCAAGCAAAGCGCTGTGCAGAAGGAATTGAACAACGCGCTGAAGCGAAAGCGGCGGACCGCCGATCAGATACGGATGGATCTCGGCCGCTCGCAGGAGGCGGATGAGCAGCAGCGGAGGGGACAGATTCTTCTGGCGAATCTGGATTCCATCCCGAAGGGGGCCGAGTCGATTCTCTTGCGGGATCCGCACATCGACGAAGAGGTGGACATCCCCTTGTACGTGAAGCTGAGTCCGACGCGTAACGCTGAGCGGTATTTTTCGCGCGCGAAGAAGCTTCGCAGGATGTCGGACTGGGGCTCAAAACGCCTGAAGGAGACGGAAGGGCAGATTCAGAAGTTGGAGGCGCTGGTCAAAGAGGCGCAAGCATCGACGAAACCGGAAGTCCTGGAAAAGATCGAACAAAAGATGCTCGCTCTTACGCCGCCGAAAAAGGTCCAGGCCTCTCCCGTAGAAGAGACCGCGGCTAACGACGGCTCGAATGGGCGCAAGAAATCCGGAGCCGCCCGGGTCTCCGCCCGAGGCTCGGCCGAAAAGGGAAAAAAGCGGGTTGTGGCGAAAGGACCCGCCGTTTCGGACGGCAGGGGGCGGAGGAAGCCGCCGGGAGGGAAGGGGAAAGACACAAAGGGCAAGGCCGCCGACGCGAGCCCCGACGTTTCGGCCTCGGCGGAGAACCCTCAATCGCACCCCCCCCCCTCGCAAGGGACTTCGAAAAGAAGACAGTCGAGCGACCACCGAAACTTCGCCCTGGATGGAGGGTGGGAAGTCCTGGTGGGGAAGCACGACCGAGGGAATGACCGCCTTCTCCGCCGGGTGGCCGGCGGGGAGGATGTCTGGCTGCACGCCCAGGGGGTTCCCGGATCGCATGTAATCATCCACCATTCGGAGCGGGGGAAAGAAGTCCCCCTGTGGGTTGTGGAGGCCGCCGCCAAGCTGGCCGCTTATTACAGCAAGGGAAAGGAATCGTCCAAGGTGTCGGTGGATTACATCGCGGTCAAGCATCTCCGCCGCGTCAAAGGGGGGAGGGCCGGCCAGGTCACCTTCACCGGTCAAAGCACGATATCGGTCTCCCCTGAATCCCCCGAAGGATTGTTGGGTTCGTCCGTCAATTCGTCACGAGATCGGGAGGCCGAAGAAGAGGCCGTCTGATCGTCCAGCCGTAAAATCGACGCCTGCACGCGGGACCGGATGGTCGGGATCCGCGAAGGAATGCCCGAGTGCTTACATCCGCTCCGTTTCTCGCTCTCGTTACGGCATTTTGCATCGGGACAGCGGATTTTTCGACGCACTATCCCTTACGGCACGTCAAGGCGCTGCCGGGGGCCTTTTTCGGGCTCTGCTTTCAAATGGTCACCGCCCTGCTGATTCTCCTGGCGATGGGCGGAAAATGGGGGATTTCGGACTGGCGGGGTCCCGTGTATTTCTTTTTGGCGGGGATTCTCCACCCCGGCGCGTTTTACGTCCTTCTGCTCATCTCGGTGGACCGCCTCGGGCCGGCCAGGGCCATCACCCTCAAGGGGACCTCCCCTTTATGGGGCGTGGCAATCGCCATGATCTTTCTCGGAGAGCGGCCGAACCTCTCGATCTATCTCGGGCTTTTCCTGGTCGCCTTCGGGGTGATGTACCTGTCCTCGGAAAAGGGGGGGCGGGCCTCCCTCAGCCGGAATCTGGCCTGGCCCCTGATCGCGGCGTTCTTCTCGGGACTGGCCCCCAACTTGGCCAAGACGGCATTGCGCTTCATTGACAGCCCTTTCCTGGGTGTGGTGTTTGCCGTGGCGGGGGGGTTGGCGACCCTCTTTGTCTCCAATACACTGATGAGCGGACGCCATGAGGGAAAGTTCTGGATGTGGGCCTATCCGTGGAAGCGCGTTGTTTTGTTCGCTCCGTTGGGAGTCCTGGCCGGGGTTGGATTTATGACATACTATTCCGCGCTCAAGGTCGGGACGGTGGCGGTGGTGATTCCGCTTGTTCAGACGGCGCCCTTTTTCGCCATCATCCTCTCCCGGCTTTTGATTCAGAGGCATGAAGGGGTCAATGTCCGGCTGGTGGTCTCGGCGGCGGCGGTGGTGTTGGGCGCGTTCTTGATTACGACGGGTCGCGGTTGAGTCCGAGGGAAACACCGTTTCTCTTCCGGAACAACCTTCATCCATCTCTACTCCCGGGTGCTGATCCAAAAAGAAGATCGGCTCGACTCGCGTCTGGTCAATTCGACCGTGGCCGTTTTTACTGGAGCGGCGTTGATCAGGCTGGTCGGGGCCTGAACGCCCTGTCTCTTGCATGGGTCTTTTGGGATCGGTGGAGGCCGTGGCGAGTCGGCCTTGGACGCGCCCGCCGAGTCTTGCCCGGTGGATCGACCCCTGTCCGGGCGGCTGGTTCCGGCCGCGACCCTTTGGCGGAAGCGCGCGTTATGGAAGCTCCCCTTTTCGCTTTGTTGACGGCATTTTGCATTGGCTCAGCCGATTTTTCGTCTCACTACGGATTGCGGCATCTGAAGCCGATGCAAGGGGGGTTTTTCATGGTCTGCATTCAAATGGTCACCATCTTTGCGGCCATTGTGTTCTTCAGGGATTGGACCGTCCCGGATTGGCGGGGTCCGGTTTATTACATTCTGGCCGGGATTTTTCATCCGGGTTTGTTCTTCTATGTCCTTCTCAACGCCGTTGAACGGAACGGCCCCGCCCGGACCGTCACGTTCAAGGCGACCGCCCCGTTATTCGGTGTGGCCATCGCGTTCCTGGTCCTGGGCGAACGGCCCACCTTGGCGGTCTATGTCGGGCTTTTTCTCGTGGTGGGCGGGGTGATGCGCCTGTCGTTGGAAGGCGGAGGATTGATGGTCAGGGGGCGAGGAATCTTTTATCTTTTGGCCGCGGCCTTCATCGGCGGACTGATGCCCAACCTGGCGAAGTTCGGCCTCCAATACCTGGATGATCCGGTCATGGGCCCGTTTTTTGCTGTCATTGGAGGGATCCTGACGCTCTTCATCGGGAACACGATCCTCGCCCGAAGGACCGGAGAAGCCTGGTTTCGGACATCCTCCCTCAAGGGGGTGCTCTTATTCCTTCCGATGGGGGTTCTGGGCGGGATGGGCTGGATCTTCTACTACACCGCGCTGACGCATGGATCGGTCTCCCAGGTCCTGCCGCTGGTCCAGTTGGCCCCATTTTTCGCCATCATCCTTTCCCGGTTGCTCATCCAGGAGCAGGAGCGGGTCAGCCTTCGGCTTGTCGTCTCCGCGGCGGCCATCGTCTCGGGCGCGGTTTTGATTACAATGGGACGCGCGTAACCCGAACGGGTGCGGTGCGGTCCGAGATTTTTCAGGAGGAGGGGCGATTCCATGAGCTTCCGGTTGGCCGTTGTCCAACCCCTGGCCCATCCGCCGCCCGAGGATGAGAGGAACGTGGCCGAGGCCGTCCGCCACGTGGAGGCGGCGGCGGCGCAGGGGGCCGAGTTCGTTGTCTTCCCCGAGTCCTACCCTGGGCCGTGGCGCATGCCGGCCCCTTTCGATCCGACCGATGCGCTGGTGGAAGCGGCCGAGCGGTGCGGCGTCTACGTGCAGTTCGGCACGCTCGAGCCCATCGGCGATTCTCCCTGCGAGGCGCATAACCTTGTCCTGCTTGCCCGGCCGGGCGGCGGCCCGCCCGGAAAATACCGCCGCACCCATCCGCCGGGACCCTGGATCTACACCGGCGGCCGTTACTGGGACTTCCACTACGTCCCCGGCGATGAGTACCCCGTCTTCGAGACCGAGCGCGGCCAGGTGGGATTGGCCATGTGCAGCGAGGTGTACATGCCCGAGGTGACGCGCGCGCTCGCGCTGCGGGGGGCGGAGATGATCTTCCTGCCCGCCGGCGTGGACAAGTTGGCGCTTTGGGCGACGTGGCGCAACCTGATCTGGTCCCGCGCCATCGAGAACTTGGCCGTCGTCGTGACGACGCAGAACCTGTTCGGCCCGGAGGAAAAGGGTCTGGCGATGGTCGCGATGCCCGAAGAGGTCATTTTTGAGACCACCCAAGCTGGGCTGTTCATCGTCGAGGTGGATTTGGAAAGGGTCCGCGAGCTGAGAAGTCAGCGCGACGAGGTGGATTCCGCGTCCCAAAACGCCGCGAAGGCCGGCGTCCTCACGCAGTGGCAGCGCCCCGAGATGTACGACCGATTTTTCCCGCGTTGATTCCCTTACCCTTCAGCGGCCGGCCCCGCCCGCGGCATCCTGGAAGCTGAATTGCAAGGAGATCTATGTACGCTCTCGCCTTGGCCTTGTTGAGCGCCGCCTTGATCGGGATAGGAGAGTTCTGCGCGCACTTCGGCCTGCGGCGCGTCCGGCCTCTGACGGGTGTTTTCCTGGGCACTTGCTATCAGGTGCTGGCCCTGTCCGCGTTCGTCGCGATACAGGGGGATTGGGGCATCGGACCGTGGCGGAGCTCGGTGCTGTTTTTTTTGGTCGGGGTCATCCATCCCGGCGCCTACTTCGTCGCGCTGCTGAACGCGATTGACCGGCTGGGCCCTGCCCGGGCCATCATGGCCCGCTCCACGTCTCCCTTCTTCGCGGTGGCGTTGGCCGTGCTCTTTCTGACGGAGCGGCCGGGTCTTCAGGTGGTTCTGGGACTGGTCCTGATTGTGGGGGGGGTCATGTTCCTGACGAAGGGGAAGGGGGGCGAGCGGACGCGATCCGGCGATTGGGCCATCGCCTTGATGGCGGCGTTCTTTTCCGGACTCGCTCCGGCGGTGACCAAGGCCGCACTGAACATGGGGGGGCGGCCGATCATGGGGGCGCTTTTCGCAGTCATCGGCGGCATGGTGTCCATCGTCGCCGTCAACACCGTTCTCGAAAGAAAGACCGAGGGGGCCTTCTGGATTCGGAAGATTCCCCGGCCGGCCGTTTGGCTGTTTCTGCCGATGGGAGTCTTGACGGGATTGGCCTACATCACGTGGTTCGTCGCCCTTTCCGTGGAATCCGTTTCTGTGGTGGTTCCTCTGGTCCAGTTGTCGCCGTTGTTCGCCATCGGGATGTCCCGCGCGTTTCTCCAGACGGAGGAGCGAATCGATTTCCGCCTCTTGATCGCCGCCCTTGTGCTTGTCCTGGGGGCGGTCCTCGTCTCCCTGGGAAGAACATGAATTCCCCACGCCCTTCATCCTTGCCGTTCTTTGTCCGGGGGGACCTGGACGGTTTCTTCGGTCTCCTCATCGACAACCTGGTCAACCTGATGCTCATCGTGAGCCTGTGCACAGGCTTGCTCGGGATGCCAGCGTCCCTAGTGTTCGGCCGCATCCTGCCGGGGGCGGCGGTCTCGATCGGGCTCGGGAACGGGTTTTACGCGTGGCAAGCCCGCCGCCTCGCCCGGCGGCTGGGCCGGGATGATCTGACTGCGCTTCCGTACGGCATCAACACGGTTACGCTGTTCGCCTTCATCTTCTTCGTGATGCTCCCGGTCTACCGGGCGAGCGGGGACCCGGACCTGGCCTGGCGGGTGGGAATGCTGGCCTGTTTCATCAGCGGAGTGGTCGAGCTTCTAGGGGCCTTCGTCGGCGGTTGGATTCGGAAGGTGACCCCCCGGGCGGCCCTGCTTTCCACCCTGGCGGGGATCGCCCTGACGTTCCTGGCCGTGGAGTTCTCTTTTAAGATTTTCGAATCCCCCCTGGTGGCGATGGTTCCGCTGGCCATCCTCCTCCTCCAGTACCTTTCCCGCGTCGTTCTCCCCTGGCGGCTCCCGGCGGGACTCTGGGCGGTCCTGGCGGGGACCGCGCTGGCCTGGTCGCTCGGGCAGGCCGAGGGGGGAGGGGAGGGCGCCGCCGTGACGGCGGGGTTCTACGCGCCGGTCCCGACGCTCGGCGCCGTCCTCTCGGTCTTCAGCGGCGAGACCCTTCTGCCCCACCTGGCCATCACGGTCCCCATGGGGGTGATGAGCGTCATCGGCTCGCTGATGAACATCGAGAGCGCCGAGGCCGCCGGCGATCCCTACGACACCCGGTCCTCCCTGGCGGTCAGCGGGATCGGCAGCGTCGCGGCGTCTCTGCTCGGAAGCTGCTTCCCCACGACGGTTTATATCGGCCATCCCGGCTGGAAGACGATGGGGGCGCGGACGGGCTATTCAACATTGAACGGCATCGTCATCGCGGTTTTGTGCCTGACCGGGACGGTAGGGTGGGTGTTCCGCGCGGTTCCGCTGGAGGCCGCCATCGGCATCCTCGTCTGGATCGGCGTCGTCATCGTCGCCCAGGCGTTCCAGTCCGTTCCCGGCCGGCACGCCCCGGCGGTCGCAATGGGGTTGTTTCCATCCCTGGCGGCTTGGGGGGTGCTCATTGTCCAGGGGACATTGGGGCTGGCGGGGACGTCCCTTGCGGCGCTGGGCCAGAAGGCGTTCGGCGGCTCGCTCGCCCTGCGGGGGATGATCGTCCTGGAGCGGGGGTTCCTGTTCAGCGCGATGATCCTCTCGGCCATGTCGGTGTTTCTCATCGAGCGGCGGTTCCTGACGGCCGCCGGGTGGGCGATTTGCGCGGCCGTGCTGTCCTTCTTCGGCGTGATTCACGCCTTTGAGATCACGGCCGCCGGCGTTGTCTCCAAGTTCGGCTTCGCCGCCGCCCCGCGCGTCGCGGCCGGTTACTTCCTGATTTCCGCCCTGTTCGCGGGGATTGGGGTGTGGAAGAGGGGGGATGACTCTCGTTTGGATGATTCCTGACCCGGGTTTTTCACAAACTTAAACGCCCGAACGGTGTAGGTTGATTGAACCCGTTAGCTTTCAATAATTTACCAACGGACGGGTGCTGACCAAGTCCCGGCATTCTGTTCCCCATGGGCGTGTGACGGGCCGGGACGGGGACCGGCCCCTACGACGAAAAAACCCTGTTTACCCGTAGCGACTGTCTACCGCGTACCCGCCCGGAAAAACCGTCGTTGCTAGTATCCGCAACACTCCGCCGAAAATGGCGACGGGTGCGATCCCTTTGGTAAGCGGAGCACAAGACCATCGGTTGGTGAGAAATCCCCGCTAGGGTGAAGATCGTATCTTAAAGGACTCCTGAATTTACAACCTGTTGATTTCATAGCGATTCCGCCTTTGGGTTTGGATCGTACTTTACATTGTGCGCGGCCCCTTGACCTACCCCCTAAAGTTGTACCATTTTTTGAGTTAGTCTCTGCTCCCCGATG
>CAYRGS010000104.1:0-7234 GCA_964423875.1 uncultured bacterium
CTCGGGGGGGAGAGGGGGGGGAAGGGGGGGGAGGGGGAGGCGGTTCCCCTGCTCCGAGGGGATCCGGACCGGGTGAGGGAGGTGTCGGACAGGCTCCGGCGGGCCGCGCGGCCGATCCTCCTGATGGGAAGCGGCGTCGCCCGAAGCCGGGCGTCGCGGACCTTGGTCGGGGTGGCCGAGCGGATCGGCGCGCCCATCGTGAGCGAGGTCCCGTTTTCGAGTCTCTGGGATTTCCCGACGGACCATCCGCTTTACCAGGGGGATTTCTCTCCCCGCTCGCCCCTCGTTTTGGAATGCGACCTGATCCTCTCGATCGGCGGATCGGTCTTCCAGGAAAAGGATTTCACGCCGGAGGCCGTCTTCCCGCCCGGCATCCTGCTCCTCCAGATCCATCCGGACCCCTGGGAGATCGGCAAGATGTTTCCCGTGGAGGTCGCTGTCGTGGCGGATGAGCGGTCCGCCCTCGAGGACTTGGCGGCGCTGTTGGATGCAGACCCGATGGACGAAGAGAAGACGGCCTCCCGGACCTCGGAATGCCGGGAACGCAAGGAGTCGGCCCGGGTGGCGCTCGAGGAGAAGGCCGAGCTCGGATGGGGGGAGGCGCCCCTCAAGGCCTGGCAGGTCGTCAAAGAGATCATGGATCTCGCCGGGCCGGACGCGATCGTGATCGAGGAGTGCGTCACGGCGGCGGAGAGCGTCCGCGCTTTCGGAAACACGGGGACCCTCATCCCCGAGAACCGCGCCGGCCACCTGGGGTGGGGGGTCTCGGGCGCCATCGGGACGAAGCTCGCCCTTCCGGACCGCCCCGTCGTGGCTTTTATCGGAGACGGCTCGTTCATGTTCGGCGTCCAGGGCGTGTGGACGGCGGCCAAGTTCGGCGTCCCGGTCCTGTTCGTGGTCTTCCGGAATCGGGCGTACATGGTGGATCGCTCCCGTAAGGCGTTGGAGCGGGAGGTCTTCATCGGGACCGACCTGGGCAATCCCGACATCCGCTTCGCGGAGCTCGGCCGGAGCCTCGGTGTGGAGGGGTTTTGGGTGGAAGACCCCGCGGACCTGCGGCCTACCGTCGAAAAGGCCCTCGCAAGCGGCCGGCCGGCCCTCATCGAGTGCATCATGGAAGAGAAGAACGCGCGCCGGATCTTCGAGGACATTCAGTGGCAACCGTGGCTGGCGATCCACTCATCCGGCGGGCCGGGCTGAAGGAGGGCCGGAAGTTATTGCCGTTCAGATTGGGGGGGAGAACGTTTCATCATCGAACGGAGGAGAGAGGCATTGGAAAGGTCACTGGCCTTGACGGGCGCCCGGCTGATCGACGGCACGGGCCGGGAACCCCTCGATGACGCCTGCGTCCTGATTGAAGGCGGTGAGATCAAGGCGATCGGCGGAAAGACCCAGGTGCGGGTTCCGGACGGCGCACGGGTGATCCAGGCCGAGGGGAAGACCGTGATGCCCGGCCTTGTGGATCCCGAAGTCCACCTGAGCTCCGGCCCGCCCCCCACCGATTACGCCCCCCTGGAGACCCAGGTGCTCAAAGCGGCGCGCAACGCCGTCCGCATCCTCAGGGCGGGGGTGACCACGATCGGGAACGCGGGCTTCGGCGAAAATACGGACGTCAGGCTCCGGGACGCCATTGCTGAGGGGATTGTCGCCGGTCCCCGGATTCTCGCATCGGGAAACCCTGTCCAGTGCACGGCGGGCCATGGCTTCATGCGCTCCCCGGGCGTCTCTCCTTGAACACCTAAACTTCCCAGGCCATCGAAGATGCCGACGCCTTTGAAGGTCGGGACATCCACTCCAAGGTTCGACGCCTTCCCGAAAGCGGAAGGGGCGCCGTGCTTCGGCGGAGACCAGGCTCCCGTGGGGTCTCTGATCGGCGGGGTCCTTCGGTGTCCGCACCCCTCGGCGGCGGTCCTCCGAATCGAGACGGGTCCCGCGAGGGAGCTGGCGGGGGTGGAGGCCGTCCTCACCGCCGCCGACATCCCCGGGTTGAACGCCCATGAAAACCGGTTCGGGTCGGACCAGCCGGTCCTGGCGGGGGACCGGGTGAGATTCCGGGGGCAGGCCGTGGCGCTGGTTGCGGCCAAGACCCTGGCACTCGTCGAGGAGGCCCTCGGGCGAATCGAGGTTCAATACAAAGCGCATCCGGCCGTCTTCGACCCCGCCGAGGCCATGCGCCCGGAGGCCCCCTCAGTCCACGAAGGCGGGAACGTCGCCCGTCATTGGTCGCTGCGCCGGGGGAACATCGAGGAGGGTTTCCGCAAGGCCCGCCGGATTGTCGAGGATGAGTACGAGACGCCGTTCGGCGAGCACGCCTTCCTCGAGCCCGAGGCCGGGTCCGCGTGGGTGGAGGCCGACGGGCGGATCACCGTCCGCCTCGCGACCCAACAGGTGGAGAATCACCGGGCGGTGGCGGAGGTCCTGGGTGTTGGCGCGGATCAGGTCCGCATCCTCGGGACGTTCGCCGGCGGGGCCTTCGGGGGGAAGGAAGATCCCTGCCTCGAAATCTATCTGGCGCTGCTCGCCCGGGAGACGGGAGGGTCCGTCTCCATCACCCTCAGCCGCGAGGTCTCCTTTCTCGCCCACAGCAAGAAGCATCCTTTCCGGATGAAATACCGGACCGGGGCCGATGCCGAGGGGCGGTTAACCGCCCTGGAGGTCGAGATGATCGCCGACGTGGGTGCTCATCTCTATCTGAGTCCGATGATCACGCTGAACGCCACCCTCCTGGCCCAGGGGCCTTACCGGGTTCCCGCGGTTTCGGTGGAGACGTACGCCGTTTTCACGAACAACCTCCCGACGAGCACCATGCGCGGCGTCGGAATCACACAGGTCACCTTCGCCCTCGAGTCTCAGATGGATGAGCTGGCGAGGGCCCTGGGGCTCGACCCGCTGGAGTTCCGCCGCCGCAACTTTCTCCGCTCTGGAGACCTGATGGCCGCCGGCCAAAAGGTTGCGCGGCACCTGCCGATGGAGGAGACGGCGCGCCGGGCGTGGGAGGCCCTCGGTCCCGCTCCCGGCCGCGACGGCGGCCCCCGCAAGTTGCGCGTGGGCCGGGGGATCGCCTCGAACCTCTCCGGCTACGCCAAGCCCGGACGCGCGGCCGAGGCCGAAGTCTCCCTGGACGCCGGCGGAAAGGCCGTTGTCCGGACGAGCGCGACGGACCTGGGCTCCGGCCAGAGCGCCGCCTGGGTCCAGATTGTCGGTGATACGCTGGGCCTGGGCGAATTCGAGGTCATCCTGGAGCCTCCGGATAGTGCGGCGTCACCGTCGGCCGGGATCACGGCCGGGAGCATGCAGCTCACAAAGGCGGGCAACGCTGTCCTCCAGGCTGCCGCCGAGGTGCGCGGGCGCATCCTGCGGCGCGCGGCCGAGATGCTCGAGTCCGGAGAGGAGGACCTGGTTCTGGAGGGCGGGGAAGTCCGGCACGGGGCCGCGCCGGAGCGGGCCGTCTCGCTGGCCGAAGTCGCGGCCGCCGAGGGGGGGGGGGGCGGGGCGGGGGGCGGCGCGGGAGGGGGCCGTCGCGCGGGCGGACGGCGGGGCCGCCGGGGGGGGGGAGGACGGGAGGGGGGGGATCTCCTCCCGGGCCGAATACACCTTTCCTCCGGGGAGTTTCGACAAGGCCGGAACGTCGGAAGGGAACGGCTGGCTGGATTACACGCCGGGGACCCACGCCGCCGAGGTGGCCGTGGATGAGGAGACCGGAGAAGTCGCCGTTTTGAGGCTGGTCGCCTGCCACGACGTGGGCCGGGCCGTTCATCCCCAGACAGTCGAGGGACAGCTCGAGGGCGGGGGCGTCATGGGATTGGGGTACGCCCTGAGGGAAGAAGTGGTTCTGGGAGAGGGAGTGCTCAAGACCGGGGCGCTGGATCAGTTCCTCATCCCCACCGCCCTCGACGCACCGGAGGTCGTGCCCATTTTGTTGGAGTCCGGCGCCGGCATCGGCCCGTATGGCGCCCGGGGGATCGGGGAGCCCCCCTGCAACGTCCCCGCCGCCGCCGTGGCAAACGCCGTCCGGGACGCCGTCGGAGCGCGCGTCACGTCTTTGCCCATTACACCGGAGAAGGTGATTCAGGCGATGCAGAAGGGGTAGGAGCGGCGGAGCGCGTTCCGGCCCTCACAAAGAGGAAGCGGGTCCGGTCAAGAATTCGGTTGTGTAAGCGGAGAGCAAGAGATGTCGGACGTCCAGGGGGGGGGTGAGAGAGAAGCTGGTGACGTGTCTGCAGATCTTCGAGCACGGAGGGTTTTTGGGGATGTACGGCCACGTCAGCGTCCGGCTGCCCGAGACCGGGGGGGGAGGGAGTTCCTCATCAACCCCGATGCGGGGTCAGACAAGTCCGCGCTTCGGCCCGAGGACCTGCTACGTGTGGACTACCGGGGGGAAAAGCTGGAAGGAGAAGGGGGGCTGCTCCCCATGGAGGTCGTCATGCACACCGCCGTTCATCGCCAGTATGAAGACGGCGTCGCCATCGCCCACCTCCATCCCCCTTGGGCCACGCTGTTCGCCATAACCCGGACGCCCATCCGGCCGGTGGTCCTTCACGGCGTCCTGTTTGGGGACGGGATTCCCGTCTACGACAATGCGGAGTTCATCATCACCGAGGAGGAAGGCGAGGAAATGGCCGAATTCCGGGGCGATCACCGTGTATTCCTCCTTAGGTGCCACGACACGATCGTGGTGGGGGGATCGCTGGAGGAGGTCGTTTTCACATCGTTCACGCTGGAAGAGAACGCCGAGATGCAGTATCGCGCGGCCTCCCTGGGTGAGCTGGACCCCATGCGCCCGCATGAAGTGGAGAAGATCCGCTCCTCTTCAGGACAGGAGATCCGCTGGAAGAAGTTCGGGGACTACCATGCCGGCCTGCTTGAGAGCGGCGACCCGGCGTAAACGAGGAAGGGGATCAGTCCTTCATTCCAACATTCACTCCACATCTCAAAAGAGACGGGCCACAGCCCCCTCGGTTTACGCGGGACGCTCATTGCCAGCCTCTGACGCGCTTCCTATATAATCCTTCCAATGTGTAAAACCTCCGCCCCCTCAAGGTGAAGCGTCAAGGATGAGCCATTCCTCAGGTAAGGTTCCCGAGAAGTCTCCGAATGGGCAGCGGGCCGGATCCCCTCGAAACGGAGCGAGTTCCGAACGCGAGACGGAGGTCCTCCGGAATATCCGCGTGGTCCTGGTCGATCCGCAATACTCCGGCAACATCGGCTCCTCGGCCCGGGCGATGATGAACATGGGGATCACCGACCTGCGGCTGGTCTTCTCCGGCCGCCCCACCGACCATATGAACGCCGAGGCCCGGAAGATGGCGATGTACGCCAAGGACATGCTCTTCCGCGCTCCGGTTTGCGCGAACCTGGCCGAGGCGGTCGCGGATTGCGTCCTGGTGGTCGGGACGACGCGGCGTCAGGGCAAGTTCCGTCACGTGACGGTCGCCGCCAAGGGCATCGCGGAGCGAATCCTCCAATCGGCCCGGCGGCGCCCCGTGGCCCTGGTTTTCGGTCCGGAGAATTTCGGGCTTTCCAACGAGCACCTGCGCTCCTGCCACGAGCTGACGTATATCCCCGCCCATTCCGGTTTCGGTTCTCTGAATCTGGGGATGGCCGTCCTCATTCTTTGTTACGAGGTCTATCAGGTCGCAAGGAGCGGCGCGGACCCCTCGGATGCCCCGGCTCCCCCCACCCCCTCCGCCCCCGTCGCCACCGCCGAAGAGCTGGCCGGGTTGTTTGGGCACATGAAGGACACCCTTCTGAGAATCAATTTTCTCGACAAACAGAACCCCGAGCGGATGATGACGCACCTGAGGCGGCTGTTCTCCCGAGCGGACCTGAGCTTCAAGGACGTGAAGGTCCTGCGGGGGATCTTCCGGCAGGTGAACTGGGCGCTGGGAGAGGAGGGGGGGGAATTCAAGACCTCTGCCGACGATTTGGATATGGATGAATCCGCCGACGCCCCGGCCGTCTCCGCTCTTGAAGAAGAGGACAGACCCACTGATGCTTCCTGGAGGGGCTTCTTGAAAGACGGCTCCCCAGAGAAAAGATGATGAACTTGACTCCAACAACGGGCGACCCGGAGAAACTGGCGGATTTCATCCGCGTGGCGCGCGGGGATAAGCCGGCCGACCTCGTTCTTCGGGGCGGAAAGGTAGTCGACGTCTTCTCCGGCGAGATCCGGAAGACGACCGTCGCGGTCTATCGAGGACGGATCGCCGGGCTGGGCGATTACGAGGGCAAAGAGACCCACGACCTCGAAGGCTGCTGCGTTTCCCCGGGCTTCATCGACGCCCACTGCCACATCGAAAGCTCCCTGCTGCCCCCGGCCGAGTATGCCCGGGCGGTTGTCCCGCACGGGACGACCACCGTCGTCGCCGACCCGCATGAAATTGCCAACGTTCTTGGCTTGGAAGGTGTCCGTTTCCTCCTGGAATCGAGCCGCCACTGCCCGCTCGACGTCTTCCTCATGGCGCCCTCGTGCGTCCCAGCCTCCCCTCTCGAGACGGCCGGGGCGGTGCTGGAGGCCGAGGACCTGTTCCCCCTCTTGGCGGACAGCCGGATCCTGGGTCTCGGGGAGATGATGAACTTTCCGGGCGTGGTGAACGGGGACCCCGGCATGCTGGCGAAGCTCGCCGGAGGCGCGGCCCATATCGACGGCCACGCCCCGGGGCTTTCGGGCCGGGCCCTTTGTGCTTACACCGCCGCGGGTATCCAGTCCGACCACGAGTGCGTGACGGCCCAGGAGGCCAGGGAAAAGCTGGGGCTCGGGCTTCACATCATGATCCGCGAGGGATCGACGGCCCGGAACCTGGAGGCCCTGCTGCCCGCCGTCCGTCCGGAGAACGCCGGCCGCTTCTCCTTGGTCACCGACGATGTGCACCCCACCGATCTGTCCTCGAAGGGACACCTGGATTACGTCGTGAACCGGGCGGTCCGCCTCGGTCTCGATCCCGTCCTCGCCCTTCAGATGGTGACGGTCAACTCCGCCCGGTACTTTGGCCTGGGGGACCGGGGCGCTATCGCCCCCGGCCTTCGCGCAGACCTCGCCATTTTCGAGGACCCGCGCGATATCCGGGTCCAACAGGTGTACAAGGACGGGTCTCTCGTAGCCACCGACGGGAGGATGGCCTTCTATGGAGACCACGGGCCCGCCGGACGCGTCCGGAACACCGTGAGCCTGCGGTGGGACCGTCTTGAGGACTTATCCGTGCCGGCGGCCGGGAAGCGGTTGCGGGTGATCGGC
>CAYRGS010000104.1:7244-13051 GCA_964423875.1 uncultured bacterium
GTAGATGTCGAACTCCCAGATGCCGTTCACGCCGACGTTGGGCGCGCCGCAGCGGTTGAGCACCGCGCCGGTGCCGGAGCCAGGCAGGATCTCGAAGATGCGGCCGTTGCCCGCGTCGAAGCCGGCCTGGTCCTGTCGGATGTGGACCGGGACGTTCTCAAGGTCGCCGTAGCCGAGCGGCACGGACGGACGGGCCACGTCGGATTCGGTTTCGTTCACGGATTCGGCCTGAAGCGGGGGGCCTTGGCCTCCTCCGTCGCCCATGACTCCCATAACGTGATCGCGGCGGGCGTCGGCGACGAGGACCTGCGGGCGGGCTTCCGCGCCGTCGAGGAGATGCAGGGCGGGCTGGCCGCCGTCCTGGACGGCCGCCCGATCGCCCGGCTTCCCCTGCCCATTGCCGGGCTGATGAGCGATTCGCCCATCGAAGTCGTCACCGCGCAGCTTGAAACTCTCCACGCGGCGGCGAGAGATTTGGGCTGCGGGCTCGATTCACCCTTCATGACCTTGTCGTTTTTGGCCCTGGCCGTGATTCCCGAGCTGAAGCTCACGGACCTGGGCCTAGTGGACGTGACAAAATTCGATTTCGTCCCGCTTTTCGAGGATGAAGACTGAGGCCCGTCGCCCGGTGAACCCAACCCGCCGATTGAGAGAAGAGAATCCGCCATGACCGATTCCTGCAAGATCAGATACTACATTCCCGCTCACGACGAGGACGTTCTGCGGGAGGCCATCGAGTCCGACGTCGAGGTCATCATTATGGACCTGGAGCAGAACTGCCCGTCCGATAAGAAGGACGCCGGTCGGGCGCTTGTCCAGCGGGCGTGCTCGGGGATGGATTTCAAAGGTTCGGCGAAATGGATCCGGGTTAACATCATCGGGTCCCCCGAGCTGGAGGAGGATCTGAGATCCCTCGAGCATCTGCCCGACGGGATTGTCCTCGCCCAGGCCCGAAACGGCCAGGAGGTTCTGACGCTGGCTGCGGCGCTGGTGGACGTCGAGCGGCGGGCCGGGGTCGGGTTGAACTCGATCCCCATCGTTCCGAACATCGAGTCGGCCGACGGGCTTCGGAATGCCTACGAGATTGCCTCGACCAGCGCCCGTGTGTCGGAGCTCGGATTGGGCGGGGGTGACATGCTCAAAGACCTCGGCGGTATCCGGACGCCCGAGGGTGGGGAGCTTTTTCACGTCCGCGCTTGCCTGGCGGTCGAGGCCACGGCTGCAGGGGTCCGGCTCATTGATACGGTTACGCCCGTAAACGCGAGCGACGAATACCTCGAGCGAGACACCCGGGAGGCTTTCAAGCTGGGTTTTCAGGGTAGGGGAACGCTGACCGCGCGCCACATCGCGTCCATCCGCCGGATCTGGGCAGAGATGACCCAGGGCGGCTGATCATCATATCTTCGGCGGGCTTTGGGCGTTTATGGATAGGAGGAGAATCAATAAAAAAAGAGCCGGGAAGACCGGAGGCTGAGATTCTCCCGTCTTCCAGGCTCTGTGTGAGACCGAATCCGGCAAAAGCCGGAAATTACATGACCGAATCCCGGACCCGGCCGAATGGCCGAGTAGAAATACCCGTTAGCTGACCGCTTGTTTCAGTTTGCCGCCTGCTACAAATTTGGGGACCTTCTTTGCGGAAACGGAGATGGATTCACCCGTTCTCGGGTTTCTCGCCATACGGGCTTTCCGCTCCGCGACCGTAAAGGTGCCGAATCCTGACAGGACCACCCGCTCGCCCCGCTTCAGGCCCCGGACGATCTCCTCCAGGACGCCGTCAATGGCGAGCTCCGCCTTGATCTTCGGAATCTCGGCGCTTCTGGCTACGGCATCGATGACATCGGCTTTGTTCATCCTCTGTTCCTCCCTCCCTGAGATTGAATCGCGCCCGTCATGCCAATGATTAGGCCGATTCCATTGCTGATTTGTTCACGGCTCTAAGGATGTGTTAAGGTTCCCCTACATCTAGGACATATGCCCAGACCCAGACACAATATGTAGTATTTAATATCAACTTGTCAAGATATTTTTTCTACATTTTGTCGAGGGGCCGGAGCACTATTCGTTTCGGGGGAGGGGGGCGGAAGGGACTTCCACAATCGCGCGGGAGGCGGCGCTTCGAGTCGTTTAATGTGAGGCTCGGCGCCGGACTTTAGTCCGGCGCAGGGCGGGTTAAGGCTTTTCGGAGTCCGAAGAGGGGTCGGGAGCCGGAAGGCCCGAGTCTTCCGCCGTCGTGCTTTCCTGAATCAGCCGGTCGGCTTCCCGCAGTCCCGCCTCGACCCGCGCGACGGCCATCTCGGCGGAGAAATGGCGGGAGGGTTTGGCGAATGCGCGCGGATAACAGGTCCGGGCGATTTGTTCCGCGCCCTCTCCGGCCTGGCGCTTGTCCCAAATCTCCAGGTACCATTCATAAATGCGGAGGTCCTCGGGAGGTGCGGCGTCCTGTTCGGGGAGAAAGTCCGGGTGTCGGTCGATTCTGCGCTGTGTCAGATCCTCGAGGACCACATCGAGGACGGGCAGGAGGTTGGCTCGGGGGGTTCGGAGGTCCACTTCGATGGTCACCCGGAACTGGCCACCGTCCTCCGTATTCCCTTCCAAGCCGTCCGGGTCGAGCACTTTCAGCCCGGGAAAACCCGAGACCTCCGGTCGGTCCCCGAAGGGATACACGATGGGCAGACGAATCCCGTCCGGGGTTTCCGACGGGTCGGGCAGCGCGCCGAGGAGATACTTCGCCATCAACCGAAAGGCCTCCCGCCGCACGGGTTGGGCTTCCTCGGAGCTGTGACGGGAGATCAGGGCCCTGTAAGCGGCATGGTCCGCCTGGTACGCTTCGCTCCTGCGCAGAAATTCCCAGCGCAGATCGAGCAACTCCCGAAGGAGGAGGAGGGATTCTCTTTTCATCGAGCGCGGCACCGGTGTTCTCCCGCCCCCCTATTCACCCGATTGAGCCCCCGCCTCCCGGCGGCTCAGGCGCCTTCCCTGCCCGCATTCCGGCCGTCACGCGTCTCCGTTCTTCTCGAGGGCGGCCAGGATGCGGTCGGGGGAGAAAGGCATGTCATGTATCCGCACGCCGATGGCGTCGCAAATGGCGTTGGCCACCGCCGCGGCCGTCGCCACCAGGGCCGGCTCGCCGATTCCCTTGGCGCCGAAAGGCCCCGTCGGGTCTTCGTCCTCCACCAGGAGCGGATAGACCCGCGGCACGTCCAGCGTGGTGGGGACCTTGTAGTCGAGCAGCGTCGGGTTCGTCACCACGCCGTTCTCGAACACCATCTCCTCGGAGAACAGCCACCCCACGCCGATGGACGCCGCGCCTTCGATTTGCCCCTCGCACCCCGCGGGGTGGACGGCCTTTCCGACGTCGTGGGCGGAGTGAAGGCTCGTGACTTCGACCACGCCGGTTTCGGTGTCCACCTCCACTTCGGCGATCTGCGTGCCGAAAATGAACGCGGGGATCGGGACGAAACCCCATCCCTCGATTTGCACGTCCGGGGGACGCTCGTACTTGGGCGGGTCGAAGGACGAGCCCTTGCCCAACAGGACCCCGCCGTCCACGTAGAGGCCATACATGACCACGTCGTTGTAATCGGCGCGGATGTCGGGCGTGCTCCTGACGTAGACCTCGCCGGTGTCCATTTCGAGGTCCTGAGGGTCGGCCTCGAGCATCGCGGCGGCGATTTCCAGGAAATGTTCCTTGACCTCGGCCGCGGCGCGCACGATGGCGTTGCCGGTGTTGTACGTGGTCCGGCTGGCATCGGTCGCCCAGTCGAAAGGCGTGGTGAGGGTGTCCGACATGACAATCGAGACCCGCTCATAAGGGACGCTCAACGCCTCCGCGGCAATCTGCGACAGGACGGTCCTTTGTCCGGCGCCCACCTCCGTCCCGCCCGCCAGAACCGTGACGGACCCGCCAGCTTCCATCTTGACGATGGCGCTGGACGCGAAGATGGCGCTCACGTGCTGCATCGAGGCCACGCCGATGCCGGTCTTTTTTTTCGGGTCGCTGGATTTCGGAACGGGCTTCTTGCGGTTTTCCCAGTCCCAGCCCGTGCTCTCCGCCGCTCGGCGAAGGGTTTTCTTGTAGGCGCTGTGGGGCGTGGGTTGGCCCGACAAAAGCCGCTGTCCGGTCGCAATCCCGTTTTTCATCCGCAGCTCGACGGGATCGATGCCGATCTCCTTCGCCAGGTCATCCAGTTGAGATTCCCCCGCGAAGTGAACCTGCGGGCCGCCGTACCCCCGGTATCCTCCGAACGGAAGCTTGTGGGTGTAGATGAGGTTCGCCTCCAGGCGGATGTCGGGGATTTCGTAGGGACCTCGCGCATGCGTGACTGCGGCTCCCACCACGCCGGGTCCATGGTGGGCGTAGGCGCCGGAATCCGCGATGAGATTGATCTCTCTCGCGGTGATGCGGCCGTCCTTCTTGACGCCGGTCTTGAATTTGAGCTGGAAAGGGTGCCTTGGGGTGCCGGAGATGAATTCCTCCTCGCGGGTCAGGACAATTTTCACCGGACGGCCTGTCTGCCGGGCGAGGAGTACCGCGTGGGGCTCGACGCGGACGTCCAGCTTTCCGCCGAACCCCCCGCCGATAAAAGGCGCGATGGCCCGGACCTCGCTGGGGTGAAGGCCCAGACACTCGACCAGCCCCTTCCGGACCTCGGCGACCGTCTGGGTGCTCGTCCAGACGGTGACGTGCCCTTTCGCGTTTACCTGGGCCACCGCGGCGTGGGGCTCCAGGTAGCACTGGTGGTGAGTCACGGTCTCAAACCGCTGCTCCAGGATGTGATCGGCCTCATCGAACGCCTTGTCCGGATTCCCCATGACGAGCTTGATCCGGGACGCGACGTTTCCATGCCGGATGGGTACGTATCCCGGAACGGGCTCATACTGATCCAGGTTCTCATGGACCAGCGGCGCGTCGGGCTTCATGGCCTCGATGGGATCGAAGACGGCGGGAAGTTCCTCGTAATCGACGTCGATCTGCTCGGCGGCCTCTTCCGCCGAGTCTTCATCCCGCGCTGCGACCACCGCAATCGCCTCGCCGACGAATCGGACCTTCTCATGCGCCAGGATTGGATGGTCTCGAATGTACGCCCCGATGGTCAGAAGGTTGCCGTTTTCATCTCTCGGGCAACCCTCCGCCGTGAGGACGGCTTTCACCCCGGAAACCTTGAGGGTCTTTGATGCGTCGATATGGAGGATCTTGGCGTGGGGCAGTTTGGAGCGGAGGAATTTTCCGTAAAGCATGCCCGGCAGGTGCATGTCCGTCGTGAAGGCTCCGGCGCCCGTCGCCTTTTCAGCCCCGTCCTCGCGGATCACGTTTTTCCCGACCCACTTGAGCTCTTTGGCGTCTTCCCCCCGCACACTCATTGGATTCTCTCCTTGAAGGTGAAAGATACCTCCCTATTGTAACCCCTATTTCTCACACCCCATATGATTTGTCACCGGGCGCCCTATGGGTGCGAATTTCTCATCCCATTTAAAACTGAATGATCTAAGCGGCGAAAAAATCTCTCCAGTCGAACATCCACGCGGGGCCGCGTCATCCATCCGCAACGGGCGGATCGGACGAGAGAAGGTTTGCCGCGTTTCTCTATGAGAAGCGCGGGTCGCCCCGTAGGTAGGATTCTTTGGTTCTTGGAAAGGTAAAGGCGGATTTGGGAAACGCCCGAAATACAAAAAGGCCCGGGTCCCGCCACACAGAGAAGTCTTTGTCTTCTCCAGTGCCTCAGCAGACGGGACCCGGGCCGAGGGTCTATTCTCTTATTACTGGGAGCGATAAATACTTGACACCTTTGTCACCCTGAGCGATGGGC
>CAYRGS010000105.1:0-13036 GCA_964423875.1 uncultured bacterium
TTTGAATGGACCTTTGGGCGGCCTCGAGGATCCGGGTCACGCAATAGCCAGCCTCTCCGTCCGCACGGGGACGCGTCCGGTTCCGTACGCAAGACAAGATATGCTCCGCTTCCGCCTCCAGCGGTTCCCGGGATTCCAGTCTCGGTGCAACCATGTCTCCTGTCCGGTAATCGATGCGCACCCTGTTGAGCGAGTCTTGATCATCACTTTGGATGACAATCCCCTTGTCGTAAACCTTGACCTTTTCACTCTGCTCCAGGTCATCATAAACAATCATTTTTTTCGTCCCGCCGATCAGGGTCCGACGGATTTTGACAGGCGCCAGCCAGTTCAAATGGAAGTGGGCGATCAAACCATCCTCATATACCAAATGAAGGTAGGCGAGGTGCTCCATATGGTTGTCCGCATGCCGGGTTCCCATGGCCCGAACGGAGACCGGTTCGCGGCCGATCAGAAAATCCACGATGGATAGGTCGTGAGGCGCGAGATCATAGATCACGTTGACATCCTCCTGGAACAATCCCAGGTTCACCCGCACGGAGTCTACGTACGTAATCTCACCCACCTCTCCCCGATCCACCAGTTCCTTCATTTTCATGACAGCACCGCTGTAAAGAAATGTGTGGTCCACAGCAAGGATGCGTCCGTTCTCTTCGGCAAGCCGCGTGAGCTCCCGGGCCTCTGCGGCCGTCCGCGCCAGAGGCTTTTCAACCAGAACATCCTTCCCGGCCAGGAGGGCTTCCTTGGCCATCGGGTAATGCAGTTGAACCGGCGTGGCGACCAGGATCAAGTCGATTTCCGGACAAACCAGCAAGGTCTTGTAGTCCGCTGTCATCTTTGCATCGGAATAGGTATGCGCCGCGCGCTGGAGTCGATCCGCCCTTGTGTCACAGATTGCGACAACGCGACACCCCCGCCGACCGGAAAAATTCCTGGCCAGGTTGGGCCCCCAATACCCGTAACCGATCAATCCGATCCCGATCATCGCACCGGTGCCTCACCGAATCTTTCGCACAAACCGAGCGGGATTTCCTGCCACGAAACTGTTCTCCGCGACATCCTTCGAGACGACACTCCCCATTCCGATGAGACAATAGTCGCCAACCTTCAATCCGTCCCGAATTGTACTATTTGTCCCCAAGTAACAGGAGCGACCAACGGTGACACGACCGGAAACACATACGCCTCCTGCGATACAGGTAAAATCACCGATAAGGGCATGGTGGCTGATTACTGCATTCGGTAGAATGATCACCTGATCGCCAATTCCTACGTGCGTAGTGATGGTCACGTTCTGGAAGACAACGGTTCCTCTTCCCAATTCAGCCGTTCGGGACACACTCGCGGATGGGTGCACAATGGTCCCGTATTGCTCTACCGACAATCCTGTCTTAGCGAGGATGATGTTTTTCTTAAAAAAATTCTCAGAAGTTCCAATGCCATTCAAAAAGAAACAATCCCGATGCTCGGAGGCGGACGCCAGCCCCCCCAGCACTTCAACGCCTCCGAAGAGTTCCCCCCAATAGGACTCATTGTCATCTAGAAATCCCACACATGCATACTTCGGCTTATCGAGGGAATCATTGATATCATCGAGGGTGTCGAGGATGTCGAGACAACTCCCACCTACCCCTAAGATAATTATTTTCTTGACATTCCTCATGTAATTTGACCCTACGAAATCTGTCTAATAATCCGGTCGATGCGGCTCCCACCGATTCCACTCTCCGGAAGACTCAAGAATTGCCCTAGACGTCATTTGCAGAGACTGAAAATCCGATGCTCTGGCACGTTTCTCTTGATCCGCGCTGAGGCGAGATTTCCGGTTGTTCCCTGCCCTGGTTGCGCCCTGGCAGGCAGCAAGATTTTCTATATTACCACAAGTTTCCGCTGTCCTTTGATCCTCTTCCCGTACAGGCAATGACACATCCTACAGGCGACTCCTGCCCACACCCACCTCTTGCCCATCTGAGGGTAGGCGATGAGCATCACAGCGAAAGACCCCCGGCCGGAGACGGGCGCGAAGGAGAACACAACTCTCAAACCACCCACAAACGCAGGCTCCATGCTAGACTCTGTGATGGAAAGGGACCCAAAGCAGGTCATGGTCCTCGGGTGCACGACACGACCCTGGCGAGCGCACATCGGACACCGTGTTTTGGAAATTCCTCCGGCCCCCGCAATTTGATTGCCCGGAGGTGGGCCATTCCGCCTGAGCGAACTCCAACGAAGCGTCTCAAGTTCGGAGTGACATGAAAAAATTCAATCTTATTGATTTCTCCATCCTCATCGCCCTGGGTTTGGCGGGAGCCCTCTCTTACTTCGGCTACCAGCTCTACTCCATAAGATTTCAGGAACTCATGAAATTCGAGGAAAAGGAGGAAAACAGGGTCCGGCTCTCCCAGGGCTTCAGCAGGGCGAAGCCGGTGCACATTTCGTTCATCGTCCAATCAAAACTGCCGGCCTATCTCCGTCGTTCGGTGGCCCCGGGCGACGCGGAGGTCAGAGAGGTCTATCAGGAATTTCCCATGAGCCTCCTTGCCATAGAACCGATTCCCGCCGGAAGGGACGCGCACCTCCTGCTCCTCGGTGGCAAGGCCGCAGGGACCTCTTCCGGGTTGATTTTGACCGGTTTGAAACGTCCCGTTCGGCTCGGAGAGTGGTTTCGGTTCTCGACCAAAAAATATCGGCTTTCGGGAGTCATTGTCCGAATCTTTCGCAGCCCGATCGACCCGCAGGATTTTCCGGACATCGCGCGGCGGATACTGAACCAATTGTGAGCCTAGAACCATTCTGATCCGCGAGGGAGGATTGAAAATTATCCGCACCCTTTCGGCCGGACAAGCATCTAAAGCAAAGATCTTCAAGAAGCGCCGGGTCAAGCGGCAATTGGAAGCAGGGGACCCGGCGAGAGACCGAAGCCCACAATCCGACAGGGAAAAGGGTGAAGGGGAATTCCATGTGGCGCACAATGACTCTCGTGATCCTGATGGCCGCCATCGCCGCGGGGTTTCTCTTTTTGCCCGTCGCCGAATCCATCCAGCGATTTCTAAGCTGGGTTGACGGCGCGGGGGTCTGGGGACCCATCATCCTGGCGGTGGCCTACACACCCGCCTGCATCTTCTACGTACCGGGTTGGATTCTCACCATGGGGGCCGGCTTCGTCTTCGGCGTGGCCTGGGGAAGCGCGACCGTTTCCGTGGGAAGCGTCATCGGGGCCTCGGCCGCTTTTCTTCTGGGCAGGACCCTTGCCCGGGACTGGATTGAATCCAAGATGACGTCCAATTCCACATTCCGGGCGATCGATCATGCGGTCGAGAAGTACGGATTCAAGATCGTCCTCTTGACCCGTCTTTCCCCGATCTTCCCTTTTAATCTTCTGAACTACGCCTTCGGTATCACGAAGGTCCGTTTCCATGACTATGCCCTGGCCTCCTGGATTGGGATGTTTCCGGGAACGGTGATGTACGTGTACCTCGGCTCGGCGGCCAAGAATCTGACCGAACTGGCGTCGGGAAACATCGCCGGGGGAACGGGCCGGCAAATCCTGTTCGGGTTCGGCCTAGCGGCGACCATCCTTCTCACCGTCCTGGTCACACGAATGGCCCGAAAGGCGATGAAGGAGGCCCTTCCCGTCTCCTTCACCCCCGAAGCCGCGGGGGGCCCGCAATCCAAGTAGGATTTCGGTTTCTCGGCTCGCGCTTCAGCTCAAACCAACCCGCTCCATGGCGACACCACCTCTTCGGAGGCCATCCATGACCGAACCACCAGCCGTTCTGCCTGAGGACGCGCACAACCGCACGCTCCTGTCCCACGTCGGTCCTCCGGACTGGGTGAATCCCGATCCGGCCGGCCGCTACAACCTGGTCGTCATCGGCGCCGGCACGGCGGGCCTCATCTCGGCGGTGGGGGCCGCGGGACTGAGGGCCAAGACGGCGCTCATCGAAAAGCATCTGATGGGCGGAGACTGCCTCAACGTGGGGTGCATCCCCTCAAAGGCCCTGCTCCGGGCCGCCCATGCCTATGCGGATGTCCACGACGCCGGCGATTTCGGCGTCCGCGTCCCGCCGGGCGCTCGCGTCGACTTTCCGGCCGTCATGGAACGGATGAGAAGGCTACGCGCGCGCATCAGCCTCAACGATTCGGCAAGCCGGTTCCGGGGGCTCGGCGTAGACGTCTTCCTGGGGGAAGGCCGGTTTACGGGCCGGGATACGGTGGAAGTCGGCGGAAGGCGGCTCCGCTTCCGAAAGACCGTCATGGCCACCGGCGCACGGGCCGCCGCGCCTCCGATCGCCGGAATCGAGGAGGCGGGTTATTTAACCAACGAAACGGTCTTCTCTCTGACGGAGCTTCCCCGGCGATTGGCCGTCATCGGGGCCGGGCCCATCGGCTGCGAGCTCTCCCAGGCGTTCGCGCGCTTCGGGTCGCAGGTCTTGCTGATCGAGAAAATGGGACAGATCCTGATCCGGGAGGATCGGGACGCCGCCAAGCGGGTGGGGAAATCTCTACTGCGCAACAGCGTCAAGCTCATTGTGGATTGCAACCTTCTGGAGATCCGCAAGGAGAACGGGGAGAAAATCCTGAGATTCGATTGCGGCGGCGACCCGGGTGAACGAAATCCTGGTGGGCGCCGGACGGGCACCCAACGTCCAGGGCCTCGGCCTGGAGGCGACCAGCGTCGAGTACGACGTAAAAAAAGGCGTCCGGGTGAACGACCCACGAACCGCCGAATCTACGCGGCCGGGGACATCTGCTTCCCGCATCAATTCACGCATACCGCCGACGCCACGGCCAGGATCGTCATCCAGAACGCCCTCTTCCTCGGACGAGCGAGGGCGAACGCGCTGACGATCCCGTGGTGCACCTACACCGATCCGGAGATCGCCCACGTAGGACTCTATGAGGGTGACGCCGTCAAACGGGGCATCCCCGTGCAGACCTTTTCACCCTGGAGCTTACGAACGTGGACCGGGCCGTCCTCGACGGCCAGGAACAGGGTTTTCTGAAAATTCACGTTAAGAAAGGAACGAACGAAATCCTCGGGGCGACGCTCGTCGCCGGCACGCGGGCAAATGATTTTCGAGATCACCCTTGCCATGACGGCGGGCGTAGGACTGGGGAAGATCGCCCGGACAATCCACCCCTATCCTACGCAAGCGGAGGTCATCAAAAAGGTTGCCGACGCCTACAACCGCATCCGCCTGACGCCGCGCGTCCATATTCGATTTTTCAAAAATGGCTGGCGTGGAGGCGCTGAAGGGCGCTCCGACGGGACGAAGAGTACGGGCCGTACGGCTCCCGTCTCCCTCCCCTCCCCGGTCCGCCGCTCATCCGCCCAGGTAGGCCCGCTTGACGTCTTCGTTCTGGAGAAGGTCTTTCGAAGGGCCGGACACGGACACCTCCCCCGTTTCCAGGACATAGCAGGTCTCGGAGAGGGTCAGGGCGAGGAAGGCGTTTTGCTCCACCAACAGGACGGTCATCCCGGAGGCGTGGATCTCTTTAATGATCTCGCCGATTTGCTGCACGAGAATGGGCGCCAATCCCAGGGAAGGCTCGTCGAACATGATGATCTTCGGAGCGGACATCAGCGCCCGGGCGATGGCCAGCATCTGCTGTTCGCCCCCCGAGAGCGTGCCCGCTTTCTGATTCTTCCGCTCCTCCAGCCGGGGGAAATACTTGTACACCCTTTCAAGGTCGGCCTGTATGGCCTCCTTGTCTTTCCGCTGGTACGCCCCGAGCTCCAGGTGCTCGAGGACGTCCATTTGGGGCCAGATCTTTCGCTCCTCCGGGCATTGGGCGATGCCCCGCTTGACGATCTCGCTGGAGTCGAGGTTGTGGATCGGTTGTCCGTCCAGAAAGACCTCGCCGGAGCGGGGCTTCATGATGCCGGAAATAGTGCGCAGGGTCGTCGTCTTCCCGGCCCCGTTGGCGCCGATGATGCCCACCAGTGACGCGTCGGGCACGGTCAGACTGATCCCCTTGATAGCGTGAATGTGGCTGTAGTAGCTGTGAACGTCTTTCAGCTCAAGCACGCTGGAAACCTTCCCCGAGGTAGGCCTTGATCACTGTGGCGTTGTTCTGGATCTCCTCCGGACGACCTTCGGCGATCTTCTCTCCGTGGTCGAGAACCACGATCCGGTCGGAGATGTCCATCACGACTCTCATGTTGTGCTCGACCAGAAGGACGGTGATCCCCGTTTCGCGAATCCGCCGAATGAGGGCCAGGGTCTTAGCGGACTCTTCCGCGTTCATGCCCGAGGCGGGTTCGTCCAACAGGAGCAAATCCGGCCGGGGGGCCAGCCCCACGGCGATCTCGAGCAGGCGCTGCTCGCCATATGGAAGGTTCCGGGCCTCCATGTGTGCCTTGTCCGCCAAGCCCGTAAATTCCAGGAGCCGATCGGCTTCCACCTGGAGTCCGGCGTCTTCCTTTATCTTCCGCGCTGAGTTCCACAGGATCTCCCACCAACCGACCGAGGAGCTCTGATGCAGGCCTATCAGAACACCGTCGCGCACCGTGGCGTTGGGGAAAACCATCGTTTTCTGAAACGTCCGGATTATTCCCAGGTCCGAGATGGCATGCGTGGGAAGCCCGAGCGTGGATTGCCCCCGATAGCGGATGTCTCCCGCCGTCGGCTTGTAGAAACCGGTCATCATATTGAAGATGGTGGTCTTCCCCGCTCCGTTGGGACCGATGATGCTCAGGATCTCGCCTTCCGTCTGCTGGAAAGTGACATCGCTGACCGCCACCAGCCCGCCGAAGCGGATGGTCAGGCCCTCGACCTCCAGGATGGACTTCCCGCCGTTCATGCCGACCTCACCTCTTCCGCGGGCGATCCGCCCCGGAGCCTTCGCCATTTTCGGCTGAACCAGGGGACAAGCCCTTCGGGCATGTAAAGAACGCCCAGCAACAGGATCATCCCGAAGACCATGAGCTGAAGCTCCGCCGGAAGGGCCTTGCTCTGCACCAGATGCCCCGGCGCCCAGGACTGACCCCAGAAGGGATTGGGCACGAAACGAAGGGCCTCGGGCAAGATGGTAAAGATGAATGCGCCCACAACGGGCCCCAGGATGGTCGCCCGGCCGCCAATAAGGACCATCGTCAACATCTCGACGATGTGGATGAAATCGAAGACGTCGGGGCTGATGTAGCGGATGTAGTGGGCGTAGAGGCTTCCGCTAAGCCCGGCGAAGAAGGCGCCCAGGACAAACGCAATCATCGAGTACCGGAACGCGCTGATCCCCACCGATTCGGCCAGGTTCTCGTTTTGCCGAATCGCCGCGAGGGCGCGTCCCACACGGGAGTTCGCCACCCGGTAGCACACGTAGACGGTCGCGGCGCAGAAGAACAGGATCAGATAGTAGAAGTTCGTCTTGGAGAAGAAGTCAATCGTCCCCACACCGGGGATAACCAGCACCGGTGACGGCACTCCCGAAAGGCCGTTCTGCCCGTCAGTCAGCCCGACCCAGTTGTAATGGACAAGTTGGATGAGGAGCATAAAGGCCAAAGTGACGATGACGAACCGGTGACCCCGGACCTTCAAGATGAGGCAGCCCAACAGAAACGCGAATACAACCGCCATGAGTGCGCCTGCCGGAAGCCCGAGCCAAAATGACCAGCCCTGCTTGATGGCCAGCAAGGCCGACGTGTACCCCCCCAATCCCCAAAATGCGCAGTGGCCCAGGGAGAGCAGGCCCATGTAGCCCACCAAAAGGTTCAGCCCCGAGGCGAGCATCACGAAAAAGCCAGCGTAGATAATGAGGTGGAGAACGTACTCGTCGGGCACAATCCAGGGGACGGCCAACAAAAACGCCGTCCAAAAAATGCCCTGCGCAATTCGACGCCCGTTCATTTTTCTCCGAAGATCCCCTGCGGCCTGAAAAGGAGAAACAGGATGAGGAAGAGGAATCCGAATCCGTCTTTGTAGTCAGAGGCGATGAAGCCTCCGCCCAGGGTTTCCATCACACCGAGCCCCAAACCCGCCACGATCGCCCCTGTGAACGTCCCCATCCCTCCCAGGATCACGACGATGAAGGCCTTCAGGACCGCAAATCCGCCAGAAGGGGGATCCATGGGCATAATGGTGGCCAACAAGATGCCCGCGATGGCGGCCATGCCCGCCCCAGCGGCGAAGGTCCAGGTGTAAACCCGGTCGATATCGATCCCCACCAGCGCCGCCGACTCCTTGTTCTGGAAAGTCGCCCGGACCGCCTTGCCCAGCCGCGTGCGCCGAAGCAGGATGTGGAAGACAACGATGCAGAGTCCCGTGACCACCAAGATGAACAGGCGGATAGGCGGCAAGACAAGTGGGCCCCAAATGAACGGGTCCAGACCAAAGGGGGTCGGCATCTGTCTGGGCCAAAATCCCCAGATCGCTTGAATGAGATAGGCCAGGAAGATGGATAGGCCAATGGTGGCCATGGTGGCCGTCAGCAAAGGCTCTTCTCGAAGCCGCTTGAAGACAACCTTATCCAGCAGGACGCCGAAGGCTATTGTCGCCAACGTGCCGATGACCAAGCCGAGAAAATAATTGGCGACGACCGACTGGAAAACGGTGACCATCTTCGCCAAGGTGAAGGCAAAATAGAACCCCAGGACGAAAAACTCCCCGTGAGCGAAATTGGCAATGTCCATCAGGCCGAAGATCATCGTCAGCCCAATGGCGATAAGGGCGTAACCGCAACCGATGATCAGCCCCTGGACCGTGAGACGGATGGCCAGCTCCATCGAATCCCTTCACTCCCCCGGAAAAGGCAAAAAACTGTCCTGCCCGCCTTCCGGGAAGAAGGCGGGCAGGGCCATTCTGCGAAGACGCAACTTACGGCTTATGAATGCGGACGGTGCGAAGGACCTTGGGCTCGCCGGCCACATTCTTCGTCAGGAAGTAGTCAAAACCGTAAGCCTGATGACTGAACGGTTTAGCAGTGTTGGATGTGAACTGGATGTTTCCGACCAAGCTGTCGTAGTTCGTTTTTTCCAGAGCGTCTCGGATGGCTTTGCGGTCGGCACTGCCCGCCCGCTTGATGGCTTGGGCGACAATGTTAACGAGCGTATGTCCAGCGGAGCTGTATTTCGTAGGGTTCTCTTTGTGCCTGCCCTTGTACTTTTTGACGAAGGCTCGGTTCATCGCGTTATCCAAGGTATGGACCCACTCGACGAAGCCGTATACCCCATCACCGGCCTTGCCGGCACCGCGGTAAAAGGGCGCCGTCGTCCAGGCCCCTTCACCCAGTAACGTCGCCTTCAGGCCCACTTCCTTCGACCCCTTGGCGATGGCAATGCAGTGGGGCGTGTAGCAGGCTGTGACGATCGAATCCGCACCCACCGAACGGGCCTTCGTCAGATACGGAGTCAGGTCCTTCTCCTTACGGTCGAAAATCATGGTCTCGACCACCTTGCCCCCGAGCGCCTTGAAGGCGCCCCCAAACTCGGTGGCCACGCCCCGGCCCCAATCGTCGTTGATCACCAGGAAGGCCACCCGCTTCAAACCCATCTTCCTCATCACGGGCGTGATGGCCGGCCCGTACAGCGCCGAAGTTCCCTGGGCGCGGAAGAACCAGTCGGTCGCCTCTCGGGTCAGCTTCGCCGAGGTGGAGACGCCGGTGATCTGCGGCACGTGGTACCTAGCCGTGACGGGCTTGACCGCCCCCGAAGAGGACGAGCAATAAGCCCCCAGAAGGATGGAGACCTTGTCCCGAACAATGAGCTTCTCGGCGGCGTTCACGCTCTTGGGCGGGAGGCACCCTCCGTCCTCGGGAACCAGTTCCAACTTCTTCCCGTGAATGCCGCCCTTCGCGTTAATCACTTCCACGGCCATGCGGGCGCCGTTGAGCAGCGTGTTCCCCCCGAAGGAAGCAAAACCCGTCAACGGCTGCACCATGCCGATCTTGATGGTTTCGGCCGTGGCCGAACCGCCGGCGAACACCCCGCCCAGAACGAGGCCTAAACTCAATGACAGAACGATGAGTCTTTTGACCCGTTTCATCAAACGTCCTCCTTTGCTCTGTTCCTCTGGCTCCCCCGCGCGGGGACATCCCATTCGAGGGGGCCAGAACACATCACAACCCACGGTTCCACCCACGATACTTCCCCGGAACCGAATCCACTTGCCTTGACCAGAAGTCTGGACACTGTAGCCGAAGGTCCAAAACCTGTCAATAACCAATCGCAAAATACACCATGGAGTCCGCGGGCGGGAAAGGCGCTACGAGATCTCGAGCATCAGGTTGCCCAACGCGTCCACCCGCGCAACCTGTCCCGGGGGAACAACCGTGGTCCCGCCCAGTTCCGAGATCACCGCCGGCCCCCGGACCTCATCTCCGGCGAACAGGTCGTCCCGCTGCACGTAGGCGGTTTCCACCTCCTCACCTCCAACGGTTGCCATGCGCCGGCTCACCGGGAGCGATCCGCCCTCCGGCCGGGACGGCAGCTCCCGAAATTGGGGCTTGGCGATTCGCCTTCTCACGATCACCCGCAGATTGACAATCTCGATGGCCCGCTCGGGATTCGCGAAGGCGTACAGATTGGTGTACTGACGGACAAACCCTTCGTTAATGTCGGACAGCTCGCCCGGGGCCAATTCCCTGCCCGGGAGCTCGACCTCCAGCGTAAACCCCTGCCCGCGATACCGCACGTCCGCGGCGCGGCGGACCTCCACGTCGACGCTTACGGCGTTCCCGCCGGCCCCGAGAACCTCGAGACCCAGGAGCTTCATGCACTCCCCTTCCATCCGGGCGAGGGCGGTGTTCATGCCGGACACGTCCGCGGAAAGCGTCGGAGTCAGGAAGGTCTGGGACATCTCCTGAACGGGGTCGGACAGGAGCGTGCCCAGCGCGGAGAGCAGTCCGGGATGGCGGGGGACGAGGACGCCGGGGATCCGCAGCTCCGCGGCGATGTCGGCCGCGTGCAGGGGCCCGGCCCCGCCATAGGCCACGAGCAGGATCTCCCGGGGGTCGATTCCCCGCTCGACCGACATGACCCGAATTGCCCGCGACATGGCGGCGTTGGCGATTTCCACGATCCCCTGAGCGGCCTGGAGGACGGAAATCCCCAAAGAGCGGCCGACCCGCTCATCGATGGCGCTTCGTGCGGCTTCCACATCCAGGCGCATGCCCTCGCCGATGGGGACCTCGACATCGATCCGCCCCAGGGCCAGGTTGGCGTCGGTCACGGTCGGCCGCTCGCCGCCCAGGCCGTAGCAGGCAGGTCCCGGGTCGGCGCCCGCGCTCTCCGGTCCCACACGCAGCAACCCCCCGGCGTCGATCCAGGCCAGCGAACCGCCCCCCGCGCCGATGGAGTGCACGTCCACCATCGGCAGCCGGACAGGGTAGCCGCCAATCCGGCTCTCCGGGACCTTGGCGGGCGCGCCGTCCACCACCAGCCCCACGTCGCACGAGGTCCCGCCCATGTCCATGGTGATCAACGTTGGCCGACCGACGGCCGCGCCGACAGCCGCCGCCGCGCTCACCCCGGCCGCCGGTCCCGACAGGGCGCTCTGGATGGGCCGGTCGCGCGCGGTCTCGAACGTCATGAGCCCGCCGGCCGAATGCGTCATCATGAGCCGCACGTCGGGCTGAAGGACATCCCCCACGCCGCTGGAGAAGCCCTCCAGGTAGCGGTCCATGACCGGCATCAATGAAGCGTTGAGAATCGTCAGACAGAGGCGCTCATACTCTCTGTATTCGCAAAGGACTTCATGGGACGTGGAAACGCTCAGGCCGGGGGCGATCTCCGCGATGCGGGCCTTGATCTCCACCTCGGCCTCGGGCGAGGCGTAGGCATGAAGGAGCACCACGGCCGCCGCCTGCACACCGTCGGAAAGGAAGTCGGCGACAATCCCGTCCACTTCATCGAGGCGAAGGGGCAAGAGGGTCTCACCGCGGTAATCGCTCCGCTGGCCGACCTCCCGGCGAAGCTCCCGGGGGACGAGGGGGGACGGCTTTTCCTGAAGGAGGTTGTACATCTCCGGACGCCGCTCGCGTCCGATCTCCAGCAGGTCCCGGAAGCCTCGGTTGGTCAGCAGACCGGTCCGGGCGATCTTGCCTTCCAGGATGGCGTTGAGGGCGGTCGTCGTCCCCTGGGTCAGGCTGCCGACCCGGCTCCCCTCGTGGTTATGCTCCTTCAGCGCCCCCCGTAGGCCCGCGAGAATCCCCCCGGCCAGGTCGTCGCGCCACGTGAGGACTTTGTGGATTTGAAAAACCCTGCCTTCTTCGTCGAACAAGACGATGTCGGTGAACGTTCCGCCCACGTCCACACCGACGCGGGCGCTCAATTCTTCGCTCCCCCCGCGTACCCCGGATACCGCCGGGCGGTTTTTTCCGGCGTGACGTATCCGGCGCGCAGGTCGCCGCTGATGGTCTTGGGATCGCGCTGCTCGGGGGGCTCGTAGCCGCCGCCCGCGGTGGTTTCGATGATCATCGCCTCACCCGACCGGGCGTGCGTGGTGGATTTCGATCGGATCTCCCGCTCCCCTTCCTCCCCCTGAACGGCGTACCGGCCGTTTCGCCCCGGCTCGCCGCCGAGCACCCCCCAGGGGGGCGTCCGGATACGGTCGGCCAGAACGGTGATCGTCTGGTCGGCCAGCAGGCGGTAGACCTTGCGCGCCCCCAGGCCGCCCATCCACCGGCCCGCCCCGCCCGAGTCGGGCAGAAGCTCATAGCATTCGACCCGCAGCGGAAACTCGGCCTCGACCACCTCGATGGGGTTATTGGGGGTGTTGGAGATGTTGTTCCGAGCCGCCTTCAAGCCGTCTCGGCCCTTGCGCCCCCCGCCGCCGCCGGAGTTCTGCTCGAGGATGACAAACGGGCGGTCACGAACAAGGTCAAAACCCCCGAAGGTCACGCAGTTGAAGGTGCCGCTGCCGGCGGCGCTCATCCGGTCCGGGACACACTGGGAAAAGCACCCGATCAACGTATCGACGATCCGCTGGGATGTTTCAAGACTGCCTCCCCCAACGGCCGCGGGGGGCTGGGCGTTCACGATCGGTCCCGGCGGCGCGATGATCTCGACAGACCGGAACACGCCGGAGTTGGTGGGGAT
>CAYRGS010000106.1:0-3496 GCA_964423875.1 uncultured bacterium
AAACCGGAAGGGTTTCCCGAGGTCCGCCAGCAGGATCAGGCCCCCGACGCCGATGGCCAAAAAGCTCACGATGTCCACCGCCGGCAACCCGAACCACAGGCCCAACTCGTGCGAAAGGCCCATCAACCGGGCCAGGATGAAGAGCCCGCCCCCCCGATCCCCATCAGGGTGAACCAAGTCGCGTGCGAGGCGTCCCAGACCCGCTGAACCCGGGTCTGCATCCTCCATTGTCCGGCAATATCGCCGTCCCTCGTGGTCCTGCCCGGGTTGTACAATCCCGTACCCGAAACGGACACCATTGCTCAGTCCACCACGTAGATGACTTTGGGTCTTGTCTCCGCATCCGGACGGAGAACCTCGCTCTTTCCACGCTCCTGGAGGTAACGGCTCGCGTTGCTCTCGGGGTCGTCCAGGTCTCCGAAGATTCGGCATTCGGCGGGGCAAGTGACCACACAGGCCGGCGTCGCCTCACGGTCCACCCCGATCTGGAGGCCATGCTCATACCCGTAGTCCACCCGGTGAGCGCAAAAGGTGCACTTTTGAACCGTCCCCGCGTCGTATTTCATCGCCGCGCCCCGGTCCGCCACCGTGGGAGAGGTGTGTTCATCGCCGAACAAGGTCTCGCCCGAGTCCCCCTCGAAGAACTTCGCCGCGTCGTACGGACAGGCCGTGACACAGGCGCGGGAACCGCAGCATTTGTCCTCCTCGTACATGACGATCCCGTCGTCCCGCCGTTTGAGGGCGCTCGTCGGGCACGCCCTTATGCAGGGGGCGTCTTCGCAATGCATGCAAAGGGTCGGCACGAAGACCATCCGCGCGTTGGGGTACTGGCCCTCCTCTTGTTGGATGACCGGCGCGTACCAGATGTCTCCCGGCGTTTGGTTTTCCATTTTGCAGGCGATGGTGCAGGCGTCGCATCCGACACATTTCGTGATGTCAATCACCATTCCCCAGCGGGGCATCCGAAAACCTCCTTCCCTACTCCGCCTTGAACACGCGGGCGGAGATGGCGCAGTCGAGCGCGCCGCTCAAGAAATCGATGTGATCTTCATCGATGGTCAGCAGCGCGTTGAAGTTGACCTCCTGCCGGGTGCCGGGATCCACCCAGCCGCCCCCGCAACCTTGTGTGGCCAGGACTTCAGGGTGGACGAGCTCGGTGACGCGCGCGATGGCCGTCTGTTGTCTTCCTTCAACCGTCTCGATCATGATTGAATCGCCGTCCGCAATGTCCCGGTCGGCCGCCGTATTTGAGTTGATCCACACCGTCCGCAGATCGTTATGGCGCGCGGAAAGCGAGAGTAGCATCGGATTCTTGTGCGTGTGGGACAGGGCGTGGTTCGGGACCTTCATGTTGATCACGTAGAGGTCGTGAGGAGGCTTGCGGTGGAACGCCGGTCCCGGCTTCCAATCGGGCAGCACCTGATAATCATCGGTCTCCCAGGGCATTCCGATCTCCCCGGTCACCTGTCTGACGTCCTCCCCGGCCCGCTTCATGAATTCGTAATAGATGTGGGTGCGGGCGCTCACGAACGGCCGTGGATATTTCTCCTCGACCGATTTGTCGTCCGTCCAGAGCCCATCCTCCTTGAACCAGTCCAGGCCCTTATCCGGCCCCAGTTCCTGCTTCAGGAGCCGGTCCACAATCTCCGGGTAGGTATATTCGCGTTGCGGATCCAGGCGGTTCTCGCCCTTCAGGCCCGCGATGGTGTTGAGGGCCTCGTAGAAATCCCCCAGGAAGCCAACGCGCTTCGCCAGCTCCAGCAGGATCTGCATGATGTCCACGTACCCTTCCTTGAAGGGATGCTCGAAGGGCGGGGACACAACCGGGACGGCCCCATAGGTGGTGAGCTGGCCTTCACCGGCCCCGTAATGCTGGTAGACGAAGGGAACCAGACGCTCCAGGTGGTGGAGGTCGGGCAGGACGATGTCCGCGAACTCCGCCGTCTCCTCCATTCGCCGGACGACGGAAACGACGAAGGGAATCCGCTTCATGAATCGCTCCATCACATCCGGAGGTCCCGAGGTCTTGACCAGGTTCGAATGGTAGTGCATCAGCATCTTCGGAAACGGGGGGGGCGTTCCTGTCCTTGGCGTTCCTCGGCACTTACCTCGACAAGATGACCGCCGGGCGGGGTTTCATGGCCATCGCGGTGGTCCTGTTCAGCAAGTGGAAACCCTGGCCGGCCCTCGCGGTCGCCCTGCTGTTCGGCGCCACCGATGCGCTCCAGCTCCGTCTTCAGGGGATGAACACTCCGGTTCCCTATCAGCTGTTCCAGGTCCTGCCGTATGTGGTGACGATCGCCGCGATGGTCGGTGTTTCGCGTAGAGCCGAATTCCCCGCGGCCTTCACGCTCCCCTTCCGGCGGGAAGAGGGGTAAGGCCGGGGGCGCGCACGCGAGGTGTCGCTCCTCGCCGCCAAGCCTCAGAAAATCTCCGAAGGGCTCTTGATGTCATGCGGGACGAACTGCTTCCGCCGCTCCAGCAGAGACACAGCGGCGGCCGTCGCCCGTTCGATGATCTCGTCCTCGTCCCCGTTGACCAGTCCGCCATCGCGGACGACCCATTTCCCATCGACCATGACGTGTTCCACGTCACTGCCCTGGGTGGCGTACACCAGGTTATGCGTCACGTTGTAGAACTCGCCGCCCAGCACCGGCGCCATGTGCAGCTTGTGGAGGTTCACCAGGACAAGGTCCGCCTTCTTGCCCGGCTCCAGGGAGCCGATCTCATCCCCCAGGCCAAGGGCCCGCGCTCCGTCGATGGTGGCCATTCGGAAGACGGTCGGGGCCGTCGCCAGGGTGGGGTCCATCCGGTATCCCTTCTGCACGATCGACGCCACCTTCATCTCATCCCAGAGCTCGAGGCTGTTGTTCTCCTTCACCCCGTCGCTGCCGATTCCAACGATGATGCCCTGGCGATGCATCTCCGGAACCGGGGCGACACCGGAGGCGAGCTTGAGGTTGGAGACGGGACAGTGGGCCACGCGGGTGCCCGACTCGGCCACCAGGGCCATCTCCGGCTGGCTCAGCCAGACACAGTGCGCAAGGATGGTGCGCTCCCCCAACAGGCCCTTGTCGTGAAGGATCTCCACTTCCCGTTTGCCCTCATTGCGCTCAACGATCTGGGCCATGCTCAATGATTCATCCGCGTGAATGTGGATTCCCACGTCATATTTGTCGGCCCATTCCACCGCCTTCTTGAAGCCGGCTTCCGTGGAATAGGTCAAATGCTCCAGGCCGATCCAGACCCGGACCCGGCCGTCCGCGCAGCCATGGTGACTCTCGATCAGGCGCCGGTTGTCTTCCGGGCTCTCGAAATACTCGTAACCGGGCCGATCGGCCACGTACGGGGCGAGGTTCGCCCGGAGGCCGAGGCGCTCGGCCGCCGCCGCTGCCCGGTGCATATACCGGTACATGTCCAGGACACACGTGGCGCCGGCCTTCAGGTTCTCGGCATAGGAGAGCATGGACGCCGCCGCCGCTTCCTCCTCGTTCAG
>CAYRGS010000106.1:3506-8252 GCA_964423875.1 uncultured bacterium
CCAGCGCCTTGTGCATGGGATCGATGTACTTGTAGAGCCACTCGAAAACCGGCAGGTCCTCCGCGGTTCCTCGGAGGAGCCCGGAGTGCATGTGGAGGTTGACGAGCCCGGGAATCACGGCGTGACGGGTGCCGTCCACAACCTCGCAGCCGGGGTATTCCTTCTCCAGCTCTTCCGCGCTTCCAACCGCTGCGATCCGATCCCCCTGAATCACCACGCCTCCACGCTCAATCACTCGGTCCTCGGGGTCCACCGTCAGAACAAAGCGGCCCTTGATCAAGGTTGTGTCAGCCATATCTCCTCCCTCAGATGGTATTCGCTGATGAAGACCGATTCGAACCCCAATTCTTCCGCAGGACAACCTGCTCGATCGCGCCCCGGGGGAGTTTCACCCGGCGCCGCCTTCCGGAATGATGCGGGCCCAAAGACAAATTTCGGAATTTTGGCTTTGAGAGAAGGCTAACAAAAGCTTCTGGCCGGATCAACGCTGACGTTTCATGCACCCCGGCATGGTTTCCGGGAGGATGAAACCTCGAGCAAGACACTACCATTTTGCGAGTCCGAGACTTCCGAAAGGACTCGCGACAGGCTCAGTCCGCTCGTACGCGCATTTTTAGAATCGTGGGTAAATCGAGGAGATCGTCTGAATCGAAAGAGCCAAAGGGCCTTCCACCCCCTCATTCTGAAGGATGATTCGGCGACCTCTATAAATTGGAAAATGATGGTTGACAAAGGAAAATACTTTTGATATCGTTAAGATATATCAGTAGAGTATCTGGTCCTCGACATCAATCCTTGGGTGTCTGAATGCTGCCGGAAATCTCGGAAAACAAGGCATCAATCAAGGACCGGATCTACGCAAGCCTAAAAAACGATCTCATCACCGGAGTCCTCCCGCCCGGGGAATTTCTCCAGGAAAAGGATCTGGCCCGCACCTTCGGCGTAAGCAAGACCCCTGTCCGCGAGGCCCTCTCGGAATTGGTGAAGGACCGCTTCATCAGACTGCTTCCGCGCAAAGGATATCTCGTGGCGCCCGTTGATCCTCAGGAAGTGGTGGAAAATCTCGAGCTCCGCGAGATTCTGGAATGCGTCTCCATTGAGTTGGCCGCAAGTCGGATATCAGCGGCCGAGCTCGATGAATTGGAGGGGCTCATCCTTCCGCAGCCGCCGGCCGGGAACCGCCTGGGTGGACAGAACGAGCTGGAGGCGTATGCAGGAGCCAACATCCTGTTTCATCGGAAATTGGCGGCCGCCTCCGGCAACCGGTCCATGGCCCGGGCCATCACGAAAGTCCTCGAAGACCTCCTGAGGGTGATCTTCATCAGCTATTCCCTACCCCAGCTCGAGGAAACCGGCGGAGACCACGTCGAATTGATCGAAGCCTTGCGCCGCCGGGACGCGGAACTGGCCCGGGGGGTCATGGAGCGCCATCTCCAGTTGACCCGCCGGCGGCTCCTGGGCGCCTTCTGGGGAGAAAAGAGTCAGGGCGCCGCGCCGGAAGCGAGTTTGGCGGAGACGGTCTCATGATCCCGCACCTCAGTGATTCGGTGGACGTGCTGGTCGTGGGAGCGGGTCTTGCGGGACTGCGCGCCGCGGCCGAGGCTCACCGGTTCGGGGCGAATGTTCTTCTGGTGGACAAGGGGCTGATCGGCCTCACCGGCAACAGCGCCTTCGCGGGGGGAGGCTTCAAGACCTGTCTCCCGGGGATGGACACCTTGATCGAGAAACAATACCTGACGCCCGAAGGACATTTCCAGGACACCATCTACTACGGCGACTACATGAGCGAGCAGCCCCTGGTCGAGGCCCTGACCATCGAGGCCCCGGCCCGTGTCCTGGAGCTGGAGGACGTCGGGATTAAGAACTTCATGTCTCTCTGCACCCAGGGCACTTCGGAGCACGGAGGCTACGACGTGACCAAAGCCTTCGCTTCCAGCATTAAGTCCCAGGGGGTGAAAACCCGCGTCAACACCATCCTCATCGAGCTTCTGGTGGAGGAGGGCGAGGTCGTCGGCGGGCTGTTCTTCAGCTTTTTCAACGAGAAGTTTATCGAGATCCGAGCGGGGGCGGTCATCCTGACGACCGGGGGCGCGGGGGCATCCTTTGCCCGCAACAACGTCTCCCTGGCCATTGTCGGCGACGGCTATGCCATGGCCTATGAAGCGGGAGCAGAGCTGATCGGGATGGAGTTCGTCATGTTCGACCCGTACATCCTGGACGAACCCGGTCTCCCGATGTGGTACGTCCTCCCCTGCTTCGCCAGGTTTTACGGGAAGCTGGTCAACTCCGAGGGCGAGGCCTTCCTGCCGAAGTACCTGAAGGTCGTCGGAACGATGGAGGATCCCTTCCCCGTCCGCTATGGGGCGCTTCCGCCCGATGTCCGCGAGACCATCTCCCTGGCCATCGCCACGGAGATTCACGAAGGCCGCGACGAGAATGGCGCTGTGTTTCTGGATTGCCGCCACGTTCCCCCGGAGTATTGGGACAAGGACATTCCGGGCAGGCATAACCGAGACGCCATTCTCAGGGATTTCCCGATCCAGGAGAAGATGATGCGGGTGATTCCCGGCGCCATCACGAATCTCGGGGGCATCCACATCAATGATGTTTGTGAGAGCACGGTCCCCGGTCTGTATGCCGCCGGAGAGGCGGCGGGCCTGATTCACGGGGCCAGACGGCTCGGAGGAAACGCGCTCACCGACTGCCTCGTATTCGGGGCCCGGGCGGGCCGTGAGGCGGCGCAACGTGCGGCCGGCGTCTCCACGCGACCCTACCCCGAGGAGCGATTGCAGGTATCCCTCAGCCGCATCGCGAGGCTCTTGGACCGGAAACCGACACCGGAAGGCGATCCGGACGAACTGGCCCGGGACTTGAAGCGGATCGGCTGGGAGGGGGTTGGCGTCATCCGCTCGGAGGAAGGATTAACGCGCTGCCTGGAGGCCCTGGAAGACGTCCGGAAGAACCGGATGCCGAAACTGTTCGCCCCCGGGGCCCGGAAGCTTCGCACCGCCCTGGAGGCGGAATACATGCTCCTTTCGCACGAGATCACCGCCCGGTCCGCACTCGCACGGGCCGAAAGCCGCGGAACACATTATCGGGAGGATTGTCCGGAGATCGACAACGACCGGTTCCTGAAGAATTTTTGTATCCGAAAGACACCCGACGGGATGGAAAGGTCCGAAATCGACGTCCCGGTCACCCGGGTGCGGCTCCCAGCCGAACGGCATCGTTCTTTTTCGGATCCCGCGTCCCAGGCCGGCCGTCCCAATTGCATGAAGAGCGAGGATGAGCTGATCTGGGAAAAGGAAGAGGTGCAGGTGGTATGAACTCGACAGGTGTCGCCGGTCTCAAGCGAAAACCGGACCGGTCGGCGTGGGAGCCGCCTCCGTTCATCCCTTCTCCAGCGCTTTCCCTCGAAATCGATAAGGAGGCGTGCACGGGCTGCGACCTCTGCGTGCTGGCCTGCCCAACGGACTGCCTGGAACTGGATACCGATGTCAAGGTGGCCTACATCCTGCGGCTCGATGCCTGCATCCTTTGCTACAGTTGCGAAGAGGTCTGCAAACCGGATTGTCTCCACGTGCACCTGGAAACGGGGGAGGCCCACCCATGAAGGAAAAAGACTCCGCCCGGGGAAAACCGGTCCAGATCCGGGCTGTACAACCCTCCGCCTTCATCCGGGTCCTGTACCCGTCGGCCGCCGTCATCGTGGCGATCGGAGTCTGGGCGCTCTTCGTCCACGGCTTCAAGGTCCCGGATTATATTCTGCCGCCTCCGGAAGCGGTCTTTATCACCTTGGTGGAGAAGATTCATCTGCTCATGCGCCACAGTTGGGCGACCGTCAAGGCGACAATCGGGGGATTGGCGTTGAGCATCATGATCGGCGTTCCTTTCGCCATGATGTTGGTCTGGTCCCAGACCCTCGAACGGGCCATCATGCCCCTACTGGTGTTCTCGCAATGTTTCCCCAAGATTGCCATCGGTCCATTGCTCATTATCTGGTTCGGGTGGGGGATCCTCCCGAAAGTTCTGATCAGCTTCATCATCGCCTTCTTCCCCATTGTGATTCAGACCGCCCTGGGCCTGAAATCGGTCGAGAGCGACGAATTGGACCTGATCCGGATTATGTCCCCGAGCGATTTTCAGGTTTTCTCCAAGATTCGGATTCCCAACGCGCTCCCGTATTTTTTCGGGGGCCTGAAAGTGGCCGTGACCCTCTCGCTCATCGGGGCCATCGTGGGAGAATTCATCGGCTCCGATCGCGGTCTCGGCTATCTTCTGCAATACGCGAACACCGAGCTCGACACCGAGCTTCTCTTCTCCACGTTGATTCTCTTGATGATTCTGGGGGGGGTCCTGTTTTTCGTGGTGATCCAGCTTGAGAAGTGGCTGCTGCCCTGGCATGTGGTCGTCCGGGGAGAGAAGCAGCAAGGGATCCGTGTCTCGAAAGAGGGTGCGGAGAGTACTGCGTGAGGGTTGTTTTCCAAAGAGAAGTTTTCAAACGGGAGGGAGAGAAGATGAAGGCAAGAGCATGCCGGCAGTGGTTATTCAAAATAGGGTTTTCGCTTATCGCGGGGGTCTTTGCGATCACCACCGGGTGGGTCGCACCGTCGGTGGCGGCCGATAACGTTTCCCTGAGGTTGGACTGGAAGATCTACGGGACCCATGCCGTCTTCTTCATCGGAGAAAAAAAGGGCTTTTATAAGGCCGAAGGAATGTCCGTGAAGATCGGAGAGGGCACGGGAT
>CAYRGS010000106.1:8262-11987 GCA_964423875.1 uncultured bacterium
CGGTGGTCAAACTGATGGGCGCGAAGAACGACACGTTCGCCTTCGCCGCCGGCGTGAGCACCCTCCAAGGGGTCACCCGCGGAATCCCCGTGAAATCCGTCTTCGGGATCATGCAAAAAAGCCCCTTGGCGATCGTGTCATTGAAAAAGTCGAACGTCAGATCTCCGAAGGACCTCTTGGGGAAGACGGTGAGCACGAGCGGAAAGGGCTCGGGAACCGCACTATTCGCGGCGTTTCTCAAGACCAATAACATCGATCCCAGCCAGGTCGGGCTGGCCGCGCTGGGACGGTCCGGAAAATCCCGCGCCCTGCTCGCCGGGAAGGTGATCGGGATGATCGGTTACAGCGTCACCGAGGTCCCCAGCCTGGAAGGAAAAGGGGCGAAGGTGAGAGCGATGCATCTGGGCGACTGGGGAATGAACGTGGTGGCCAACGGCATTATCATCAACACCGCGACCGAGAAAGGAAACCCCAGTCTCATCCGCCGCTTCCTGCGGGCGGTCAAGAAGGGGATCGTGTATTCCAAGGCCTATCCCGATGAGTCCGCGGATTACGTGAAAGAGCGCTTTCCCCACAAGAAGCGGGCGGTCCTGGGCAAGGAGCTCCGGTGGACCTTCAATCTCCTGGTGAGTGAAGCCACGAAAGGCAAGCCCCTGGGTTGACAGGCCAATGCCGATTGGGCCAGGACCCAGAATGTTCTCGAAAAGAACAAGCTCATCAAGAAGACCATGCCGCTTAACAACTACTTCTCCAACGCCTTTATTCCCTAAGGGCGGCCCGGTCACGATGGGGCGAAGGGAGAGGAGGGCCGGTCCCTCCTCTCCCTCGATCTTTTTCTGAACGCTTGAAAGCCGGGAAGGCCGGTATGGGGCCATCTAGGGAAAAAGGATGATGGATTCAACCATTGAGTTCGCTGGATTGCGAATGGACTATGTGGACGAGGGAGAGACCCTTTGCGCCCTGAAGGACATCGACTTTCAGGCGTTGGACGGGGAGTTTGTCTCCTTCGTCGGCCCAAGCGGATGCGGGAAGACCACCCTGCTGAAAATCACCGCCGGACTCCTGCATCCGACCGGGGGAGAGGTGCGGATCCGGGGACAGTCCGTCCGGGGGCCCACCCAGGATGTGGGGTTTGTCTTCCAAAACTCGGTCCTGCTCCGCTGGAGGACGATCCTTCGCAACATCCTGCTTCAGATCGAGGTCCGGGGGCTCGACAAGAGGGATTACACCCGCCGCGCCCGCGCGCTCCTGGACTTGGTGGGACTGGATGGCTTTGAGGACAAGTATCCCTACCAGCTTTCCGGTGGCATGCAGCAACGGACGGCGATCTGCCGGGCCCTCATCCATGATCCCCCGCTTCTTCTCATGGACGAGCCGTTCGGGGCGTTGGACGCCTTGACCCGGGAGCAGATGCATCTGGAGCTCCAGGACATCTGGATGCAAAGCGGGAAGACCGTCCTCTTCGTGACCCACAGCATTTCCGAGGCGGTCTTCCTTTCTGATCGGGTGGTGGTGTTTTCCGCCCGGCCGGGAACGATTCGGGATGTCGTCACCGTGGACCTGCCGCGGCCGCGGGAGATTGGGATCGAGACGGACGCCCGGTTCGGCCGTCTCGTCACTCACATTCGGGGACAACTCGAGACCACTCGAACCGCCGGCCGTTTCCAGCTCGGGAAAACGGTCCTCTTCGGAAGGCCCCAAGCCGCGCGCGGCGGGAATCCATGAACCGGCAATCCGGCCCCGCCCGCATTGCCAAATCCTTGCGGAAAGCGGGGGTCAAATACATCGTCGGCCTGCCGGAAACATGGCTCGTCCCGCTTTTGCGACTCTTGAAGGAGGACCCCGATTTCATCGATGTTCCCGTTGCCAGAGAAGATGAAGGCATCGGGGTTTGCTCGGGGTTGGAACTCGGGGGCGAGGGCGCAGCCCTGTTGATTCAGAATACGGGCCTTCTGGCCTCGGCCAACGCGCTGGCAACCCTGCCCCTGAAGCACCGGATTCCCCTTCTGATGCTGGTCAGTTACCGGGGGGGACCCGGGCTTCCGGACAACCGCGACTACCATCTGCTCGAGGGAGAGGTCACCCGCCCGGTCTTGGAAGCCCTGCGGATCCCGATATACGAGGTGTACCGACCGGGAGAAGCGAACCGCATCGAGACGGCCCGGGAGCGGGCGACGCTCGGCAAGCAGCCCGTGGCCGTGCTGCTGGGGCGGGAAGCGCTGATCGAATGAGTCGCGGGATGAAACGAACGGATTGCCTGGTGGCCCTGGCCGAGCGCGTAACCGACGAATTGGTGGTCGCCGCCGTGGGCGGGCTGATCGACGAGTGGCATCATCTGCGGCCCCGCAATCTGAATTACTACTCCGGTGGCATGGGCCTCGCCTCTTCCATCGGCCTGGGACTCAGCCTGTCGAATCCGGACCGCAAGGTGATTGTCTTGGATGGAGACGGCGCACTCCTGATGAATCTAGGATCGCTGGCGACAGCGGGGCGGCAGAACCCATCGAATCTCCTCCATTTGGTGTTCAACAACGGGATTTACGAATCATCCGGGGGGTTCCCGCTTCCCGGGCCCGAAAATATCCGGTTCGATGCCTTCGCTCGGGAGGCCGGAATCGGCGATACGCGCGAAGTCGCCGACCTCCAGACGTGGAAGGAGGCGCTTCCCGGTCTGCTCGGAACGACAGGTCATGTTCTGGTCGATCTCAAGGTCACCGCCGGCGACCCCGTTCCCTCGATGATCGAGGACAAGCTCGAATGCCGCTACCGGTTCCAGCGGGCCCTAAAGGAGAGCCATTCACGGGAGGAATGAATGCTTTGGCATGTGTTCTGAGGGGTGCGGGGGTCGCCTTTCAAAAAGCGCCTCCCGCTGCAAACTCCAAATAATGCACTCACGAATCAACCGGCATGACAAAGGCTCGATAAAGGCATGAAGAATCCCTGGATTCAACGCGAGACGGACGTCCTGATTATCGGGACCGGCCTGGCCGGCCTACGGGCGGCCATCGAGGCCCGCCGGTTCGGGCAAAAAGTCCTTCTCATCGACAAGGCCCTCATCGGCGTCAACAACAACACGGCCCTGGCAGGGGGAGGCTTCAAGGCAGCGCTCCCGAATCTGGATACGAGCGTCGAAAAGCAATACGACACACCGGACGAGCACTTCCGGGACACCGTGGAATACGGAGAGTATCTGGCGGACCAGACCCTCGTGGAGATCATGGCCCTGGAAGCGCCCGGGCGGATCCTCGAGCTCCAGGAATTCAACATCCCTCACTACGAGGCATTATGCGCGTACGGTCTTCCCAAGCCCATCGAGCTCGCCGACGGATCGACAAAAGTTGACGCAAACCCTTCCCGGGGCGGACAGGTTGTCACCCTGGGGCTGGCCGAAGAATGCAAGCGCCTGGGCGTTCACATGATGCCCGGTTGCGTCCTGGTCGACCTCCTGACAGGCAAAGACGGGGTGGCGGGCGCGCTGCTCTATCGCATCTACCGGGGGGATTTCATCGTCTGCCGAGCCGCTTCGACCATCGTGGCGACCGGAGGCGCGGGCGAGCTCTATCGGATCAACTACACCGCCAATGTCACCACGGGAGACGGGTACGCCGCCGCCTACCGGGCCGGGGCGGAGTTGGTGGATATGTCCTTCGCCATGTTCTCTCCCCACACCATGATGGAGCCCGGACTGCCGAGGTGGTATCTGCTTCCCTGCACCGCCAGGCTCC
>CAYRGS010000106.1:11997-12921 GCA_964423875.1 uncultured bacterium
CCGTCTACCGAAACGGGAAAGGCGAGGCGTTTCTCGATAATGCGCTGACTCCTACGGGGGAGCCCACCACCCATTTCCAGAAACGATATGGAGAGCTCTCCACCGACGTGCGCGAGATCATCTCCCGGGCCATTGCCATCGAAATCTTTGAAGGGAGGGGCGACGGAGACTCCATCTGGCTCGATCTTCGGGATGTTCCCGACGAGCTTTGGGAATCCGATCTTCCGGGGAGATACGACCTGCGCTGTCTGTTGAGGGGATTCGACTGGAAGAACCGTACGCTCCGAATCTCTCCCGGGGCCATCACCCACCTGGGGGGAATCGGGATCAAACCGTGGTGCGAGACCAATCTGCCGGGACTCTACGCCGCCGGTGAATCGGCCGCGCCCGTCCACGGCGCCCGCCGCAGGGGGGGGAACGCCTTTTCGGACTGTCTGGTCTTCGGAGCGCGGGCGGGAAGGGCCGCCGCCGAACGCGCCCGCGATAACCCTCTCCTCGTGTCCGATGCCGACTGGGACCGGGAAGCCGTGAAAGAGCGCCTGGCGGATATCCGGGCATGGGACCGGCCGCCAAGCGAAGAGGGCGATCCCGCCGCGATCCGCTCGGAACTTCAGAGGACCATGTGGGAAAATGCCGGGCCGCTCCGGTCCGGAGAACGCCTGGAGACTTCCCTGGAGGATTTGCAAGCGATCAAGCGCGACCGGCTTCCACATTTACATGCCCGGACACCGTTCGAGGTCAAGGCCGCGTTGGAAGCCGAGACACTGGTTGAAGTGGGCGAGATGGTCGTCCGATCGGCCTGTTTTCGGACGGAAAGCCGGGGATGCCATTTTCGAACGGATTATCCGAATACAGACCAGGAAAACTGGATCTGCCACGACGTCATTCTCCGGGGTCAAGAGCCCTTCAAAAGAGAGGTGGACG
>CAYRGS010000107.1:0-12640 GCA_964423875.1 uncultured bacterium
CGATGCCGATGCCTGCCCTTACCCGATCAAGCGGATCCTGTTTCGATTGGCCGACAGGCTTGGCGTCGAGGTGGCGCTGGTGGCGAACCAGCCGCTGACCATTCCGCGCTCTCCCTATGTGCGGACCATTCAGGCGCCGCCCGGTTTCGACGAGGCCGACAACCAGATCATTGAATTTGCGGAAGCGGGCGACCTGGTGATTACGGCCGATATTCCCCTTGCGGCCGCCGTCGTGGAAAAAGGCGCGTTCGCGCTCGACCCTCGCGGCGAATTGTTCAGCGAAGAAAATATCAGTGAGCGCCTGGCGGTGAGAAATCTGTTGAACAACATCCGCGACACAGGCGTTGACTTGGGCGGGCCGGCGCCTTTCGACAATCGGGATGTCCAGCGGTTCGCGAACGAGTTGGACCGGTTCGTGAGTCGGCATCATCGTCGGGAAGGGCCGTGTCGCGATTCCGGGACCCCGCCCGCTTGATTCCTGAAGTTCCGCCGGGAAACGGCGCGGCGACGAACATTCCCGGCATTCAGGCCGGAACGCCCGACAGGCGTCATAATTTGTTATGGTCTGGTATTGACCCGCGTCCGATATGACCGAGAGGGGGGCCGATTATGAAATGCAGGCTTGCGCTGGAAACCACCGCGCCATTCCAGGGGCTGCCGGAGTTGGTGGCCGATGATGAAGGTCTGTTCGAGGCCGAAGGTCTTGAGATCGAATGGGTGGAACGCGACAAGGGGGCATCGAAAACCACCGACGTCGATATCGATTCACCGGACGGTTTGAGCGCCTTCGCGAGCCATGGCGCGGCGTTCGAGACGGGCGCCGCCGACTTGTACAACGCCTGCGAATGGGGGAATTACCGCCGGGTTCAGGACACGTCGGTCCAGGGGCGGCAGCTCGGCCGGCGGGCGATCATCGTCTATGCCGGTCTCGTCGTCCCGCCGGACTCGGATGTCCACACGCCGCAACAACTCGCCCACAAGCTGATCGGCGTCCCCTATTACTTCGGCACCCACTATCTCGCGCTGCTGATGCTCGAAGGGTTCCTGCCGCGCGAAGCGATCAAGACCTGCCGCGCATCCAACAGCTCGGCCGACCGCTTCGACTCGATCATGAAGGGCGAGATCGCCGCGACGACCCTGACCGAACCCTATCTCACCCTGGCCGAGAAGGAAGGGTGCCGCGTCATCGTCCTCGCGCCGTTCCATGGCACCGAAGTGGCCTCGGAGGAAGTCGACGCCGAAACCTATGCCGCGTTCAACCGCGCCGTCGGCGAAGCCGTCCGCCGGATCAACGCCGACAAGCGCAAATACCTCCGGTACTTCCTGGACCATCACAAAGGCCAGCACCCGGGACTTGCCGCGCTGACGGTGGATGACTTCCCGGTGAGCCGGCTTCAGGTGGTCGAGCCGTCGCCCATCCCACCGGACGAGCTCCAGCGCACCTATGAATGGATGCGGGGCTGGCGCATGCTGGAGCCCGACTTCGATCCCGACAACCTCATCGCCGCCGACCGCCAGAAACAGGCCCACGCCGCGCTCGGCGAATAGGCGGGATGGCTGAACGGGTAATTCGGGGAATCCCTCCCTCCTCCCCTCACGTTGGGAGGTAAACTTTTAGACCACCCTTGATCCATGATTTGAAGAAACTCATCCCGCGATTGGGCCGGCGCCCATGACACCCGATTCCGTCGTTCTCGTGGCCATCGTGTCGGCTTTCTGCTTTGCCGTCGCGGAGATGTTCACGCGAAACGCCCTTCGCTTTTCGACGCCGATTACGGCTTCCATCCTCTCCATCGCCGGCCAGTTCATCCTCCTGACGATTCTGATCGCCCTCACCGGAAAATTCTCGAGCCTTCATTGGGAAGGGGTCCTGTGGTTCCTCCTGGCGGGTTTTATGAATCCGTTTCTCTTCGTGGCGTTTTATTTCGTGGGAATTCAGCGGATCGGCATTGCCCGTTCCGCGCCTATCAAAGGGACGGCACCGATCTACGCCGTGATCTTCGCAGCCGGGGTGTTGGGGGAGCGGCTTTCCGGCGTTCAGTATTTCGGAATCGCCATGGTTGTAGGCGGGATCATTTTCATCTCGGCTGAAGGTTGGGCCCGAGAGCGGCGTACGGGGTCCGACGAATCGAAGGGCGGTTCAGCCGGTGGGGGAGGAAGCGGGCCGGCGGCCGGAAAGCCGCGAAAGCTGGACTTCCTCTTTCCCCTGTTGGCGGGTGTTTCAGGGGGCGTCGCTTCGGTCCTCTTCAAGCTGAGCATGCAGAAGTTGCCCTCTCCCATGGTCGGTGTATGGCTTGGAACGGTGGTTGCTCTTCTCCTCTTTCCGATTTTGGCTTTCTTCTTTCCCAAGGAGCAGCGGTATCGGGCGAGTCGGCGGGCATATCCCTGGCTCATTGGAAACGGGATCGCCATTTCGGCCGCGATGTACACCTTGATTCTCTCCGTCGGTCTCGGGGAAGTCGCCATCGCATTCACGTTGGTTCAGACCTCTCCTCTCCTGGTCATCGGCATGTCGGCCATTTTCCTGCGGAAGTTGGAGCGGGTGACGCCGAGAATCATTTTCGGCGCGATTCTGACCGTGAGCGGCGGGGTTTTGGTGAGCCTGCTATGAGGGGGAGGGACGTGGATGGAGCGGCGTGGATGGAGCGCTCGCCCGCTCCGCGCGCGCCTATTAAGCGCGGCCGTAGCCGCTCGATGGATCGGATGGTTTCGCAAAGAGGATGATTGTGATGATGAACAGGTTTTCGGCTTCAAAAATGGCGTTTTTGGCGGTCTGCGCTTTGGGACTGATCTACGGATGCGCGACGGAAGGGACGGCGTATACCGCTTCAAGGAAACCATCACATCCGGACGGGCGACGGACACCTCGGGCGGCTGTATCGACGGGCAGATTACAATGATTCGGCAAGGAGCAATCGTGGAGTGGCAGTGGTCCGGCTCCTGGAAAGGCAAGGGCTATTCCGCGTCAGGAACATTCTACCGAAGGTGACCTGACCCCAGAGATCTCCTTGACACCAAAATGCTCGAATGATAAAATCGGGGGCCTCAGGCAGATTGTATTTAAGGGATTTGTTTAGGGTTCTTTCCGCATTCCGGTTGAATCCTAGAGAAGAAGCGTGTTTCAGACAAGGAGGGGAAAAGGTGAACCTTCGAAGACTGGTTGTCTGGATTCCTGCCGTTTTGATGGCCGTCCTGCTGTTAGGGACAGGGGTTCAAGGAGCTTTGGCCGCCAAGAAAGTTAGGGTTGGTCTATTCCCCTTTGGGGCTGGCCGGATGGTCGATGAATGGATCAAAGACAACGGAATCCTGAAAAAATGGGGCAAGAAATACAACTTAGAAATGAAGATTACTCATCCCCGAGACGACTTCGCCGCGTTCATGGGGAAGTCTGTTGAAATGGTGGCCCTCAGCACGATGGAAATCGCGCGGTTGGTCGGCGACGAAGGTCACGACATCTTGATGTATGGAAGGCAGGTCGATGCTTTCACGAGCATGTATGTCCGGACCAATACTTCGTACAAGACCCCGGTTGACGTCAAGGGAAAGAAGATTGTTCATCCCGGATGGGACACCGGCAGCGCGCAGATGGGCTCCATCCTGTTCAAGGAATGGTACGGGGTCGATTTGAAAAAGGATTTCAGGGTCGTGACGGCTCCCTGGCCCGTAGGTCCTACGCTCTTGGCCAAAGGGGACGTGGAGTTAGCCATAAATCTGGTTCCCTTGACCATGAAACTGGAGATGAGCGGCAAGATCCGTCCGCTCTTTTCGGGCTACGCCAAGGAATGGGCCAAGCGAAGAGGCACTGGCCATCACCTGTCAATTACCAACTTCACGTCTTGGGGAAAATGGCTTCGGGCGAATGAGACCGCCGCCCGAGCGTTCCTCGGAGCCTACACCGAAGGGCAGAAATACGCACACGCGCATACCATAGAATGGGCGAAGAAGTACAAGAAGTATATCGCCAAAAATGCGACGGATGCGCAAATCAATTGGTATGTGAACTGGTTCAAGAAGAGCGGCGTGGTTTACCCGAACGCCTATATTGACCAGAAATTCATCGACGAGGAAACGGCGTTCTTGAAGCTGGCGCTCAAAGCCGGGTTGATCAAACCAGCTGGGATCAACGATCAGATGTGGAAGATCCTGAAACCCTTGTGATGTAATAGGGGGGTATACCGGGTCTCGATTGGGGCCTGGACCATGCCAGCGAGGAACGAGATTCGAACACACCATAGGCCCGGGGATTAGTCAATCCTTCCGGGCCTATGGTGTGTTGACGCCCTTTACGGAAGTCAGATCATGCGAATGTGGAATGGCCGGAATTTTCTCACAGGGAATGGTTTGAACGATTAGTCTGGATTTCTCAAAAGAAGAGTATTTAACCTCGAATGAGTCGGTGAATGGGTTGTTTTAATTCATTGCCCGATGCGAGTAAGTTACTTGGTTTGAACACGACGTTTTCCGTGCTGGACTGAAGACCGAACGCTTTGAGAATCCGCCGAATTAGTGGAAACGAACCACCGAGGGTGGCTCCATTGGAACCGATGTTGACGAATCAGAAGTGGAGGTTTCTCGGCGAGGGTTCCTGAGCCGCTTTGGGTGTTTCCCCGTCTCCTAACGGGCCACAAAGGGAACTTCGGAGAGTCGACATGAGGGGGGTACGTGCTGAATCGAAATCACGCCCAAGTGCTTTGAGGGAGTCCGACCTTTGGCCGACTCTGCGTGCGTTCTGGCACCCGGTCGCCTATTCGAGAGAAGTGGGTGACAGGCCGTTGGCGGTCAAGCTTCTCGACGAACGCCTGGCCCTTTGTCGGATCCAGGGCGAGGTCCGGGCCTTTCATGACCTTTGTGTTCACCGTGGAACGCCGATCTCTCTGGGGTGGGTGGAGAACGAAACCCTCGTTTGCGCATATCATGGTTGGGCCTACGATGCCGAGGGCCGATGCGTCCGGATCCCCTCGGTTCCGGTCGGTCACCCCATTCCGAAAAAGGCATGTCTCACGTCCTACCTGACTCTAGAGCGCTATGGAATCGTGTGGGTGTGCCTATCGTCTGAACCCCGAGCCCTCATTCCCGAGTTTCCGGAGTACGACGACACAAACTACGGGGTCCTAATCTCCGAAAAGAAGGTTTGGAAAAGCAGTGCCGCACGGGTGATGGAGAATTTCGTGGATCAGGCCCATCTGGCTTGGGTCCACCCTGGGCTTTTGGGGGATTCCGACCACCTGCTAGCGCCGGAAATCCACTTGGAGCGAGAGGACGGAAGGCTGCGGTTCTGGTTTGATCAGAGCCCCGATTATTTGGTACCCAGATCGCACCTTCGCGAGTACTTCCTAAGCCAGCCCTTTACGCTGCGATTTTGGAAAGGGGAAAAGGGGGGCAAGGTCGAGGTCATGTTCGTTGCTCTGATGCCCAACTCGGCTGACCAGAGCACCCGGTTCGTGATTCTGGCGCGCAATTTTGATCTAGACGTCTCCGGCATAGTTCATGGGCCTATTTACGTTGACGAACACAAGGTTGTTAGTGGAACGCCTGACTCATCCACCGCCGAACGGCTTGAGTTCCTTCAGACCGTGGTGGAGCAGGACCGCGCCATTGTGGAAAATCAGCGGCCGGAAGAACTTCCGCTCGATTTAGCAGAAGAACTCCACATCAAAGGACCGGACGGAATCGCCTTGGCCTATCGGCGGATGCTCCGCGAGCTTGGTGTCGATATCTAATCCGATACCGGGTCGTCCCGGGCCCGCCCATCCGCCCAGCGAAGCGCCCATACTCCCCCCGCCTCGCGCACGGCGACCGTATCGACGGTCAGGTTGCGGTGTTTGTGCGAGGAGATAGAGCAGTTTGCCTTCTACACCCGTTCCGATCAGCCGGACCCTGTCAGCCTCCCAGTCGTAAAAGCCTTGCGGCGTTGCCGCCTCGGATCAGGTCGAGGTCTTTCTCCGGAATGTCCAGAAGGGCGTTGACTGTCTCGACCGGGCGGGGGTCGGACATAAGGAATGGGTAATCCGTCCCCATGAGGACGTGATCGGCCCCCCAGGTCTTGACCAGGTATTCCAGGGCGGGGCCGTCGAACACCAGTGTGTCGAAATGGAGCTGCCTCAGAGAGTCCCCGACCGGCCGGGTCAGTTTCTCACCGGTTCCCGGGCGGACCTCGACCATCCGGCCCAGCCGGCCGTGCTGGTACGGGAGGAGGCCGCCCCCGTGGACGATCCCGATCTTGAGGTCGGGCAGTCGCTCCAGGACGCCGCCGAAGGCCAGGGCGGCCCCGGCGATGCTGTTGTCGATGGGGTTGCCCAGGGAATTAATGAAGCCGTAATTGCCCAGCCGGTCCGCCGCCGCGACTAGGTAAGGGTGGATGAGCAGGAACGCCCCGAGCGCTGCCGCCCGCTCGAAGAAGGGGAAGAGGTCCGGATCGTCGTGATTCCTGCCGCGGACGTGCGTCCCAATCTCCGCCCCCCGCATCCCCAGCTCGCCCGTCGCGCGCTCGATCTCGGCGATGGCCCGGACGGGGTCCTGAAGGGGCACGGTCGCCAGGGCCTCGAATCGGCCGGGATGGGCGCGGACCGCTTCCGCGATGCAGTCGTTCTGGAGGCGCGCCAGCTTCTCTCCGGCCTCCGGTTCGGCTTCGTAGAGCATCAGGTAGGGGACTGGGGAGAGGACGTGAACATCCACTCCCGCCTCATCCATCTCCTTCAGCCGGCGATCAAGGTCGAACCCCCCCAGACGCATCGGGCCGACCTTCCGGTCGTTGATCTGGATGAGGAAAGATTCCGGGGAGGACTCCTCCCGCTGGAATTTCCAGGCGGGGTCCACCGCGCTCATGCGCTCAAGGCATTCCGTCGTTACGAAATGACAATGGATGTCGATGGCGCGGCCGTCGGACATTGCGCTGCCTCATCAGAATCGGGACGCTTTTGGGACTAGACTCAGGCGTCGATAAGGGGGTTCTTCCACTCGATCCCGTTTTCCCGGTCAAAATCCACCGAACTGAGGTACTTGCCGTTGGGGTATCCGGCCGGGTCGGTGAGGAGGTGGAGCAGGGCGCCCCGGATGGCTTTGACCGGCCGGGCCTCATGGTAGCGGTCCGGCGTAAGCTCCGAGAGGGGGAAATTCCGCGTGATCATCCGGCCGGGACCGATGGTGTGGGAGATGACGCCCTTGTCCTTGAACTCGGCGACGATTCCCTGTGTGATCCCCTCCACCGCCCACTTGCTCGACCCGTAACAGACGGCGAGGGGCACGCCCCTGTGGGCGAGACCGGAGCTGATGTTGATAATGTGCCCCCCGCCGCGCTTCACCATCTCCCGGAGCTCGGCCTGGCAGGACAGGAGGACGCCGTACACGTTGACCGTCGTGATGTCCAGCATCGTTTGGGGGTCGTTCTCCAGGAAGGAGAGCCGGGGACCGCCGATGCCGGCGGCGTTGATGGCGATGTCCAGCCCCCCCAGCGCCGCCGCGGTCTCCCGGGCCATTCGCCCGGTGTCCTCGGCGCTTGTGACGTCCGCCCGGACGGCCAGGGATTCGCCGCCCAGCCCCCGGATCTCCTCCGCCACCGCGCGGATCTCGGATTCCGTCGTGGCGGCGACCGCCACCGACGCCCCCGCCTCGGCGCACGCCAGAGCGCACTCCCGCCCGATCCCGCGTCCGCCCCCGGTCACAAGGGCGACTTTTCCCGAAAGGGGTTTCTCCGACGCGTTCCCGGTCATGCCTGTCCCCCGTAGTGTGGTCTCGACCCTGTTCTGTCCGAGACGGGACAGATTATCAGACCGCCCGGCGGCGGCCCACACTCGGTGTCGGTTTCCTGTACTCGCTTCTACTCGCTTAGACTATCGGAGCGTGGTGTGCCAGAGAGGTTGTGATAAGCACAACCATCACCATCCGCAATTTGGCTGGCACGTAAGTGCCTCATTGGACCATCGAAGCGCCGTGCGCCACAGAGGTTGTCATGAGCGCAAGCGCCTCATCCGCAACTTGGCCGGCACGCAAGTGCCTTACTCGCATCCCGGCCCTCGGACCTCGCGCGCGGCCACATCGGCGGGCAGCAGAGAGGCGATAAACCCCTCGGCGTCGGCCGCACGGTTGTCGAGCAGGGTCTGAATGTGTTGGAGGGCCTTCTCGCGCGTGCCCAGCCCGAGGCGGTAGAAAACGATCGGGTTCAGGAGCTTCATGTAGTAATGGTTGGCGGCGTCGCGTTTCGTCGAGCAGGGGGCCGGTGGCTGGGCGATGGAGAGCGGGTCGCCGAAGGTTTCTGCGAACTGCGCGAGAAGCGGCTCTTCGTACAGATCCTCCGGAATCTCCGGAAACCTCGTAACCAATTCCTGGACGTTCAAGGGGAGATCCTCCCAACGGTCGCCATTGTGGTTTCAATCGATATTTGATGAGAGGAATTGTATCACAGCGCTGCCGGTTTCAGGCGGTCCGGGGATTGCATTCACCCTTTGTAGGAGAAATTTCTCAGGCCCCGCCTCGGCCGTGGACAGCAGGCCCTCGGCGGCCTATGTTTTTCGGCGGGGAGGGCCGCGGACAGATTACTGGAGAATGAATCATGCCCAACGACGCCCACGCCCGCCCGAGCGGCGAAGCGGAAGATCTGTTGTACGACCCGGATGTCCCGACGCCCACGCACGGCGAGCGGGCGCGGACGCTGGCGGCCGCCGTCACGACGGGCGCGCTCTGCACCATCGCCAAGGACCCCGAAGGGTTCCCATACGGCTCTTTTGTGACTTTCGCGCTGGAGGAAGGCTCCCCGGTCTTTCTCATCAGCGAGCTGGCCGAGCACACTAAGAACCTCCGGGCCGACGCCCGGGCCTCTTTGCTCGCGGCCGAGAGCGGGCAGGACGACCCGCTGGCCAACGGCCGGGTCACCCTGGTCGGCCGGTGCGAGGTTCTGGGGGAGGGCGTGGAGCGGGACGTGGCCCGGAGCGCTGACCTGGAGGCCCTTCCCAACGCGGCGTATTACGCGGACTACAAGGACTTCTCTTTCTGGAAGCTTCGGGTCGAGTCGCTCCGCTACATCGGGGGGTATGGCCGCATGTCCTGGGTTTCGAAGGAAGACTGGTTCGCCGGCCGGCCCGATCCCATCGCCCCCCACGCCCGGGCGATCATCGATCACATGAACGAGGACCACGCGTCCACCATGGTGGAGTACTGCCGGGCGTTCTCCAAGGCGAAGGAGGCGACGGCCGCTACGATGTCTTCCGTCGACCGATACGGGTTCGAGATGTCGGCCGAAACGGCGAAAGGGCCGCGGCCGATCCGGCTGGCGTTCCCGCAACCCATCGAGACGACCGAAGACGCCCGGCGCGAGATGGTTGCGCTGGCGAAGCGGGCGAGTGAGGTGTTGGCCCGGACCTGAGACGGCCGCCTTTCTGGAACGGATCGGCATCCCGGTGTAAAATAAAAGCGATGCCCGACGCGCACCCCATGAATCAGGGAGATCTCTCAGATGGCCGAAACGCTCGACGTCACCTGCTACGTTTGCTACGTCTGACCGTACGCCTACCGGGCCATGGAATGGCTGGAAAGATTGAAGAAATCCGGAAACGGCGATTTGGAAGTGACCTACAAACCCTTTGTGCTGGAGCAGGAGAACTTCGCCTCGCGTCATGAGCCGGGCTGGAAGATCTGGGAAGACAAACTTTTTCCCAGCCGGGACGTGCCGCCCCTGCTGGCGGCCCAGTGCGCCGCGAGGCAGGGCGAGGAGGCCTTCCTGAATTACAACCAGCTTCTGTTCCGCGCGCGGCACCAAAAGGAACTGGACATCACTAACCAGCTCATCCTCCTGGACGTGGCGCGGGAAGCCGGTCTCGACCTGGAGCGGTTCTCCGAGGACATCCGGACCCGCGCGGGCGTCGAGGAAGTGGCCGTCCGGCATGAGGAGGCTGTAGCTGAGCACGGGATCTTCGGCGTGCCCACGCTGTTTTTCAACAGGGGCGCTCCGGTCTTCGTCAAGCTCGAAGAAGGGGACTGGGAGAAAAGCCCGGAGGCGGATCAGGATCTGCTGCGCGAGCTGCGATCGGTTTCCGAGAGACAGCCTTATATCCTGGAGATCAAGCAGCCCGAATCGGCCAAGCTGGCTGAGCAGTCCGCCAAGAAATACCAGCCCTACAAAGGGTAGCGGGTTGTTATGGTCATTTCGTTGAATATCATCAGGGAGGTTGAGTGCTCAGTTTCGCTTGCGATTGCGACAAAAGCTTAGCGCCTCCGGGCGCGAATGTTCAAATGGGCGGGCAAGATGCCCACCCTGCCGGTTTGTAAACGACCCCCGCCGGTCGCGGTAGGCTGGGCGCGTGTCGATTGACCCTCAAGCCTATCAACGAAATCCCCCGCCGTTACTGCGAAAAAAGAAGATCGAATTTCACATGGTTGTATATGGGTGAATGTGTTTCTGTACCCAGAAAAGACAGTAAAAAGACACCTGTTGCGGGTCCCCTATTTTCCCTCAAGCGAAGGGGCGGGTCCCCACGGCGTCGAGCGGATCTTATTTATGGATGTCGGCCTATGAACCGGAGGACAAAAGGGTAACCTTCTCCCTACAGCTGAACCCATGCATGAACCGCTGAGCGGGATTCCTCCCGCCCAGCGGGTATGGAAGTGGTCTCCCAACAATTAGGGATGAGTAATCGTTGATTTGTTTGGAACGGTGAAAGCAATCTTTCCAATTTTCCCATTGAGATAAACTCGCCTCTTTCCGGCTTTGTCGTATACTCCGATACTACCCGTGTCCCCATTGAGTGAAATCCGCGTCCTTCCGGCTTTATCTTTCGCGTGGAAAGAACCATTTCCACCGTAAAGTTCAAGCCGTTTTCTTCCTGTTGAATCTTTCAGGAAGATAGAGCCATTCGACCCGAAGAGACTAAGCCGTACCTTTCCGTTGTGATCCTTTAGGTAACTCGTTTTCGTCACGATATGCTCTGGGGTGATGTGGCCCGTAACCGCCACCGTCCACCCCGCCGTGCCAACGACAACGGCAAAAAGAGCCAGGGTGCCTACCCCCACAAGGGTCTTGCCCAGCCTTTTGCACCTTTTCTCCAGCGCTTCGATTCGTTTCTCGATTGTCATCGGATTTTCTCCCATTTTGACCTGCGAGAATGACGGGGAAGATTGTTCAAGGCTTCGTCGGAACCGCATGCGTGCCCCATCGGGTGAGAAACGTCATTCAGCTTTCATGAATTCACAACTGAGGTGAAACGCGATTCACTGAACGCCTTCTTATCCACCTCGACGACGAACAGCTAGACTTGGGCGGTCTCAAAAAGAACCTCCTCTTCCGAGAGGTCGGTAGGGAAGATCGCCAAAGTACCTCGCAATATCTCCGAGTTTTAACTCCCTCTTGGTGGTCCATGTCGCCGTGTAGATGTACTCTTTCTTGTGTTTATTGACGAAGCGGAACCGATAACGACGCTTGATGTTGCACCCCCAGGGAAGGTCGTACATCCTGCGAAATCTTTTCCCCTTTTCCAGCATGATCAGAGGACCTCTTCTCCTGTTGACCCGCTTCTTGTGCAGGGAGATGAAGGGAAAGCCAGTGGTCTGAACCTTTGAGTAAGACATATCGACGCCCACCTTTGAAACAGCCGAGCGGCCCCCACCGTTCTTCCCCTTGATGGTGATGGTGCATTTCGCCTCCGCTTGGGCAACCAGTAGCAGAAGCGTGGTCCCGAGGAGAAATCCGATTCGCAACATGCTCCGTCCCTCCATCCATGGGTGGCATATTATTCGCTTTTTAGCAATGACACCGGAATTGTAACGAAGGTCTCGAGCCAAAGGAAAGCCTGGAATCAAGAGCAGACCCAGGCGAGGAGGCAGGAACCCAGAACGGCAATCAGGACGGTACGCCGAAACCGCATTACGTGCCCCCTACAGGTGGCTGGGGTCTGTGTCTTTTTGGATTAACAACTCGAATTTTAACAGCTTCTCGGAGATAGCGGAATCAAATCCTGAAGGCGTTGGAGGCTGGCTCATCTCAACGAATTCGAAAACCCCGGGAAAGCATCGAGTCCACAAACAATTTTCAACCCGCCAGGGGGCAAGCCCCCTGGACCCCCCAAAGGGTAATTTAAGGAGCCTTGGCGCAACGAAAACCCACGTTGCCATACGTGAAGCCCAGTTTGGTACCAGATCCAAAACGCCGCGCGGAAGAGTGACGGACTGACGTAGAACCACGAGGCGCCACGAACTACGCGGAACGTGCCCGAGGATAAACCCTTCGGGTTGCGGGCGGCTGAGACAGCTGCTTGCATCCACTCCTGGCCTGCGCCAAATATTACCCCTTGCCCTGTCCGACCCAGAAGCTAAGATCTAAATCTGATCCGGGCACCGTGAGGCCGCTGCGTTCGGGTAATTAGCCGAATCAGGGTGTTGAGGCGATTCGTGTAGGCGCGAATCTTCGTTCGATCTTGGAGGCTGAACATATTTAGTCACATACCGACAAACTGGGAGGGCAAGCAGTGAAAACTCTAAAGTTGATGGTCTTAGGCGCGGCGATGGCCGTGGCGCTCGGGCCGGTTGGCGCCGGGGCCGGAACCTTGGACGACGTCAAGTCCCGCGGTGTGCTGCGCTGCGTCGTAAGCACAGGCATCGCCGGCTTTGCTTATCCGGACGCGAGCGGCGTTTGGAAAGGCTTCGACATCGATTT
>CAYRGS010000108.1:0-12289 GCA_964423875.1 uncultured bacterium
GATTCGGCCGTCTCAATAACTATCGCTCGGACCGCCATGCGTCAAGGTCCTGCGCCGAGACCCGCCGGCGAAACTCCGCCTCGTCCACCACCTCGACGCCCAGGTTCTCGGCCCTTTTCAGCTTGCTCCCCGCGGACGCTCCGGCCACGACGAAGTCCGTCTTCTTGCTGACCGATGAGGCCACGCGCGCGCCCCCGGACCGGGCCAGGCGTTTCGCCTCGTCCCGGGCCATGCCCATCGCCCCGGTGAAGACGATGGTTTTCCCCGCCAGCGGCCCCCCTCCGCTCCCTCCCCCGGCCCGGGCGGTCTCATCGCCCTTGGGCGGCGGGGCGGGCCAGCGGACCCCCGCCTCGGTGCGCAGCCGCCGGATGATCTCGCGGTTCTCCGGACGGCCGAAGAAGTCCACGGCGCTTCGCGCCACAATTTCCCCCACCTCGTGCACTTCGACTAGGTCTTCAGGCTCGGCCGCCATCAGGGCGTCCAGGTCTCCGTATTCCTCGGCCAGGACCGTCGCGACGTGCTCGCCCACGTGGCGGACGCCCAGCCCGAAGAGGAACCGCACGAGGGTGGTCTCCTTGCTTGCTTCCAGCGCCGCGATGAGATTCGATGCGGATTTCTCGGCCATGCGCTCCAGACCGGCCAGGGTCTCCGCGTCCAGCTTGTAGAGGTCGGCGACGTCTTGGACGAGACCCCGGTCCACCAGCTGCGCCACGAGCTTCTTCCCCAGGCCGTCGATGTCCAGCGCCTTCTTCGAGACGAAGTGGCGGATGGACTCTTTCCGTTGGGCCGGGCAGGAAAGTCCGTTCGTGCACCGATGGGCCGATTCCCCCTCGACCCGCTCGACGGGGGCGCTGCACTCCGGGCACTTGGCGGGCATCCGGAATCGCCGGGCGCCCGTCTTTCGCTTCTCCGGGACGACCTTGACCACCTCGGGGATCACATCTCCCGCGCGCTGAACCCAGACCGTGTCGCCGGCGCGGACGTCCTTACGCTCCACTTCGTCCTGGTTGTGCAGCGTCGCCCGGCTGACCTCGACGCCGCCGACGCGGACCGGCCGAAGGTGGGCGATGGGCGTGAGCGACCCGGTCCGCCCGACCTGGACGTCGATTTTCTCCACGATTGTCGTCGCCTGTTGCGGCTTGAACTTGTACGCAACGGCCCATCTCGGGCTGCGGCTTTTCTCTCCCAGGGCGTCCTGAAGAGAAAAGTCGTTGACCTTGATGACGATGCCGTCCATCTCGTAATCCAGATCCTCGCGGACGACTTCCTGGTCCCGGTAAAAGGCCAGGACCTCTTCGATCCCCCGGCAACACCTGGTCCGGTCGCTTGTGCGAAGGCCGAGACCGCTCAGCCACCGGAGGGTTTCCCATTGAGTGGAGGGGGCCGGTTTCGCGGGATGTGCCTCCACCCGGCCGACGCTGTAGCAGCAGATGGTGAGTGGCCTCCGAGCCGTGAGGGAGGAGTCCAGTTGACGCAGGGACCCGGCGGCGAAATTCCGGGGATTGGCGAATGCCGGCTCGCCCGCCTCTTCCCGCTCCCGGTTGAGGCGCCGGAAGGCCTCCAGGCCGAGGTAGACCTCCCCGCGGACTTCCACCAGCGGGGGGGGGGGATCTCCCCGAAGGAGCGACGGGATGGCCTCGATGGTTTTCAGGTTCCGCGTAACGTCCTCTCCAGTGACGCCGTCGCCGCGGGTGGAGCCGGTTTCCAAGCGGCCGTCACGATAAATGAGCTCCACGGCCACCCCGTCCAGCTTGGGCTCTGCGACGTACTCGATCGCCCGGGGGGGATCGATCCCCGCGGTCTCCAGGAAGCGCTTCACCCGCGCGTCGAACTCCATGGTCTCCGCCTCGCCGAAGGCGTTGTCCAGACTCAGCATGGGCAGGCTGTGGCGGACAGTCCCGAGGGTTTCCAGGGGAGGCGCGCCGACGCGCTGCGTAGGCGAATCCGGCGACCTCAACTCCGGGTGCCGCTCTTCCAGCTCCAGAAGCTCCCGCATGAGGGTGTCGTACTTGGCGTCTGAGACCTCGGGATTGTCTAGGACATGGTAGAGGTGATTATGGACCGCGATTTCCCTGACCAGCTCAGCCATCCGCTCGCGCGGGTCACGCGGTTCGGGGCTCACGGTCAGGCCCCGAATTTGGCCAGGCGTCCCGCGTGCGCCAGGGCGATGGACATCAAGCGCCGCATCGGCAAACGGCCCAAGCCGCCCGAGGCGCACGCCGTCTCGCCGAATACGCGCCGGTCGTCTGGCCGGCAGGCCGGGGAGGAGAGAAAGACCGGGACGGGGTGCCAGCTATGGGCCTTCAGGGACACCGGCGTGGAGTGGTCCCCCGTGACGACCAGGACGTTCGAGCGGTCCCCGGATTCGGCGCCGAACAGAAGATCGGCGAGCCGGGGGACCGCCGCGTCCACCCGCTCGATGGCGTCCCGTTTCCCGTCGAAGTCGCCGTTTTCCCCGCAGCGGTCCGTGTCTTTGACGTGGATGTAAAAAAAGTCGAACGCGTCCCAGTTCTCCGCCGCGATCTCGACCTGCCGGAGCGGATCGGTGGACCCCTCGTGGACTTCCATCCCCACCAGGCGCGCCAGGCCCCGGTACATCGGGTAGCCCGCGATGGCCAGGGGGCGGACGCGGTAGCGCTCGGGCATGGACGGCAGGCGGGTCAGGGTGTCGAAGCCCCGCAGGAGGACGGCGTTCGCCTGCGGCTCATCGGAGAGGACCGCTCCCACGTGGTCTAGGAAGGCGCCGACCGCCCGGGCCGTTCGCTCCGCCTCGGTCGTTCCGGCCCGCGGAGTCAGGGGCGGGACGCCGACGGCCTGCGGATCGGTGTCGGAGACGTCGGCCGTGAGGCCCGGCCCCCGAAAGACGACGAGGGCCCGGTGCTCTTTCTCCGGGCGGACGAAGCAATCCACGTCGTCCAGCCTCACGCTTTCCCCCCCGCCGTTCAGGAGATTCACGAGGCGGCGGTTGGTCTCATCGTCGATGCGGCCCGCGCGCCGGTCGGTGACGTTTCCTTCGGCGTCCACGGAGGCGAAGTTCATCCGGACGGCGATGTCGCCGGGCCGGAGCGGAAAATTCAGCCCGAGGGCGGAGAGGACGCCCCGGCCGACCGGGACCGCGACGGGGTCGTAACCGAACAAGCTCAGGTGTGCGGGCCCGCTGCCGGGGGTGACGCCCGGTAGCACCGGGTCCAGCAGGCCGCACACGCCGCGCTCGCACAGGGCGTCCAGGTTGGGGGAGCGGGCGGCCTCCAGGGGAGATGTCCCCTCCGGACCCGTCGGGAGGTCTCCCAACCCGTCCAGAATCAGGAACACAATCTTGGAATTGGAATCCCGCGCCAGGGCGTCGGGTATTTGGAATTCGGCCACGGCGAAATCCTCTCAGCGCAGCAGCCTGTCGAGGGCGTCCCGGATGAATTTCTCCGGGTTTCGCCCGAGGCTCTTTTGTAGGAATAGGGGGTCGAGGGCGACCCGGGGCGCAAGCAAAGAACCTCGGACGCGGAACGGAATCTCTAATTTCTCAGCGGCCCCCAGCAGTGCCCCGAAAAGACCCTTGGAGAGAGTCCGGGTGGCCTTTTTGTCGAATGTCGCCGTGATGTCCAACCGGCTTTGCAAGTCAAAACCGACCTCGCCCTTTGCGTTCAAGGAAAGTCCGGGCGAGTCGAGTCTCAGTGAGGGAAAGCGTACCTTGCCTTTGCGGATCTCGAACGGCCCTTCCAGCCGTTGAAACCGCTTTTTCCCATCTTTCAGGCCAAAGATTCCGGGCATGCGCATCAGGCGTTCCACATTCGCCAGAAACGCAATGTTGCGCACCTCTCCATCCTGGATGGAGATTTTTCCCCGGGCGGAAAGCGAACGCATCAGCGCCTCCGCCTCTGTCCCCGCGCCTTCGGCGTCGGCGTCGAGATCGGCGCGGCCCGTAACCCAGGGAGGCCCGGGCACGTGCTCGGCGATGGCCTCCTCGATCCGGGCGGCCCTTAGGGTCAGTCGGCCCCGGAAGGCCGCGGGCTCACGATTCAGGGCGTACTCCCCAGCGGCGTTCATTGTCCCGCCGTAAAGCCGGGCCTTCAGGGGGTCGGCGATTACCATTCCGCCCTGGAGACGGAGGGCGGCGAACAGTTTCTCGAACCGAACGCTTCGCGCTTCGCCTTTCTCGATTCGGAGGGTCCCTTCCGCCCGGACGCCCTTCAGAGAGTCCGCCAACGTCGGCTTGCGCCTGGGGCCTTTCCGTGCTTCCGCTACGGTCAACCGGGTCGGCCGGCGGGGCGACCACGAGACCTTTCGGATAAGGGGCGGGTCCGCGGCGGCGGCCTTGTCGGGAGGTCGTCTCTTGGGCAGGAAATCCTCGAGAAGAAATGAAGGCGCCCGCAGGTCGAAGCGGATCCGCGGCGCGCTGAAGTCGACGAGCGTGGCCTCCAACCCCAGCCGGCTTTTCCCGATTCTCGCCTTCGACCGGCTGATTTGAAAGGACCGGGGGGTGACCAGCAGAAAGGCTTCCAGGTCCCGGATCCGGATGAGGCTGCCCGGAAGCGTCACCGCGCCTTCCTCGATAGTGACCTGGAGCTCGGTGTTTTTCTTCAGGACTTCCGCCGGGGCGCCGTTGGCGATCAACCCGATTCGGACCTTCCCCGCGAGTCCCAGCGGCCTCAATCGAGGGAACAAGGTGTCCAGACCTTCCAGGTCGAAGGGATCGAAATCGCCCCGCAGACTCACGAAACCTCCAGATTGCCGCATCTCTCCACGGAAGCGGAGTTGCTGCAAGTCAAAGGCGATGGGCTTGATCTCGGTCCGGTTGGGGGCCGAGACCCATTTCCCCGCGAGCTTCAGGGGGATTCCCGCGCCTTTTTGAAAGAGGTTGCCGTAGCGCGCCCGGACCTCCCCGGCGTCGAGCGTCATGTCCACAGAGGCGTCCTGCCCCTTGCTTTTGATCTTTACGTTGAAACCGATGAGGCCGGCAATCTTCAAGGGGTCGACCTTCTCTTTGAGGATGGCCTTCAGAATCGGCCCCAGGTCCGCTCCCCGCAAGCGGGCGCCTTGGATTTCCGCCTCGAACCGCCGGTTCTTAGAATCCGTGGTCCCCCGGGCCGTCCAATGAAAGAGGAGGCCTCCGACCGAGACCTCTCCATTGGCTTGAAAGGTGGGGGAGGTCTGGGAATCGGGCTTCGAGATTTTGAGGTCCGATTTGAGCCGGAGCTCGAGTTGCGGGTCTTCTTTCAGGGGAAGGGAGAAGATTCTGCCCGCGAGTCCCGCTATGGAGATGTCCGCCTTGAGGGTCGCCCGCTTGAGGTTTCCCCGGAATGCCAGGTCCCCGGAAATTACTCCTTGGCTGATGTGGAAGGGGCCGCCCCGGAGAGAGTGGCCGATCCAGGGCCGAAGGGCGCGGATCCATCCCGGGCGAAGGGTCATGCGGACATCGGCCGGGGTGGCGGGGATGTTCCCCCAATTCACCGGACCGATGACGGCATTGATTTGAAGGCCGGGTTGTTCGGCTTTTAGGCGGATGGTGATCGGTGAATCCGCAGCGGTTCGCTCGATGGCGACATGAATCCCGTCCAGGGTGACGGGCGCGCCGGCCTTAGCGTCCTCGATCCGGAACCCGGCGTTTTCGATGTTCAAGTCCCAGATGAGAAGACCGGCCAACAGGGAGGAGGGCTCGGCAGGGAGCTTGGGAGGAGGCGGCTGGGCGGGAGAAGGCCGGCCGACCGGGGCCCGGCGCGCGGAGGGAGTGGGCGCGGCCGCCCGCGGGCCGAAGAGGTTATTGAATCCGGCCCGGTTGCGGCGGAGCACCACCATGGGTCGGTCCAGGCCGAGGCTCTGAACTTCCAGCCGCCCCCGGAGCAGAGGGAGGATGCGCACGATCACCCGAAGAGATTCGGCGGTGAGGGCGGTCTTCCCTCCGAATTCGGGGGGGTCGAGGATGCGCAATTCCAAGATGTCGAGGCTCAGCCGGGGAAGTGTCCGGAGCCGAAGCGATCTCACCTCAACGGGTCTGCCCAGCCGCTGGCTTAACTCCCGGATGAGCCGTGTGCGGAATCCGTCCAGATTGACAAGGTAGGGGACCGCGAGAAGGAGGGCGAGACAAAGGAGACCAAGGACTCCCAGAGCCTTGAAAAACCTTCCCGCCGCCGAGCGCTTTTTCTTCGCTCTCCACATGTCGAATTAAAAAAACGACGGGTCCATCAGGGCGTTTCGGAACCTTTCGAGCGTCATGCCGCGGCGGTCGGAGACCAGGATCCGCAAGGGACTTTGCACCGGCAAAGGACCGCGCGGGGCGTCTATGCTCACAGGTTCAACAGTCTGGACCGAGCCGTTTTCGCCTCATCCGAATCGGGGTATTCACCGACAAGCTGGTTCAACAACTGCTTGGCCGACGCTTTGTCGCCCAAGGCGAGGAACGCGAATCCCTGCTTCAAAAGCGCGCCCGACACCTTGTCGCCCTTCGCGTAGTTAATGACCACCTTGTCGTACTCGAGAATGGCCTTGTCGTACCTTTTCTCCAGGTAATAGGTTTCCCCAATCCAGTATTGGGCGTCGTCGGCGAGCCGTGAGGTGGGAAAGCGGCGGAGCAGTTCTTGGAATTTGCGGCGCGCATCTTTCAGCTTCCCCCCCTTCAGAAGCGCCAGTGCGGCCGTCTGGGCCCGAGCATCGTCCGCGATCACAGGGGGCGGAGCCACCAGAGGGGGTGTCGGGACAGCGGCCGTGGCAGGGGGGATCGGACTGGCCGAGCGAGAAGGAGACGGCGGCGGAGCGGCCGGCGCGGGCGGCCGTGCGGCCGCGACCGCCCCCGGAGGTGGGCGGCTGACGCCGAAGGTCCGTTTCAAAAAGGCCAGATCCTTCTCCAGGATAACCAAGCGGGATTCCAGTAATTTTTGCAGATCGCGCAGTTCTTGTTCCCGCTTTCGCGACCGAAACCGGCGTTCTTCCACCGAGCCGGTGGCCTTGGCGGCCGCTCGCCGGGTCGATTCCAGGCGGGTTTCATAGTCCGCCTGGGTGCGGCGTATTTTTTCGATCTCCTTTGTCAGGATCTCGAGACGGGCCGCGACCGGACTCACTGCGGCTTGAAGGGCCTGGGATTTCTTGCTCCCTTCATCCCGGACCTGCCGGACTTCCCGCTTCAGCCTGCGGATATCCGAGCGGAGCAGCTCGACCTCTTCGTTGGTAGTGCAACCCGTTAGGAGCACCAACAAACCCACCAGGATTCCACCGGCCCGTCGCGCCATCTCGTCAAATATCCCCTCTGTCCCGGCCCGGGCCGGAAGGGTCTCGATCCATTACTGCCCAATGACGACGAAATTCGCCCGGCGGTTTTTGGCCCAGGCCGCTTCATTGGAGGCGCGCACCATGGGCCGCTCTTCGCCGAAGCTGATGGTGGAGATCCGGTTCGTCGCGATCCCCAATGCGACCAGATAGGCCTTTGCGCTGTTGGCGCGCCGGTCTCCCAGTGCGAGGTTGTATTGGATGGACCCCCGCTCATCGCAATGTCCCTCGATCTGAATTCGCACGTTTTTGAATCTCTTCAGGAAGTCCGCCTTTCGGTTGAGGACTGATGTGAAATGGTATTTGATCTCCGAGCGGTCGAAGTCGAAGTAAACAGGCGCGCTCTCGAAGGCGCGCATGGCACTTTGAAACTTCCGGGCCTGCTTGGCGTTTTTTGCGTCCTCTACCTCGACCTTGGGGGCGGTGGGCGGCGCCGGGGGCGGTTTCGGAACCTTCGCCGGGGTGACTAGGCCCTCGAATATATCCGTCGCGGGCGAAGCCGGCTTCACCGGTGGCGCTTTCTTGGGGCAACCCACCAACACAATGGCAAATCCTACAATCAGCAGGAACGGAATGCGTTCACGAACCCCTTTGAACCGCATACATTTTTCTCCTATCTCAGAATCTCTCAGGCCAAGTCGCGGGTGAACACAAAAATTCCACCACGATAGCGTGCTAAGGATATCATGCGTAGGGAGGTGTTGCGCAATTCATTTTCACTATTTTTTCCTCCGGGGAGACCAGGCCGGAGACTCGCCCCCTCCCAGCCGCCGCAGGAATCCGGAAGCCAAATTCATCAGGTAGACCGATTTTCTTCCTCTTTCCAACGTGAAGGCCAGGAAGCGGCCGTCGGGCGACCACGCCGGATCGGACTGCCCCCCCGTCACCGATGTGAGCCGCCGGGCCCCTGTGCCGTCGGGACGGATGACGAACAGCTTGAACTCGCCCTTGTTCATCCCGTTGAAAGCGATGAGGTCCCCTTTGGGCGACCAAGCGGGCGAGGAGTTGTATCGGCCTTCGAAAGTGATCCGCCGGATGTTCTTTCCCGTGACGTCCATGAGGAAGACCTGCGGAGACCCGGAGCGGTTGGACGTGAAGGCGAGGGTCTTGCCGTCGGGCGACCAGGACGGGTCCACGTCGATGGCGAAATGGGTTGTGAGCCGCCGAATCAGGCGGCCGTCGGACTGAAAGAGAAAGAGGTCGGTGTTTCCCCGACGGCCCAGCGCGACGGCGATCATCGAGCCGTCCGGCGACCAGACCGCTCCGGTGGCCAAATCGGCTTTCAGGGCCAGCCGCCGTGTTCCGCCCCGGATGAGGTCGGTCACAAAAACGCCGGGACGGCGCTCGATGTACGAGGTGTAGGCTAGCCGCTTCCCGTCCGGTGACCACCTGGGGTTCAGGTTGATCGTCCCGTTCCGGGTGATCTGCCGAGGGGAGAATCCGTCATAATCCATGAGGAAGATTTCTTTGCTTCCCCGGCGGGAGGATACGAAGGCGATCCGCGTGTCGAAAATCCCGGGCTCGCCGGTGAAGAACCGGATGACCTCGTTGGAGAAACTGTGGGCGATGCGCCGGAAATCCGATGCTTTGCCCTGATAGCGCTTCCCCACCACCATCGTGCTTCGGACCACCTCGAACAGCCGGGCCTCCACCTCGATGCGGTCCCCCTTCAGTCGGAACCCGCCTTTGATCAAGGCCTCGGCGCCGATCGTGGCCCAACTCCGAAAATCGATTTGATCCGGCAACATGCTGTCGCTGAGGGGGTCCTCGAGAAACGAGATGGGGTCCAGGAGGCGGAACAGCCCCGTCGCCTTCAGATCCTCGGTGATGACCCGTGTGAGCTTCAGGCCCAGCGGTGTTTCGGAGGGGACTGAACCCAAATCGCGGAAGGCGTCCACCGCCAGAGGCAATTGCCGCCCGCCTCCGGGGCCAATGATGATGTAGTCCTTCGGTTGGGTTTGGGCGGATGCGGCCGTGGCCCGAACCAGCCAGCCCGTGGGTCCGCTCCCCAGAAAGGCGGCCAGGAGAAAAAGCCGAAGGGTGATATTCCCGCAAGCGCGTGTTTTCAGCGTGTGAATCCTCGATGGAATTTGGGGTCGAACCGGAAGCCCTGAACCAGCACGCTTTCGGGGATCCCCGGCGGCAACGGGGGGAGTCCGCCCGCGGTGTCCACCTTGGCGACGGCGCGTAGGACGGATTCGTCAAATAGGCGATTCCCGGATGGGCTCTTGATATCTGTTTTCACAATCCGGCCGCCGCGGTCAATGTGAATAATGAGATCGACCTTGAGATCCTCGGTGGGAATGGACCGCGGCAGAACCCACGCGGCGTAGAAGATCCGGGCCAGCTCGTTCTTATAGGAATCCCGCCCTCCGGGTCCGCTGAATCCGCCCCCGCTCGGTTTGCCCGGGCCGCCCCTGCGCCGTCCCGTTCCGGTCGCGCCCCTGCGTTCGGCGGGCCGGCTCGCCCGGGCCAGAAGCCGCTTGCGTATTTGATCCAGCGCGTCCAGCTCCTTTCCCGCGGGCTTTCTGACGGCGGGTTTCCTCCGGGTCTTGGCAAAGACCGCCGACGGTCCTGTCCGGCGTATCTTTTTTGCCTTTTTTGGCGGGGCGTCCCCGCGTGGCGCGGCCGCCCTTTTCTTCGGCGGCCGCGCCGTTCCGGGCTTCGGCTTGAGGGACAAGGCCCGGGTGATTTCGGGTTTGGGTTTTTCAACCTTCGGCCGCGGACTATCGGCGGGGGTTTCCTTGGCCGGTTGGCGTTCCGTCCGAGGCGGGTCGGGCGCTTTCACCTTGGCCTTGGGAGCGGATTTCTCCCTGGGCCGATCGGTGTTCGGAGGGACGGGGGGGCCTCCGCCTCCGGGAGGCAGTCCGACCTCTCCCGGGCCCACCAAGCCCACGCTCATGGAAGGGGCGTAGAGCAACCGGGGGGGGGCCGAGCCCGACGCCAGAATCACCGCCCCGCCGATTACCAAGGCGTGGATCGCGACGGACGCCAGGACCATCGGGCCCCAGCGGGATTCCGGTTCGGGGTCGTCGCGCCTCATGGTTGTTTCACCGTCGCGGCCTCCGCCCCCATCCCGCCCCGCTGGATGCCGCCGGCCCGGATGGCGGCCATCGTCCCCACGACGAATCCGTAGGGGACATCCCGATCGGCCCGGAGGAAAATTTCCTTGTTCGGTTTTTCCCGGTAAATCGCCATGAGTTTTTCCCGCAGCTGCGGGACGGTCAAGAGGGCCCGGTTGAGGAAAACCCGGCGGTCCTTGGTGATGGACACAGTGAGCTGGCCGCTCTCGAGCGGGAGCTCGCGGGCGGCCACCTCCGGCAGGTCCACGTCAACGCCCTGCTGAAGCATCGGGGCCGTGACCATGAAGATGATCAGCAGGACCAGCATGACGTCCACGAGGGGGGTCACGTTGATCTCCGCCAAGGCCCTGCCCTTCTTCGAATTCGCCCCCATGTCCCGACCTTGACTCCCCTTGTGCGGCTCGGGCCCGCCTTACTGGGCCGCGTAGAACCGGTCGACCAGGTTCATGAATTCATCGGAGAAGTTTTCCATCTCGATGGTGAGGGTCTCGACGCGCCGGAGGTAGGCATTATAGGCGATCACGGCCGGGATCGCCGCCGCCAGGCCGACGGCCGTGGCGATGAGGGCCTCGCTGATGCCCGGCGCCACGACGGCAAGGCTCGCCGAGCCCGAAAGCCCGATGCTGCGAAAGGCGTTCATGATCCCCCACACCGTTCCGAACAAACCGATGAAAGGGGTCGAGCTGCCCGTTGTGGCCAGAAAGGTGAGCGCCCGCTCGAGGCGCGTCGTCTCCAGGTTTCGGGCGCGGGACATCGCCCGGCTCACGTTCTGTAATATGGAGATTTCCGGCGCCGCCGCAACATCGACGCCCGCCTCGGTTTTCACGACGACGTCGTGGAGTCGGGACAGCTCCCGGTACCCCGCGCGAAAGACCTTGGACACGGGACTGTCGATCCAATCGTCGGATTTTTCGTACAGAGCGTCTAGACGCTGATTTTTCCAGAAGGCGTTCAGGAACTCCTCGGACTGACGCCGAGCGCGCGCGAGGGTGCGCTGCTTGGAGAGGATGATGGCCCACGAGGTGACGGAAAACGCGACGAGGATCAGGAGGACCAATTGGACCACAGGCCCAGAATGGGAGATTAGACTCCAGACTCCGCCTTGGGAAAGGTCTGTAACGGTAGGCACTGAATACTCTCGATTTGAAATTCCCTGCTACCTGAGAACGTAGCAACGCCGGGCCGAAAAGTCAATCGTCTCGCCCCCCCCTCCCCCCTGATTGCCCGCAAGCCTCAGGCGGGGAGCGCGCCGCACATTCGATGGGGGGGGCGGTCCACCGGCTTCCGGGGAGGTGAACCGACAATCCGGGGCGCCCGCTTGCTGAGCGAATCGTCTCGATGGATAATGAGCCGGTGAATCCCCGCTCCCCGGTCCGTCCCGGAAGCTGAGAATGATCCAGACTCGCCGAAAACCCCTGCTACGAAAATTCCTCCCCGTCGCTTCCATTCTATGCTTTTTGATTCTCATTGGCATTGTGTCTCCGCGCCGGGCGGCGAGGGCGCAGCCGGCTCCGGCTCGGCCGGTCCCTTCCGAATCCGCTTCGCTCCCCGGCGGCTGGACCGTCGAAGACTTGCCCGGCGGCCCCAAACAGATTCCCAAGGCCCTGTCCTCAGCCTTGCGGTCGCTGGCGGACGGGGCCTACGAGGAGGCCGCCGGACTGGCCGAGGGTTTTCTTAGGCGGAACCGGGACGTTTTCCCCGCCGGCGAGCGTTTTTCCATCTGGAAGGCGCGGGCGCGGATCATCGCGGCCAGGGCCCTGGTGGAATCCGGCCGGGCGTCGGACGCGCTTCGAGTCTTGAAAACCGGCGGAGGAGACTCTCGGACCCCCCCCCCTCCGGGGGGTCTCAATGCCCACATTCTGTGGATCAAGGCGCGCGCGCTGGAGGGTCTCGGGCGGCACGGCGACGCCGCGCAGATCTACGATTCCATCGGCCGCTCGGGGGGGAGGGGG
>CAYRGS010000109.1:0-12166 GCA_964423875.1 uncultured bacterium
TCGAAATAAATGTCGGAAACCCGGCCTTCCTTGATCTCTTCAAGGGTGGCCGTCTGGCGGACAAGCTTGTCTGGATCGATGGGCGACATGCGTTGAAATCCGGATCGTGTCAGACAGAAGGAAGGAGGGTCAGTTCTTATACTCCACCGTTTCCCATTCGAGAACCTCCAGGAGCTGTTCCATGTTCAGCGTCTGCTCCCTTCGGTTATCGGTCGCCCATTCATAGTGCGGGGAATGGATGATGGACAGGGGATCGGTCGGGCAGGCTTCCACACAGAGGCCGCACCACATGCAGCGCGAAAAGTCGATGAGGAACTCCTTGGCCCGTCTTTCCTTCCCTGTCCCGATGGGCTGGATGGTGATGCAGTCCGTCGGACAGGCGATCTCGCAGAGCAGGCATCCGATGCAGTAGGCCTCGCCGTTCTCGTCCTTCGTCAGGGCGAGGACGCCCCGGGAGCCCTTGGGAAGCTCGACCCGCTCCTTCGGGTACTGAATCGTGATGGGCTTTTTGAACAGGTGCTTGAAGGTCGTCGCCAGCCCCCTGCGGAGGTCGCCCAGGAACAGAGTGTTCATGCCTTTTTGAAACATCGGGATGGATTCCCCCCCCCCGCCCTTTCGGCGAAGCGCACCGTCGAAGGCTCGCGCGGAGCCGGCCCCAGTCTACACGGAGCTCGTCGAGGCCGCCTCCTTGTCATGGAGCGATTCGATGTACTTCTCCGCCGCGATGGCCGCGGTGGTCGCGTCTCCAACGGCGGTGGTGAGCTGCCGGGCAACCTGGGTCCGGACGTCTCCGACGGCGTAAATGCCCGGGATATTCGTTTGCATCGTCTCGTCGGTGACGTAGTAGCCGTTTTCGTCCTTGTCCAACGGCTCCCGGACAAGGCCGCTGTTCGGCGTGAACCCGATAAAGATGAAGACTCCGCCCACGTCCAGCCGGCCGGTCTCGCCGGTCTTGACGTTTTTGAGCTTGAGGTGCTTCACCGCTTTGTCATCGCCGACGATCTCTTCAACGACCGTATCCCAGATGAATTCCATCTTCTCCGAGCTGAAGGCCCGTTCCTGGATGATCTTCGTGGCGCGGAGCTGATCGCGCCGGTGGATGATGGGGACCTTGCTCCCGTATTTGGTCAGAAACAGGCCCTCCTCCACCGCCGCGTCGCCGCCGCCGATGACCGCGATCACCTCGTCCTGGAAGAAAGCGCCGTCGCAGATGGCGCAGTAGGAAACTCCTTTGCCCCAGTAATCCTTCTCGCCCGGGATCTCGAGATAGATGGGGCTTCCGCCCGCCGAGAGGATCACGACCTTGGAGCGGTACTCGTTCTCGTCCGTCCGGGTGACGCGGTCCTCGCCGTCGCAGTAGATTTCGAGGACCTCTTCCATCCTGATCTCGGCCCCGAACTTCTTGCAGTGCTCCTCCATCTTCTGGGCCAGCTCCGGTCCCATGATGTGCTCGAAGCCCGGATAGTCCTCCACGTCCCCGGTGTTGACGATCTGTCCGCCTGGGACGCCCTTTTCCAGAACGACGGCCTTCAGCTTGGCCCGGCCGGCGTACAGGCCGGCGCAAAGACCCGCGGGTCCGCCACCGATGACCACCACATCGAACACTTCCATTTCCGGGTCCTTACCGGGAAAATTCGCGGGGCATGGAGGGATCGCTGCGGGCCGCCCCGGCCGGGGCCTCCCCCCCCCTCCGCCCGTCCAAATTCCCAAAAACGAAGGGCTATCGTTGAATCCAAAGCAATTTTATCCAATATATGGGCGCCCGGGAGGTCTGTCAACGGTCCGCCATTGCCGCCCTCGGACGCCATCTCTTGCGGGGTTGTCCGCGCGGGCGGAGGTCTCACAGAGCCCGATAGGTCTTCTGCATGATGAGCGCGTCCTCTTCCAGGATGGGGCTTTCGCAGATGAGAAGGCCGCCCGCGCCGAAATCCTTCAGCGCCTTGAGGACGCCCGCGTAGTCGAAGACGGTCTCTTTCAGAACGACGTGGTTCCTTTCGCCCTTGGGGCCGTACTCGATGCCCGACAGGTGGATGTGCATGTCCTGGAGGGCCGCGTCCCCAAGCTGGGTCCGCAAGGATTCCAGGATTTCGCAAAATTCCGCGTAAGTATTGTACTTTCCCGTGTTCCGGGCGTAGATGTGAGAGAAATCGATGCAGGGCCGGATGCCTTTGATCTCTTTGGCCAACCGGAGGGTTTCATCGAGGGAGCCGAACTGGGGGCCCTTTCCCGTCGTCTCGGGGTCCAGGCCGACATCGACCTTCTCCTTGCGAAGCTTGGCGGCGAGCTCGCGCAGGTGCTTTTTGACCTTCGGGTAGACCTCCTTGGAAGCGCCGCCCATGTAGAACGCCGGATGGAAGGCCACGCCCCGCGCCCTGAAGAAATGGCCGATGCGCGCGGAGTTCAGGATGCGCTCCCGGCTGGCCTCGACCTTTTCCGGCTCCAGGGAGTTCAGGTTGATCCAGTACGGACCGTGGACGGAGAGAGCCACGTCGTTCTCCCGCGCCGTCTCACCGACCTCGCGGGCCAGCTGTTCCTGCATGCGGACGCCCTGGACGCACTCCACCTCCAGGCAGTCGAGGCCCAGCTCCCGGAGGCGCCGAATCCCGTCCCGCGTGCCCTTCTTGCCCCCCGTGCTGGCAGGCACCCCAGCCGTGCCGAACAGTAAGTCGCTCATTTTTCAATCCCAATCGTCTTCGAAGACCGCATGCGGAAAGATGAATCCGCTTCATCCCCGGAAAAAACCCGCCTGGTTCCTCACCCACGGCCCGAGCCTTCGCCAAAGCGCGTCCTTTCCCATCCCGTTGGCGGCGGAGAACGTCACCGGGTCCTCGGGGCCGAGGGACAGGTCCTTTCTCACCTGGGCCGACGCGGCCGCGCGCTTGGAAGCCGAGAGCTTATCCGCCTTGGTCAACACCACGAGGGCCGCCATCCCTTTGGATGCGAGCCATTCGAGCAGGTCCCGGTCCATGTCCCCGGCGCCGCGTCGGATGTCCAGGATGACGACGACCCCTTGAAGCGGCTCCCGGACCTCCAGATACGACTCGACCATCTTTCCCCAGGCCTTCCGGACCCGGTCCGGCGCCTTGGCATAGCCGTAGCCCGGAAGGTCCACGAACCGGAACTCCGTCCCTCCCCCCCCACCCCCCCCGCCCGTCCGGACCCGGAAGAAGTTCAGGGTCTGCGTCTTGCCCGGTGTCGAGCTGGTCTTCACAAGCCCCTTGCGGCCCAGGAGGGTGTTCATCATGGAGGACTTCCCCACGTTGGACCGGCCGGCGAAAGCAACCTCCGCCAGGGGGTCCTTGGGACAGTCCTTCCCATGGACAACGGATTTCTCGAACTCGGCGGCGATGACTTTCATCAACCCTCCAGGGAGACGGCCCATTCCATGAATCGCGGCCGTAGATCCCAAAGACGGACCCTCAGGGATCCGGCTTACCGGGACCGCTGGGAGGCGACCGCCCGCGCCAGGCGCGGGAGGACCTCGCCCGCGTATCCGGCCAGGACGGCGTCCGCCTCGGCGTCCAGCGGGGTTTCCTCCCGGTTGACGATGATCAGCCTGGCCCCCCGGGCCTTCGCCCGGGCCGGAAGACCGGCCGCCGGCTGGACGACCAGGGAGGTGCCGACGACCAGGAAGACGTCCGCCCGGTCCGTCCACTCGACGGCCCGGTCCATCCGGTCGCGGGGAATGCCCTCGCCGAAGAAGACGGCGTCGGTCTTCTGGATTCCCCCGCACGACGGGCAATGCGGCGGAAGCTCCCCCGCCGCCACCCGGCGGTTGACGGCCTCGCGGGTTTCCCGGATCCCGCAATCCAGGCACTTCACCCAGTGGGAGGTGCCGTGTATCTCGATGAGGTCCTCTTCCGGGAACCCGGCCTTCTGGTGCAATCCGTCGGTGTTCTGCGTAACGACCCTCCGGAGGACGCCCTCCCTGTTCAGGTCCGTCAGCGCGCGATGTCCGCCGTGGGGGACCGCCCGCAGGTTTTGAGCGTAGTACGCGGGCGTCATCCGCCAGTAGCGGACGCGGGAATCGAGGTTGCCGACGTAGTGGCGGTAGGTGAAATCCCGCTGATCCAGCTGCGTCCAGATCCCGCCGGGGGAGCGGAAGTCCGGAATACCCGACTCCGTTCCCAGACCGGCCCCGGTCATGGCGACGGCGAACCGGCTTTCCGCGAGCCAGGCGGCCGGCCCCCCGATTTCTTCAGAGACTTCGTCGAGAGAACCCACCCGCTCCATCACCCCAGAAAAAAGACGGCCATCAACGCCAGATACACCAGGTACATTCCGGTCAACATTCCCCCCTCCATCCGGCCCACACCACGGCCCGACCAGCCGAAAACCAGGAGCGCGATGATCATCAAGAGCGTGAAGGGGAGATCCAGAACCCGGTTCTGCTCAACGATGGGCAGCGGGATAACAAGCGCGCTGGACCCCACGACCCAGAAAACGTTCAGGACGTTCGATCCCAGGATGTTCCCCAGACTCAGGTCCATGTGGCCCTTGAGCATCGATGCGACTGCCAGGGTGATCTCGGGAAGGGACGTCCCCACCGCGACAATCGTCAGGCCGATGATGAGCTCCGAGATCCCCGCGTGGCGGGCAATCTGTGCGCCGTTCTGGACCAACAGAATGCTTCCCGCGCCCACCGACGCGGCGCCGATGAGGAACCCAAAACCCTGCCGGACCCATTCAGCCTTATCGAATTTCGGCGCCTCCGCTTCCGGATCGTCCCCAGTCGCGGACAGGCGCCAATTGTAAACCAGGAAGACAACGGCCCCCAGGGTGAACAGGACGCCCACGGGCCGCCCGATGGATTCCCGACCCAGGGTCGTGGCCCACAGCGCGACCGCCGCCCCCAAGGCGAACAGGGCCTGCCTCATGAAGATCCGCCGCGTCACGGCAATCGTGCCCACCAGGGCCGAGAGGCCGACGACCAGGCCGATGTTGCACAGATATGAGCCGACCGCGTTGCCCACGGCCAAGAGGGGCTTGCCCAGGAAGGCCGCGCTGAAGGAGACGGCGAACTCGGGAAAGGTCGTGGCGAGACTGACGACCGTCGCGCCGACGACCACCTTGGGGATGTTGGCCGCGCGGGAGATGAAAACCGCTCCGTCCAGAAATTTCACCGCTCCCCAGACCACCAGGGCGGCGCCCGCCGCAAAGAGGAAAGCGTTCCATCCCAGACCCAGCCCCGCAAACAGAGATTCCACGCTTCGATCCTTAATCGGCCCCCGCGCGCCGAATCCCGTCGGGGAGGCCGCGACGGATGGGGGGGGGAGGGGGGGGTCGGTCCGCGTCAATCGCCCCCGTCTTTATCGGGCGCGATGAGGACGACGTACTCCCCCCTCGCCTTCCTCCGGCCGATCCGTTCCGTCACTTCCCGCACGGTTCCGCGAAGGAACTCCTCGTGGATCTTCGTCAATTCCCGGGCAATGACAACCTGCCGTCCGGCCATCCGCTCCTCCAGCTCCGATAAGAGCTTGGTGATCCGGTGGGGCGACTCGAAGAGAACAACCGTCCGGGTCTCGCGGGACAAGGCTTCGAGACGCCTCTGTCTTCTGCCGGACTTGACCGGCAGAAACCCCTCGAAGGCGAAGCGGTCGGTGGGGAGCCCGCTCGACGAAAGCGCGGCGGTCAGGGCCGAAGGCCCCGGAATCGGGACCACGGCAATCCCGGCCTCGATCGCCCGCTTCACCAGGTAGTAGCCCGGGTCCGAGAGCCCGGGGGTCCCGGCGTCGGTGACCAGGGCCACACTCTCTCCCTGTTCCAGCCGCCGGAGGAGACTGGGCGTCCGGGCTTCCTTGTTGTGATCGTGGTAGCTCTCCAGCCGTTTTCCGACGATCTCACGCCGGGACAGGAGCTTTCGGGTGCGGCGGGTGTCTTCCGCCGCGATCAGGTCGGCCTCCGCGAGGGTCTTCAGCGCCCGCAGCGTGATGTCTTCCAAGTTCCCGATGGGGGTTCCCACAACGTACAGGACGCCCGCTCGGGGATTTGGTTCCCGTTCCATGTGGACATTCTAACCTGGATTTCTCACCAACCGATCCTCTCGTGCTCCACTTGTCGCAGGGATCGCACCGGCCGCCTTGTTCGGCGGAATGTGGCCGATGCGCGCAACGACCGTTTTTCCGGGCGGGGACGGGGACCCGCCCCTACGAGAAAGCTACGAGAAAGCTGTGTTTTTTCAATGTAGGGGCCGGACGGTTCCACCGCCTCGGTGGTCCCCGTCCCGGCCCGTCACACGCCCGCGCAGAGAACGGGGTGTTTCAGCCAGGCAACTCGCTCGCATCGGGCAATGAATTGAAAGGCAACCCGTTCACCGGCCCATCCGAGGTTGAAGATTCTCTTTGTGAGAAATGCGGGCTATTGATCTCTGTATTATTAATGACCTATCTGCGTATTGCGTGAAAGGGCCGGTACAGAGCCCGGCCCTACATGTCCATTCCGAAATCGCGTGTAGAGGCGGGGCTCCGTACCCGCCCCAGAAGTGTCGGGGACCCCTCCAGGCTTTTCGTTGAGTCGCTCCGTGTAGGACATTATTTATGCCTTCCTTAATAATCGAGGTCGGCGTCTCCCGACGAGGGCATTCCCCGGTTGAATCGGGGGCGCCGGAAAGGATACCATGGGCCGGAGCCCGCGGATGGGAAAGGGAGGAAAGACGTGAGGGTTTATGAAAGCCTGATCCGGCCGGCGCTCTTTCGGCTCTCCGCCGAGCGGGCGCACGACCTGGCGAAGCGGGCCCTGTCGGCGGAGACCCCGTGGCGTCTTCTGTCGGGCCGGTTTCAAATCGGCGATCCCCGCTTGGAGACAGAGGTGGCCGGGCTGCGGCAGGCCAACCCCATCGGTCTGGCGGCGGGACTGGACAAGGACGCCGACGCCCTCCCCGGTCTGGCCCACCTCGGCTTCGGCAGCCTCACCGTCGGCACCATCATGCCCAGGGTCAGGAAGGGGAATCCGAAGCCCCGGCTGGTGCGCCTGCCCAAGCGGATGGCCGTCATCGATCACATGGGGCTTCCATCGAAAGGGCTGAACCGCGCGGTCCGCAAGCTGCGCAGGTTTCGGGCGGCCCATCCTGAGGGCCCTCCCCTGATCGTCAGCGTGGGGGGCCTCACGGTCGAGGAGGTGCTCGCTGGACATGGGGCGGTGGAGCCCCTGGCGGACGCCGTCGAGTTCGACCTGACCTGTCCGAACGTGACCGAGCGGGGGGATTTCGAAACCCTGGATGGAATCTCGCGGTTCGTGGAACGGCTCGTGACACAGCGGCGCAAGCCCCTGTTTTTCAGACTGCCGTTGCGGCTCTCGGACGAGAACTGGCGAAAGGCCCTCTCCATGTGCGAGGTGGCCGCGAAATACGGGGTGGACGGGGTGACGCCGGCGGGCGGCCTCCCGGCCGAGGACGCGCGGCTGGCGCTCGGCAAGGGCGCCCTGGCCGGAAAACCCCTGCTCGAGAACTCTCTACGCATCGTCCGGGACCTGCGAAGCGCGGTGGGCGCCGATCTCGCCATCCGGATCGCCGGGGGCGCCACCGACGGGGAATCGGTCTTCCGTCTCCTGGAGGCCGGCGCGGACGCGGTCAACATCCTGACGGCCTTCATCTATCGGGGTCCGGGCGCGGCGGCCGCGATGAACCGCGAGCTCCTGAGGAAAATGGACGAGACAGGCGTAAAATCCGTCCGGGACCTGGGCGTCAAATCCCGGCGAGCGGCGGCGGGCGGGTAGTCCTCCATCCGCCGCCGCAGGAGGGCGAAGTCATGGGTCTGTACGAGCGCGTTCTCCGTCCCGCACTGTTTTGTCTCCCGGCCGAGACCGCCCACAACCTGGGCAAGCGGGCCCTTTCCGTGGAACTGCCGTGGCGTCTCCAAGCGGAGAGGTATCGGGTCGCCGACCCCCGGCTGGAAACCGAGGTCGCGGGTCTTCGCCAAAGCAGCCCCTTCGGCCTGACGGCCGGGTTCGACAAGGACGCCCTCGCCCTTCCGGGCCTCGCCCACCTCGGTTTCGGGAGCGTCACGGTGGGGGCGATCATGCCGGAGCCCAGGGCAGGGAACCCCAGGCCCAGGCTGAGTCGGCGGCTGGAAGAACGGGCGCTGCTCAACTGCATGGGGCTCCCCTCCCGGGGGCTGGCGTACGCCGTGCGGAACCTGCGGCGGCATCGCGCCTCTCATCCGGCCGGCGGACCCCCGGTCATCGCGAACGTGGGCGGGTTCACCATCGAAGGGATCCTGGGTTGCTTCCGGGCGGTGGAGCCTTATGTGGACGCCGTCGAGCTGGACCTGACCTGCCCCAACGTCCGGGTGGAGGGCGAGCTGGCCCGGATGGAGGGCATCGTCAAGGCCATGAAGATCATCATGGCGGAGCGCAGCACGAAGCCCGTTTTCACAAAGTTGCCCCTTCGCTCGACGGAAGAGAGCTGGCGACGGGCGTTGGACATGACGCGGGCGGGCGTCGAGGCCGGGCTGGACGGCGTCACCGCGGCGGGGAACCTCCGGGTCGAGGACAACCGGCTCTCGAAACGGCAGGTTTCCCTGACGGGGCCACCTTGCCTGGAGAACACCCTCGAAGTCGTCCGGGAGCTGCGGGCCGTTGCGGGAGAGCGATTCACGATCCGCATGTCGGGCGGCGCGTCCGACGGCGCGGGCGTCTTTCGCCTTCTGGAAGGCGGCGCGGACGCGGTGAACGCCTTCACGGCCTTCGTCTATCAGGGTCCGGGCGTCGCGGCGCGGGTCAACCGGCAGCTTCTCGAAAAGATGGACGCGGAAGGCATCCGGTCCGTCGGCGAGATTCGGGAGCGCTGGGCCGCGTCAAAGACGATTGTTTCATAGTCCGAGGCGGTAACGCCTCCCCCCCCTCTGCCCCTTTTTCTTCGAATGATCGTCATCGGCTCAACGAGGATGCCGTGTTGAAAGATATGATCCGATCCGCTTGGCGCTCGGCGATCAGAAGTTGGCTCGTAATCAATAGAAGGGGCGCGCCCAAAGGATTGAGGCCGGAGGATGGAAAGTTTCTCATGACTTTGGCGTTGGGGGATCAAACCATATACGATGTGGGCGCGTATAAGGGTTACTACACCCTCTTTTTTTCCCGGGCCGTCGGGAGCGGGGGGAAGGTCATCGCGTTTGAGCCCCACCCTGATAACCATAAGAAGCTTCTGAAAAGGATAAAGCTCAACCTGCTGGACAACGTGGAAGCGCGGCCGGTCGCCGTCGGAAATGAAACTGGCCGGAGGACGCTGGCCTTTCGGGATACGGATTCCGGGACCTCGAGCCTTCAAGAAGAGATGAAAGCGCAAATTCTTCATGAAAAGGGCGCGGGGAGCGTACAAGTCGCGGTCGATTCGCTGGATCGCCAGGTCGCTGCCCATCACTTCCCGAAGCCGGACCTGATCAAGATCGATGTCGAAGGCTTTGAAATGGATGTCCTGCTCGGAATGAGTGAAACGATAAAAAACCATAAACCCAAGCTTTACATCGAAATCCATGGAGTCGACGCGGAAAGAAAAATCGCAAACGTGCGGAAAGTCGTCGAATTCCTATCAGGATGGGCTTATACGATTCACCACGTTGAATCCGGAGCGATGATCAACCCAGACAACAGTCAAATTGCCAAAGAGGGCCACCTGTACTGCACTTAGTGGCTGGACTCACCTCAATATATCCCAATATTTTTCAATGTGTTACGACTATCGCCTGAATCCTGATAGCCGCTGGTGTCGTTTCTAGTGTCATTTCTGTCGTTTAAAGAGCCACCGTTGATTCCACTTCGGCGTCAGGACACCCCCCTCAACACCCCCCCCGGGTAAGGTTGCGGAGCGGCCCTGGAGGACACCGTTATTCTTGGGTGTTTCAGGGGAGGCGGTCAGGACCTCGTCGCACGCCATTTTATTTTCGGTGAACTAAATTGTAGTTGGCACTGTCTAACGTCTTAAAGAGCAGTTTTCCGGAGGCAAGGATTGACAGGGCCTATTTTTAGTCATTATAAATCCATAACTAGGGGAGGAAGTGGCAGACACCGTTTCTCAGGTTGAAATGGAGGATTTCGTTTGTATCCTAGTAAATATCAGGTAAAAACGAAAGATTGGGAGGAGGAAATATGAATTTGCTTTCCAAATACTGGCTGTGCGTTTCCTGGGTCCTGATTTTTTCCGTTGCTGGCGTGAGTGCGGCTCAGGCTTCAGTGATAGACGACCCCAATAACGTTCAATGGGTGTCATTTCGAGATTTGTCGAGCAGCGCCTTTTCTAGTCACTTTACGAAATTGAAAAACAAGGGATATCGAATCGTCGATGCTGACGCAGTCGGGGGTCGCTACTCGTCGGTATGGCATAAGAGCGACGGAAGGGGCTGGTACAAGTATCGCGATATGAAATCCAGTACCTACCACAAACGTTGGACTAACCTGAAGAACAGGGGGTACCGTCCCATAGATGTGGATGCCTACTACAAAGGCAACGCGTTGAGGTACTCAGGGATTTGGATCAAGAACACCGAGAACTACAAGTGGGCGTCGTTTCGCAACCTGACCGATGCACAATTCAAAGACAGGTTCAAAGAATATCGTAAGAAAGGCTACATGCCGATCGATGTGGAGGGCTACGTTGTCGGCGGGAAACTCCGGTACGCCATCATCTGGGTGGAGAATCGAGACAAGCTTCAGTGGGCGGAGCGTCGCAACATGTCCGCGTCCAGTTATAAAAAAAAGTGGACCGAGTACAAAGCAAAAGGTTTTCGCCCCATAGACTTCGAGTCCTATAAGAAAGGCAAAACCCAATACTACGCTGCGATCTGGGTCAAGAATACGAACAGGCGCCGCTGGGCGTCGTATCGGGACATGACCAAGCTTGGCTACGCAAACAGGTGGCGAACGCTTCGGGATAAAGGATACCGCCTGATCGACTTTGAGCGTTACAACACCTCCAAGGGCTATCGCTATGCGGGCATCTGGCGCCAAAACGGGAACCGTATAAATTGGAAGTATCGCGTCGCAGTGGACAACAAGGTGAAGGAGTACAAGGATAAGAACAAAACTCCTGGAATCAGTGTTGCTGTCGCTAAGGGCGGTAAAATTGTATATCGCCGAGGGTTTGGCTACTCGGATGTAAAAAGAAAACGTGTTGCCCATAGTGAAACCGTGTATTACACGGCATCGGTGGGTAAATCCATCGGTGCAACCTTGGCGATGCGTATGAAGGAAAAACTTGGATTCGACATTAAAAAGAAGACGCGCAGTTTCATTCCTGCCATGCCAAGCCACCATACACACACGGTCGAGCAGTTGTTGTCACATCGGGCTTGTGTCCTAAATAAGCCCAGCCCTGAACCAAAAAACCAGTACAATTCAGCAATGTCCGCGGCCAAGACGATTTGGAAAAGCCCCCTCCTATCTTCATGTACTCCGAAGATCGGAACAGGTTCGACATACAAGTACAGCAATTCCGCTTTTACTTTACTAGGAGCCGTGTTGGAGACGAGAGGCAAGAAAAACATTGTCCAGCTTCTGCAATACTATCTTGCAAAACCGCTTGGGCTTGAGAGTTTACGTGCAGAGTACCCGCTAACAGCTAACTATGACCGATCAGAGCGGTACGTCGGAAAGAAAAAAATAGAAAAGTGGTCGCGAGAGAATTCTAGTTGGAAGGTTCTTGCAGGAGGCATGGAAATGCACGTTGTAGATCTGGCTCGGCTTGGCATTAAGCTCAAGAAAGGCCAAGTGATGAGCAAAGCGACGCGAACTGTAATGTGGACAGCGCCGGATAAAACTCAAAATTATGGTCTCGGGTGGGTTATTAGGAAAAACTTCGTTACCCACACTGGACTTTTTAAGGGAGCACGCAGCTTAATCCGAATATACAAGAACAAAGATCTTGTAATTGCTATATTGTCAAATTACCAATACGATGATGAATTGTCCGTTTGGAAACTTGCTGACAATATTGTGAAAGCAGTGAAGTGATGACCTGTTTCCTAAACCTGCTACCGACTGAATCCAGCGTGGTACCGCGCGGCGAGCCGGGGCAGGGGCATTTGAGGCAAAGGAGTGACGCGTCGCATACATGGTGCGTCGCCTTAAGCGCTGGCTGAGTGAGCCTGTGATCCAGATCCTGACGGCGGGACGCCGAAGCGAAAGGCCGCCTGTTCATCCAGGGGGACCGCCCGAAGGCGGAAAAGTTCCTCGACGC
>CAYRGS010000110.1:0-12130 GCA_964423875.1 uncultured bacterium
AAGCTACCTCCAGGAGGCAAGCTACTCCAAGCAGGCAAGCTACCTCTAGCAGGCAAGCTACCTCGAGAAGCTGTTTTTAAAAACATCCCCACGACCAGGCAAGCACGAGAGCCCCTCACCAAACAAACACCGTAAAAGGCAGAGAAACGCACTGGACAAATTCGCGACAGCTCCGCCCTTCAGGAAGGGAACAAGAACGAGCGTGCGCGGGATTGCCAGCGGAAGCGGCAGCAAAACGCTTGAGAAAATTCGCGATAAAAACTCCCTTCAGGAAGGCCCCCGGGCTCAACGCCCTTTGGGGGGAGGCCTCCGCGCTCAAAGCAGCTCGATGATCTCTTCGCAATACGGGGCGTGAGGCCGAATGGCCCGCTTGCGGAGTTCGGGGCTGGCGTCCATTTCGCCGGAGGGGCGGGTTCACTCTCGATTCCCCGCCGCGCGCTCGATGACCTCGACGGCCTTCTTCAGCGCGGCGTCGAGCTTGGCGACGTCTTTGCCGCCCGCCTGGGCCATATCAGGCCGGCCCCCGCCTTTCCCCCCGATGGCCCGCGCCGCCTCCTTGAGGATTTCTCCGGCGTGGAAGCGGTCGGTCAGATCCTTTGTCACCCCCGCGGCCAGGGCGGCTTTGCCATCGGCGTCGGCGGCCAGAACGACGATTCCCGATTTGAGCTTCCCTTTGAACGTGTCCACCAGCTCCCGCAGGACCTTGGGGTCGGATTCACTCACTTGGGCGATGACCGCGCGGGTGCCGCCGATGTCTCGGGCCTTCGACAGCAGGTCCTGGGTCTCCTCGCGCGCCTTCCGCCGCAGGAGCGTTTGAAGCTCTCGTTCCAGCTTCTTCTGCTCCTCCAGGAGCCGCTCGACATTCTCGGCCGCCTGAAGCGGAGGGGCCTTGAGGATCTCGCCCACACGGGCCAGCTCGTCTTCTTCTTTCCGGACATGGGCGAGGGCCCCGGGCCCCGTGACGGCCTCGATCCGCCGGACGCCCGCCGCCACGCTGCCTTCGTGCACAACCTTGAACAGACCGATGTCTCCGGAGGCCGAGGCGTGCGTTCCCCCGCAAAGCTCCTTGCTGATGGACTCCACGGACACCAGCCGGACGACGTCCGCGTATTTCTCGCCGAACAGCGCCATCGCCCCCTGGGCGAGGGCTTCCTCGATGGGCATCTCATCCCACCGGACCGGGGCGTTCGCCCGGATGTGGGCGTTGACGATCTCCTCAACGCGCTCGCGCTCCCTCGGCGTCAGGGCCGAGAAGTGGGTGTAGTCGAACCGGAGTCTGTCGGGAGCGACGAGCGAGCCGGCCTGCTTCACGTGGTCCCCCAGGACCTCGCGTAAAGCGGCGTGCAGGAGGTGGGTGGCGGTATGGTTGAGCTGGGTGTCGCACCGCCGCCGGGGGTCCACCCGGGCCTCAACCTCATCCCCGACGCGCAGGGTTCCGCGCCGGACAACGCCCGAGAGCAGGCATCGCCCGGAGACGGGGGCCCGGCAGTCCTCGACGTCGAAACGCAGGGCCTCGTTCTCCAGGACGCCGCGGTCTCCGAGCTGCCCGCCGGATTCCGCATAAAAGGGCGTCCGGTCTAGGAGGACCTCGACGCGATTTTCCTCCGCCGCCGCTTCAGCGCGATCGCCGTCCTTTAAGACGGCGAGAACCTTTCCGCTCTCGGTGAGCCGGTCGTAGCCGACGAACTCCGAGGCCGGGAACTCATCGGCCAGTGCCAGATGGGCCGGCGCGGCGGCTTCCTCCGCAAATCCCTTCCAGGATGCCCGGGCGCGATTGCGCTGTCCCTCCATCGCCGCCTCGAGCGCCGGCCGGTCGATCCGCAGCCCTTCCTCGTTCGCGGCGTCGTCCACCAGGTCTACGGGAAACCCGTGGGTGTCGTAGAGCCGAAAGACCGCCGCGCCATCGATCACGCCGCCGCCTTTCTCCTTGGCCGCGGCGATCAGGTCGGCAAGGATGGGCAGGCCCTGGCTCAAGGTGTGGGCGAACCGTTCCTCCTCCGCCAGGGTCACCCGGGAGATGTACGTCAGGCTCTCGCCCTGCTCCGGGTAGGCGTCTTTCATGATCTCCGCGACCGATCCCACCGCTTCGTACAGGAATGGCCTTTTGATCCCAAGCATCCGGCCGTGCCGCGCGGCCCGGCGCAGGACGCGGCGGAGGACGTAACCCCGCCCTTCGTTGGAAGGCATGACGCCGTCGCCGATCAGAAACGCGACGGCCCGGGCGTGGTCGGCGATGACCCGGAAACCCATGTTTGTCCGGGAATAGAAGTCCCCGTCCAGGTCATACCGGACATCGGTCCGCCCCTCCGTAAACCGGATGATGGGAAAGAGCAGGTCTGTGTGGAAGTTGCTGGCCTGTCCCTGAACGACGGAGGCCAGGCGCTCCAGGCCCATTCCGGTGTCGATGCTGGGCTTCGGCAGGGGGGCGCGCGTGCCATCCGCCGTCTGATCGAACTGCATGAAGACGTGGTTCCAGATTTCCAGGAAACCGTCGCCCTCCAGCTCCGCCTCCGTCGGCGGGGCGTCGGAATTCTCGCGGGGGCAAAGCTGTAGGATCATCTCCGAGCAGGGCCCGCACGGCCCCGTGTCCCCCATGGACCAGAAGTTGTCCTTTTCCCCCATCTGAAGGATGCGCGCCTCCGGGACGCCCACTTCCTCTGCCCAGATTCGGCGGGCCTCATCGTCTTCATGGAAAACGGAGACCCACATCCGGTCGGCCGGCAGGCCCATCACGTCCACCAAGAACTCCCAGCCGAAGCGGATGGCGTCTTCCTTGAAGTAGTCGCCGAAGGAGAAGTTGCCCAACATCTCGAAGAACGTGTGGTGCCGGGCCGTGTAGCCCACCTGCTCGAGATCGTTGTGCTTGCCGCTGACCCGCATGCATTTCTGCGAAGACGCCGCGCGGGAAAAGTCCCGCTTCTCTTCGCCGGTGAAGACGTTCTTGAACTGGACCATCCCGGCGTTCGTGAACATCAGGGTCGGGTCCCCAGCGGGCACGAGCGAGGCGCTCTTCACCCTTCGGTGGCCGTTCCGCCCGAAATACTCCAGGAACCGCTCCCGAATTTCGTCGCCGGTCCGTTTCCTCAATTTCGCACCTCTATGGGATTCGTTTCCGCACGGATCTCATCGCGCTCCACATCTTCTCCAAGATAGGGCACATATCGGGCGCAGACAAGAAGAAGCAGGCGGGGTTGAGAGATTTATGCGCGAAACCTATCGGATGAACCGTTTATCCTGAAATTCTCACAAAGAGAAGAGGCATGCCTTCTTTCACCTTGTCAACTTCTTGTAGGAGAAGGACTTCCCCGAAGAGAAAAAGAGGACGTGGCGTGAACACCCTATGATTCACGGAAAAGCCGGATTCAATAGCTGTGTAGCGCGGAGAGGGTCGCAAACCCTAAGCATCAGCCTCCGCCCAAACGCCACGCCGGATCGAAAACCAGCGGAGGCTAAGGGTCAACCGACCCGCGCTTTCCTCATTCCGCCCCCCGCGCCCGTGAAAGGCACCCCTCGACGTGGCCCACCGGACGGCCCGCCCCTTTTGCCCCAACATTCATATAGTGAGATCCATGCAGACTCTTTTGCAGCCATTAGGGGATCCCCGCCGTCTCGCCCTGCCCCGAAAGGGGACCCACTCTGAAAGCCCGGCCTTTTTTCGGTGATGTACCGTTTTGCGTGTAGAAGTGTTGTAAGGGCCAAAAAGGAGGGTGTACTTTTCCCTTTGCGCCCAAGGGGCGGTGCTGGTTCCACAAGATGCAGAACGTTTCGGGCAAGGTCCGCCGTCGGGACCGAGAGGCGGTGGTGAGAGGGGCCAGCCGGATTTACTTGGCCCAGAGCCGCCGGGCGGCGATTTCGGCCTTTTGGCGGTGGGCGAGGCGGGACTTACCCCAAGGCGGTGGGATGCGTGGAGACCGACCTGGAGCGTTGTTAGCGCACTTCCAAGAACCGACCGCTCTTCGGGTCACCCGACCAACCCCATTGAGCGGGTCTTTCGGGAGGTGAGGCGAAGAACCAGACCCATGACGGTGGTGAACAACAAAGAATTCCTGGGACGTGTGGCCTACAGCGTGTTCCACCGCCTTAACACCCAGTGGGAAAGGCGCCCCCGAAAAGTCTCTACACAAAACTCGTGAAATGACCGAATGGATGAGACAACGGACCGGCCGGAAAAGTTCTTCGGAAAAGCAATCAGCGTGGACGAGCGGGAGCCTTCGAGATCTCGACCCGGATCAGCACCCGGCCTTTCATTGTGGCCTTGGATTCCGAGACGCTTTTGACCACAACGCCTCGAAAGACTTGAAGACGCCGGATGAGGGACGGGAGTTTTTCAGCGGAGATGACATAAAGACCCCGGCCTTCGGGGCCGACGCTTATCCACCAGGCCGCCGCCGGCCCGGCCCCGGGAGCGGCGCTCCAGGGTTTTCCCTCCGCGCCGAGGATCTCACCCAGCACCCCCGCCTCCAACGCCGGGGAGAAAGTGACTTTCAACGCAACGGGGGGGGGCTGAAGCACCGCGGACGATTGGAGCGGCGGCGCGGCCTTCTCTCGGGATAACGGGCGCTCCGCCCCGGCGGAGCCGGCCTCGCGCTCCCGCTTGAGCGCCGCCCGCGTTTCGGCCAGGGTGTGCAACTGCTCCGAGACGAGAAGGGAGAGGGCGTCCGACTCCCGATTTCGAAGGTCCAGGGCGGCCTGAAGCCGCTTCACCCGGTCGGCGTCCGCTTCCGCGGCCAAACGCTCGCGAAGGGCGCTTTCCCTGGCGAGGCCGGCCTCGAGGCCTTTGACCCGCGCCGAGAGGATCCGGTTCTCCTCCCGCTCCCGCGTCCCGGAGACAACGAGGAAGATCAGCGCCGCGGCGACCGCCGCGCCCACGGGGAGGGTGACGGCGACAGGCTGGAAGAACCGGCGGACCCATCGCCGCCAGTCCTCGCCTTGGGCCGCACCAGCCGGCGCTTCATCGTCGATTCGCCGAGAGAGGGCGCTCCACAAATAGACCGGGGAGTCCAGCTCATCCATCTTCCCGAGCAGACTCACCGTCTCGCGCAGGGCTTCCAGCTCTTTGCGGGCGTTTTCATTCGTGAGGAGAAGCTCATCCACCTTCGCCCGATCGGCCTCGCCGAGGTCGCCCTCGAGATAGGCCGACAGCCGCTCGCCCAATGGTTCTTGATTCAACGCGCTCATGGAATCCTTATCCCTTCGCGTCATGGTCCGACGGCCGGCATGACCCGGGGAAACGCTCAGCCCAAATAGGGCGCCAACTGTTTTTTCAACTCGTTCCGGGCTCTGTGGAGCCTGGACTTGATGGTTCCTTCAGGGACGTCCAAGACCCGGCTCATCTCCTCGTAAGCCAGGCCCTGAATGTCCCGGAGGACCAGGATCACGCGGAGCTCCGGGTCCAATCTTTCCATCTTTCGCTCCACAATCCGCAGAAGCTGGCGGTTTTCAGCGAGATGTTCCGGTGACCTCTCCCCCGAACCGGGCATGTGCGGACCGGGGTTGCCCGACTCATCCACCCCATCATCGCGGAGCACCTCGCACCCCCTTCGGCGCAGGGTTTTCAGCCGGTTGAGCGCGTGATTGACGGCGACCCGGTAGACCCATGTGGACAGGCGGGATTCGCCGCGAAACTTCGGCAGCGCCCGGCGGATGGAAATAAACACCTCCTGACACGCGTCCTCGGCATCCTCCCGGTTCCCCAGCACCCGGACGGTCAGATTGAACACCGATCGTTGGAATCGGACGAACAACTCATGGAACGCCTCTTCGTCCCCGCTTTGAAACCGCTGGACCAGCGGCCAATCCGGATCGGCTTGGCGGTTCGGCGGTGTTTTGAAGGACGGCATACCCTTCATCTCATCTTATATGACAGTCCGGAGCGCTAAACGGTTCTGAACGCTTTCCAGGAAGCCCCGAGCGGAGCGCAATCGGATTAGAACCCACCTCGACGAAAAATCCAACCCGTTTCGAGGGTAAATCGACTGACCCTTTACCCCAAGAGGACGCCCATCGCGCCCGCCACGATCAAAACGCCCCCTCCGACCACCTTCCCCGTCACGTTCTCGGAGGATTGGAGGAACATATAGCTCAGGCCCACGGAATACAGGGGATGAATGTTGACCAGCGGGGATACCAGGCTCACATCGCCCGAATTCAGGGCAAAAAACACCAGCAGATAGGCCGCGACCAGCAGGACGCCGGAGCCGATAAAGAGCCAAAGGCTCTTTGCGTTCACAACGAACCGCTCACGTCCCGAGGATGGCAAAAAGGAGAGGTAAAGCGCCAATGCGGCGTCGCGGCCGTCATCGCCGCGCCCGAGACAGGGATCGGGACCAGCCCGAGTCCGAGCTTGGTGAAGATGTCCCGAAGGCCGAAGCAGAGCGCCGCGGCCAAAGGCAGGAAGATCGTCCAGGTGGTCCAGGTCCCGCCGCCGGTCCGGGTATAGCTCAATATTCCGATGCCGATGATGATGAACAGCGTCCCGAGGAGAACGAGCCATGAGGGCCGCTCACCCAGAAAAAAGATCGCCGCGATGATGGAAAACAAGGGCGTCGCGCCGACCAGAACCGATGACCGGGCCAGGCCCATGCGGCGGTAGCCCCGGTACAGAAAGATCCTCGCCAGGCTGGGCGCGAACAGCCCCGCCACGACGAACGGCCAAGCGGAAAGAGACCAAATCGGCCGGATCGGCGCGAACAGCCCCGCCAGCGCCCAAAGCCCCAAGGCGTTGACCGTTACGTTGACGGTGACCGCCGTTCTCGGATTCGAGGTGTCCAGTCCGAGCCGAACCATGAAGTGGGACAAAGAGAACGTAAGCCCAGCGCCCAGCGCCAGCGCGACGGATGAGGTCAACTCGAAAACCTCTCTGGTGACCGAGATTTCGCGGTGGAAGAAACCGGAGGGCGTCTCCGACGCTGTTGCGTCATCGACGCGAAAAGGATTCGGCCGTCGATCCGACCCGGCTGTCCGGTCTCAATTGAACAAAATCAAACAGGCACCCCCGACGACGAGGAGGCCTCCCTCGAGCACCCTCCACGTGACGTGTTCCTTCGATTGAATGAACAGGAAGCTGAAGCACACGGAAAACAGGGGGAACACGCTGATCAACGGAGTCACCTTGGTCACCGTGCTTGCCCCCAAAGCCAAATAAAAGCTCGCATAGGCGAGTGTGGCGAAGACCCCGGCAAAACAAAAGAGGATCAGGCTCCTTTTGGTCAGGATGAAATTCTTTCTGCTCCGTGGTTGCAGATAGGGGAAATATAAAACCACGGCGGCGGTCGTTGCGGCAACCGCGGCGCCGGTCACAGGCACCGGGATCAGGCCCAAACCGAACTTGACCGAGATGTCGCGAAGCGCGAAGAACAGCGCCGACCCCAACGGGAAGAGGATCGACCAGCGGGTCCAGGTCATGTTCCGCTCGGGTTTGTAGCTCAATAGGGCGACGCCCAAGACGATCGCGACCGTCCCCAGGATGTCCCACGTTGTGGGCCGCTCTCCAAGGATCACGACGGCCAGGGTGACCGCAAACAAGGGGATCGAAGCGGCGATCACATCCGAGCGGGCGAGGCCGAGACGCTGATACCCGTGAAAAAGAAGGGTCCGTGCTAACAAGGGGGCGAAAATTCCCGCCAGGACGAAGGGCCAGAGGTCCAGCGAGAGGAACGGACGAATGGGCGAGGTGAACAGCGCTATTATCCAAAGGCCCGTAAAATTCAGCGTCACGTTGATGGTGATGGCGGTTTGCGGATTCGAGTCCTCCATTCCGAGACGCGCGAACAGGTTATTCAATGCGAACGCCAAGGCGCCTGCAATCGCGAGGACCGAAGGATTCATCGATCGAGGCCGCCCCTGTGAGTCGCCGCCAACTCGGCCCGGGCACGTTGAAGAGAGCCGGATATCCGCCGAACGCGACGCATCGGTCAGGCCGATCCCGGCGTTGAGGACATCCCGCGTCCCCTGATATCCACCTTGTGGAAAACAAAAAGCCTTCCATCCTAGCACGCCACAGAAAGAATGCGTCCGAACCGGTTCCGGCCCGCCGGCCAACCCTCTCGACAGAAGTGGTAGAATGACGCCTCTGGAAGAGGGGGCCGCCGTCACTGAACCCATCTTCGGCGTGGAGGTCCGGATGCCGCAGGAATCGGCGCAAGAGGCTGGGCGCGTCTCCTTGTTGGTGACCTGCCTGGCGGACCAGTTCTTTCCCGAAGTGGCCGAGGCCGCCGTGCGTGCGATCCACCGCCTCGGCGTCCGTGTGGACTGCCCATCCGGCCAGACGTGCTGCGGCCTCCCCCACTACAACAACGGGTTCCCCGATGAAGCCCGCCGTCTGGCCGAGCGGAACCTCGATCTGTTCGGGGGGGACAGCCCCGTGGTGATCCCTTCCGGGTCCTGCGGCTGGATGTGCAAATCCGTCTATCCCAGTCTCTTCGAGGGGGACCCCTGGATACGCGACCGGGCGATCCGGTTCAGCGACCGGGTGACCGAGCTCTCCGCTTTCCTGGCCTCGCGTCCAGAAGGGGGCGGGGGGCGCGCCCCCCAATCCGGGAAAGGCTTCGGCAAGATCGCGCTCCACGATTCCTGTCACGCCCTGCGGGGTCTGGGACTGCGGGACGAGCCGCGAAAGCTCCTGGCCGAGACCGGAGCGGAGGTCGTCGATCTGCCCGGTGCGGACCGCTGCTGCGGTTTCGGGGGCAGCTTTGCCGTGAAGCTCGACGAGGTATCCACGGCCATCCTGAAAGAGAAGCTCCAGGCCGCCCGGGAATGCGGCGCCGACACTCTCGTGACGGCCGACGGCGGCTGTCTCATGCAGCTCCGGGGTGGCGCGGGGAAATGGGTCGAGATGGGCCTTGACGGCCCCCCGCCGCGCTGTCTCCACTTGGCCGAGGTCCTGGCGCCGCCGGAGGACGTTTCGCCCCCCCCCCCCCCTCCGCCTCCACAAGCCGGGACGAACGTCCCCCGGGAAGGGGAGGACCATGCCCCATAAAGGCTTCCGCCGCAGGGCCCGGATCGCCCTGGCCGACGCCAATCTTCAGGAGGCCCTGCGCCGCGCCACGCACTCTTTCGACACCCGCAGGGCCGGGGCCCTGGCGACGCTGGAAGACTCCGACGCCCTCCGGACGCGCGCGTCCGAGATCCGGACCTCCACGCTGAACCACATCGACCGCCACCTGGACCGCTTGACCGAAGGCGTTGAGCGGGTCGGGGGCCAGATCCATTTTTGCAACGACGCCCAAGCGGTCATCGAGATTGTTCTTCAAATCGCCGAGCGGCGCGGAATGCCGCCCATCATCAAGTCCAAGTCCATGGCCACCGAGGAGATTCACCTCAACGCGGCCCTGGAGAAGGCCGGACTGAACCCGGTGGAAACGGACCTGGGGGAGTGGATTCTCCAACTGGCGGGCGAGCGGCCCTCCCACCTCATCGCCCCGGCCATCCACAAGACCGCGGAGCAGATCGCCGACCTGTTCAACCGGAAGTTCGGCGAGTCCCTGCCCCCGACCGAGAACGAGGCCATGACCGCCCTGGCGCGGAAAAAGCTGCGCGGGGCCTTCATGGAAGCGGGGATCGGGATCAGCGGCGTCAACTTCGCCGTGGCGGAAACGGGGACGGTCGTCCTTGTGACCAACGAGGGCAACGGCCGCATGGTGACGAGCGTCCCCCCGGTGCACATTGCCGTCATGGGGCTGGAAAAGGTCGTCCCGACCGTGGAGGACGTCTGTCTGCTCCTGAAGCTCCTGGCGCGCTGCGGAACGGGCCAGAAGATGACCGCCTACGTCTCCATGGTCACGGGCGCGAGGCGAGCGGTGGACCGGGCCGAGGGCCCGGAGGAGCTCCACCTGATCATCCTCGACGGCGGCCGCTCCGCCCACCTAGCGGGGCCGTTCCAGGAGGCCTTCAACTGCATCAAGTGCGGGGCCTGCCTCAACGCCTGTCCGGTCTACCGGAAGGTGGGCGGCCACGCCTACGATTCCACCTACCCGGGCCCCATCGGCGCCATCCTGTCTCCCATGCTGTGGGGGCACGAGAGCTCGGGCGACCTGCCGTACGCCTCGAGCCTCTGCGGGGCGTGCCTGGACGCCTGCCCCGTCAAGGTGGACATCCCCCGCATGCTCCTGGAGATGAGGGCCTCGGCCACGGAGAAGAAAGAGACACCGTGGCTCGAGCGCGCCATCTTCCGGACGGCCGGGTTCGTCCTTCGCCGCCCTTGGCTCTACCGGGCGGCCGGCTGGACTGCCGCGAAGGTCCAGCTTCCCTTCATTCGGGACGGCGGGATCGCGAGCCTCCCCTGGCCGTTGAGCCGCTGGACGCGAACGCGCATGTTCCCCGCCTTCGCGGAGCGTTCCTTTCAGTCCCGGTGGAGAGGGCTTCAGTGGGACGGCGCACCGGCACCGCCCCCGCCGAATGGGGGCGCGGTGGAGGGAGAGGGGGAGGAAGACGGCCGGGGGCCGGAGATGATTCAGCGGGCCGCCCGCGCCCTGAAGACCGGCGTGGAGCACGTCGGCGGCCTCCGCGTCCAGCCCGCCGATCGGCCGCCGGGAGACATGGCGGAGCGTTTCTGCCGCGAGCTCGAGGGGGTGAGCGGAAACGCGTACCGGGCGAAGGACCTGCGCGAGGCCTCCCGGATCGTGTCAGACTTGCTTCAAGAGAAGGGCGTCGCCTCGGTCGCAGCCTGGGACACGCCGCTGTTGCGCATCCTGGAAGGGGCCGTCTCGGGGGAGGGGAGCGGGGCGACCTGGTATTGGGGGCCGGGGCGGAACCGGGATTTCCAGGCCTTGATGACGGCGGACCTCGGGATCACCGAAGCCCATCTCGGCCTAGCCGCGTCCGGGACGCTCATGCTGATTGCAAGTCCGGGCCGCTCGCGTCTGGTGTCCCTCCTCCCGGCCGTTCATCTGGCCATCCTGCCCGAAGGCCGTCTGGTGGAGGGCCTGGACGACCTCCCGGGCGTGATCGGGGAGGCCTTCGCGCCCGAATCCGAAGCGAACGGGATTCAGGCCATTGACCTGATCACCGGTCCCAGCCGAAGCGCGGACATAGGGATGGTCCCGACCCTCGGGGCGCACGGCCCCAAAGAGGTCCACGTCATCATCCTGGCAAGCGCCGCGGCGGCCGATTCCGGCCCGGGTCCGTTTGGGTCCGCCGAAACGGTCGCCCCGCCGGCGAGCGGAACGGAGTCCGGGGCCGGTCGAGGATTGGGGTTGGTGGACCATTGAGTCGGTGAACGCGGGTTTCCGACTAACGCGGATGCCGAAACGGAGTAGGCCGAGTCTAGGGATTGTCTGTCAATTCATGACCCGATGGATGGGCGCCGACCAAGTTTCACATCCTGTTTTCTGCGGGCGTGTGACGGGCGGGGACGGGGACCACCGAGGCGGTGGCACCGTCCGGCCCCTACGACGGAAACCGTCGTGTGGTTGTAGGGGCGGGTCCCCGTCCCCGCCCGCCTTTGTCGGGGCACACGGCCGTGCGCACCTTGCAGATCCTGCCTGTTCAACCGGGACACGGAAGGGGCGATTGTGAAGCGGGTCAGGACAACCCGGACAAGCGGCGGAACCCGACGATGATCTGGAAAACCGGCGGGGACGGGGACGCCCAGGGCTTCGACCTCATCGGCCGGGTGATTTGGGGCTGGACGAGGTCTAAGTCCGGATTTCCCGTTTGGATCATAAGATTTGACAGACCGAAGGGCGCCTTCTTTTGTAAAGTCAGCGTGTTGGCCTCCCCCTTTCACCTTCTCGCGGGGGAACCCTATGGATGAATCAAAAAAGATGGCTTTCAGGGTCCATTTTGACCGTCGGCTGAGGCTGGAGTTTTATGGGTTGCGGAGGTCCGGGAGTCGGCAAATTCGACCGGGGCGGGAAGGAGCGCATTCTCGTAATCCCGTTCCGAAGACTCTTGTCTTGCGCGGTTTCTTGATTCTTACCTCCCCCTTTTCGTAGACTGGATTTCTCACCACAATTTCGATGAGGCCGTACCAACAGCTCACGGCCCACACGCCAACCAACGGAAGGCCGGTACAGGAGTCAACGACCCGCGCCTCAGCGCGAATGAATGTGGCACTTCTTGTATCATGGGCTGTCCAGGCCAGGTGATCCTCGTCTCCTCGGGCAACGTGTTGTCCCAAAACGTGTTGACC
>CAYRGS010000111.1:0-3821 GCA_964423875.1 uncultured bacterium
TTTGCGATAGAGCAAACGCGCTTCCAGGGCGGAGCGCCCTGCAATCCAAGCCCCTTCCGGCACCACTACCTCTATTAGCGCGACGGTCTCAGAGGTAATGCCTTCATGCTTGTCCGAGTCAGCATATTTCAGGCCTGCGGCACCGATAAACTGATGTATGGCGTCCGGGCTACCCTCGAGCACGACCAGATCATTCTTTCGCACGACCTCGCGACGCGCCGATCCGGGCAGCCGCTTACCGCGGCGCACGAGCCCCAGAACGTGCACGTCATTCTCCTCTGCGAGGGGATCCAAATCCTTTAGCGCCTTGCCTCGGGCCTCGGACGACTCCAATACCTTAACCTCAGCGACGAAACCCTTGAGGTCCTTGAGCTCTTTCATCGCGTTGCGTTTGCGACGCTCCACCGGGACGAGGCGCCAACCGACGAACACCACAAACAGCACGCCGGTAAGTGCCACCACGGCACCCACGGGTGCAAAGTCGAACATGTTATATGCTGCGCCAAGTGCGCCCTTGCGGAACGTTGCGATAACGATGTTGGGTGGCGTGCCGATGAGCGTCACCATACCTCCGAGTATCGAAGCGAACGAGAGCGGCATCAGTGTGAGCGCCGGACTTCGTTTGGCCCGTTGAGCTGCCTGCATGTCCACGGGCATGAGCAGCGCTAGCGCGGCGACGTTGTTCATGACGGTGGAGAGCGCGGCGGCGATCCCCCCCATGATTCCGACGTGTGCCTTCAGGCTTCTGGAGGAGTCCACAACCTGGCGGGCCAGCAACTCGATTGCGCCGGATCGAGAGAGACCGCGGCTGACAATAAGCACTAGGGCGATGATGATTACTGCCGGATGTCCAAAACCCACAAAGACCTCATTTTTTGGCACGACGCCTGCGAAAAAAGCAATCACCAGCGCGGCGAAGGCAACCAGATCGTAGCGCACACGCCCCCAGACAAGGGACGCGAAAACGAGTGCAATAACTGAAAAAAGGATGCCCTGGTCGGCCATCATGGTTCATCTATCCATTGAATAGGATTGGAATTTCCCATTTTCCCTGAGGGGTACAACCGACTCAAGGGCTTGCCCCCTGGCAGGTTAGCGATTCACCCTTTTGTTCCCCGGTTATATAGCCCCATTCATCCCGACACGCTCACCGCCATTTGGGGGTTCCCGCCCCCCCCCCCTCTCCCGCGATGGTGAAAGGGGACCCGTTGCGGAAGAGCGGTACACCCTGCCTGCAGGATTGACGGAGCGCGATCCTCCACCTTCCACCCTTTCCATCACGGTCTGATTCGTGGGAAAATCCCTTTGATCGAAAACCGGCCGGGTCTCGGAGGTGTGTCGCTCGTTTGCTCCTCTCTGTCAGCGGATGTTCGTGGGACGCCGATTCGGCCGGATTCAACAGAGGGTCCCATGATCGATAAAGTCTATCCCGACTCCGCGGCGGCGGTGGCTGACATCCCCGACGGAGCGGTCATCATGTTCGGAGGATTCGGGGACGCGGGCGTGGCCGAGAACCTGACCCGGGCGCTGGCCGATCAGGGCGCGAAGGACCTCGTCGCCATCTCGAACGCGGCGGGTCAAGGCGAGCGCGGCCTCTCCATGCTGTTCCGGAACAACCAGGTCCGGAAGATCCTGGCTTCATTTCCGGTTCCCGGGCAAAGTGACGCGTTTGAAGAGCGCCTGAAGTTCGGAGAGACGGAGCTCGAGCTGATTCCCCAAGGCACGCTGGTTGAGCGGATGCGCGCGGCGGCGGCCGGCCTGGGCGGGATTTACACCCCCACGGGTGTGGGCACCCCGGTGGCGGAGGGCAAGGAGGTGCGCGTCATCGACGGCCGGGAATACGTCCTGGAGCTCCCCCTCCCGGCCGATTACGCGATCCTCAAGGCCCGCCGGGGGGACCCGATGGGGAACGTTGTTTACCGGATGACCGCGCGGAACTTCAATCCCGTCATGGCGGCCGCCGCGCGGGTGACCATCATCGAGGTCGAGGAGCGGGTCGAAGCGGGCGCGCTGGACCCGGAGCGCGTGGACACGCCGGGGATCTTCGTCCAGCGGATTGTCGAAGGAGGGCATTATGAGCGCGGGTGGGTTGAGTAGAGAAGAGATGGCCGCCCGGGCGGCCCGGGAGGTGAAAGACGGCGACACCGTCAACCTGGGCCAGGGAATGCCGACCCTTGTGGGGAACTACATCCCCGCCGGCCTCCAGGTGATGCTGCACGGGGAGAACGGCATCCTGGGGTTCGGCCCGCGGCCGCCGAGAGAGAAATGGGATCAGGACCTCATCAACGCGGGCAAGGAAGCGGTCACGCTGGTCCCGGGGGCGAGCTTTTTTCCCTCCGACGTTTCTTTCATGATGATCCGGGGAGGCCACCTAGACATCTGCATCCTCGGGGCCTACCAGGTCTCCGAGACCGGGGACATCGCCAACTGGAGGGCCCCCGGCCGCACCTTCGGTGGGATGGGCGGGGCCATGGACATCGCCGCCGGGGCCGGACATCTCATCGCCCTCACCACCCACCTCCATAAGGACGGCTCGCCGAAACTCGTCAAGACGTGCACCTACCCCCTGACGGCGAAGCGGGCGGTCCACCGGGTCATCACGGACCTGGCGGTCGTCGACGTGACGGATGAGGGGCTCCTGCTGCGGGAGATCGTCCCCGGGCTGGAGGTCGACGCGCTCCAGGAGATGACGGAGCCGAAATTAAAAGTGGCCGAAGACCTGAAGCCCCTCGAGGTTTCCGTCACGGGGGTTTCAGGCTGAGAGCCCAAAGCCCGATTGGTGAGCGCGCCCGCTGCGCTGGCCGGATCCACCTCGTGGGAAAGGAATCGACCCATGACTAATGAAGTGACTGCGATCGACATCCATGTCCACCCCGCCGATGAGTCCCATGTGAAGTTTCTTGGTCGGTTTCACGATCACGCCGAAAAGTATTTCCGCAGGAAGATGGAGGTCGTCAGCCTGGATGAGACGGCCGACAACTACCGCGCGCTCAATATGAAGGCCGTTCTCCTAGCGCTGGATTGCGAGAGCCACTTCGGCACTCCGCCCGTCTCGAACGAGCACGTGGCGGCGGCCGTCAAAAAGCATCCGGACGTCTTCATGGGGTTCGGAAGCGTGGACCCGTGGAAGGGCAAGAAGGCGCTGGAGGCGGTCGACAAGGTCCGGGACCTGGGGCTGATCGGGATGAAGTTCCACGCCGCCGAGCAGGCGTTCTTTCCCAATGACCAACGGTTTTATCCCCTGTGGGCGAAGTGCGCCGAATGGGAGCTGCCGTGTCTGTTTCACATCGGGATGTGCGGGATCGGCGCGGGAGCCCCGGGGGGGTTGGGCATGAAGCTCAAGTATGTCCGTCCCATCCCTTACGTGGATGACGTGGCCGCGGATTTCCCCGAGCTGACCATCATCGGGGCGCACCCGGCTTGGCCCTGGCAGGACGAGATGCTGGCCGTCGCCATGCACAAAGCCAACGTCTACATCGATCTCTCCGGCTGGTCCCCGAAGTATTTCCCGCCTTCCCTGGTCCACTACACGAACTTCGCTTTGGGCGACAAGGTGCTCTTCGGCTCGGATTACCCGGTTCTCACCCCCGCGCGGTGGATGAAGGACTTCGAGGGGGCGGGCTTCAAGGAGGAGCTTCACTCGAAGATATTCCGCGAAAACGCGAAGCGGCTGTTGAAACTTTAGGCTGGGTTTCTCAGCAACTTAAACGCCCGAACGGTGTAGGCCGATTGAACCGGTTGGCTTTCAATAATTTACCAATGCACGGGTGTTGACCAAGTTCCAGCATTCTGTTCCCGATGGGCGTGTGACGGGCCGGGAC
>CAYRGS010000111.1:3831-11363 GCA_964423875.1 uncultured bacterium
AAACCCTTGCTTATACACGTAGGGGCGGGTCCCCGTCCCCGCCCGAAAAACCGACCGTTGTGTGTATTCGCCACGTTCAACGCGACAAAGCCGGCGTACAGGCGATCACATCGGATACCACCCCCATCCGGTGATGCAGCCCCGGAGGTAGGATACCTGGCCGCAGTGGTGGAGGTAGTCCGAGAGCAGGATGGACAGCATCTCCGCTGTCTTGCGGGGGGCGGCGGTGAACGGAGAAAGGATCTCTCGATCGAGGTCGGCGGGTGAGAGGGCGCCGAGGTGCGCCCGGGTTCTTTCGCGAACCGGGTCGATGTACCCCAGCAGGCTTTCAACCGTGGAATGGAAGGCCGTCACCTGTTCCAGGGTCTCCCCGATTCCGCTGATTTCCGGATTGGCCTCCATCCCGAACTTCTCATACCACTTTCCGTCCATCCAGACCTGGGTTTTCTCCGCTGAGCCCGAGATGATACGGTCTTCCGTCCGTGTTTGATGCCAGACAATCCATCCGAACGGATTGGATTGGCCGTCCGCACGCTTCATAAGGTCGTCATCCGTCAGGCCCTTGAGGGCCATCTTGAGAAGTCCCGTGTTTCGTTCGAGCGTTTCGAGGATGAATTGAGGCGCGTCCAAAATATTTTCTCCTTCGGGGCGGTTCGCGTCATCCTTCGGAACCGCCGCCTTCCCCCTCCCCGGCCGGAAAGTCGGCGATGACCGCGAGGAAATCCTCGCCGTAACGCTTGAGCTTCGCCTTGCCGATGCCGGAAATTCCCTGAAGGTCTTCCAGATTCCCGGGCTTTCCGTTCGCCATCTCGATCAGCGTGCTGTCATGAAAGATAACATAGGCGGGTATGCCCTGTTCATTCGCAAGCTCCATCCTCCGGGCGCGCAGGGCCTCGAATAAGGTTTCTTCCGCCCGCCCGTCCAGCTCGGCCCGCTCCCGGGATTTTCCGGCGCCGGCTCTCCCGGTCTTCGCCCGCCGCTTGCGGACCGGGTCCCGGCGAAAATCGATGCGCCGCTCCCCCCGCAGGACCTCTCGGGAATTCTCCCCCAGGCGCAATCCTCCGTGGCCCTGGATGTCCACGACGAGAAGCCCCATCGCCACAAGCTGACGGAAGACGGAATGCCATTCCGCCCGGGGGCGCTCTTTGCCGATGCCGTAAGTGCTCAAGCGGTCATGGCGGAATTTGTGAATCCGCTCTGTTTCCCCGCCGAGCAGCACGTCGATGATGTGGCCGACGCCGAACATCTGCCCGGTCCGGTAAACGCAGGAGAGCGCCATCTGCGCCTCGCGGGACCCGTCGAAGCTGTCGACCGGCGCCAGGCAGGTGTCGCAGTTCCCGCAGGCTGCGGGGTGCGCCTCGCCGAAATATTCGATCAACACCTGCCTTCGGCAGCGCGTGGTCTCGCAGTATCCGAGGAGCGCGTTCAGTTTCTGGCGCTCGACCTGCTTCTGCCGCTCGGCTGCGTCGGAATCCTCGATCCACCGGCGCTGTTTCACAACGTCTTCCAGGCCGTAGGCCATCCATGCGTCCGACGGCAGCCCGTCGCGTCCGGCGCGCCCCGTCTCCTGGTAATAGGCCTCGACGCTTTTGGGCAGGTCCAGGTGGGCGACGAAACGGACGTCCGGCTTATCGATACCCATGCCGAAGGCGATGGTCGCGGCCATCACGATCCCCTCTTCCTTCAGAAAGTGGTCCTGGTTCCGGGCGCGAAGGGCCGTGTTCAGGCCGGCGTGATAGGGGAGGGCCTGAAACCCCCGCTCCGACAACCATTGGGCCGTCTCCTCGGTCTTCCGGCGGGAGATGCAGTAGACGATCCCCGATTCGCCCTCGTGCTCGGGGGTGAGGAATTCGAGAAGCTGGTCCCGCGGGTTCCGCTTGGGGACGACGCGGTATTGGATGTTGGGCCGGTCGAAGCCCGAGACGAACACGCGGCCCCCGGCCGAATCCGGCGATAGAGCCAGCCCTTCCACGATGTCCCGGCGGGTCGGCCCGTCCGCCGTGGCGGTCAGCGCAATCCGGGGGACGGACGGAAAACGTTCGCGCAGCACGGCCAGTCGAAGATATTCCGGCCGGAAATCGTGCCCCCATTGCGAGACGCAATGGGCCTCGTCGATGGCGAACAGCGCAACCTTGCAGGATTCGATGAGGTTCAGGCAGGTGTCCGTCAGAAGGCGTTCCGGCGCGATGTAGACGAGGTCGAGCGTGCCTTCCCGCATTTGCCGCGTGACGCGCGACGTTTCCTCATGGGACAGCGTGGAATTCAGCGCGGCGGCGCGCACGCCGACCTGCCGGAGGGTCTCGACCTGGTCCCGCATCAGGGCGATGAGGGGCGACACCACCACCCCGACGCCGGGCCGGCAGATGGACGGAATCTGGTAGCAGAGCGATTTTCCGCCGCCGGTCGGCATCAGGACCAGGGCGTCGCGCCCCGCAAGGACGTGGCTGATGATCTCGGCCTGCCTGCCGCGAAAGGTTTCAAAACCGAAAACGTTGCGGAGGACCTCTTTGGGTGGGTCTGACATGCCCGTGATCATACGCGGCGCCCAGCATGGCAATCCAGGCCCCGTGAGGGGAGGAGGGCGTGGAAAGATGTAATTTCGAAATTTCCGGCGGCATTCGCCCGGCCGCTCCGGAAGGTGGCATAATGGAGTGGCGGCAGGACTGAGCCACGCGCGCCCGAGCCGTGCTCGCCGGTCCCGTCCAATCCCGATGACAGAGGCCGAGTTTCCAACATGGGTTTCTTTTGGGCGATTTTATGTGGATTCGCGTTCGGGATCGGGGACACCCTCACCCGACTGGGCGTTCGGTCCGCTACGCCTTTCACCGGCGCCATCATTTCAACCTCCGTTATGGCCCTGTTTCTCTTTTTTCCGGTCCTGTCACAGGATTTGGGCGGTCGCCCTTTGTGGCCTGGGATCGGTTGGTTCCTCGCGATGGGAGTCGCGGCGACCGCACCTGGCCGGCTTCTGTTCTACTTCAGCCTTCGGCGCATCGGCGTCTCCAGGGCTTCGATCCTGGTCACCATCAGCCCCCTGCTCAGCATGCTCTTCGCCGTGGTCTTTCTGGGGGAGCGGCCCACCGGCTGGGTGGTCCTCGGGGCCATCCTTATATTTGTCGGGGTGCTGAGCTTTACGATGGACAAGACCAGTATCCGGATCACCCCTGCCACTGCCTTGCTGGGCCTTCTGCCCACGGTATTCTTCAGCATGATGCCCCTGTTCACGCGGCTGGGGCTGCAATCTCTGCCGAACCCTGTTTTGGGAACCTTTTTGTCCGCCATCGGCGCTCTGGTCGTCCTTTTGGCCGTGCAGGGGTTTCTCCCGCGGACGGATCGCTGGGGCGTGAACCGGCGCGCCTTCGGCTTGTTCGCGGCCGCGGGTTTCTGCTACAGCGTGGCGTTTTTCACCTTTCACGAGGCCCTCGGCTCGGAGTCGGTCAGCTTCGTCGCCCCGCTCGTATTCACCTCTCCGTTGTTCGCGATGTTGATTTCCCGCTTTTTCTTCCAGGACCTTGAGCGGGTGACCTGGAAATTGGCTGCGGGGGGCGTGGTGGTCTTCCTGGGGGTGGTAGCGATTTCCCTCTCCCGGGGGGGGTAGCTCCGGAACAGTGAACCAGCGGACAACGCCAAATCGGAGAGATTTTGAAAAGGACACGTACGGTTTGATCGCCACATGACGGTCTTCTGGGCGCTCTTGAGCGGGTTCTGTTTCGGCGCGGCCGACATCTTCACCCGGATGGGCGTTCGAACCGCCACGCCCTACACCGGGGCCATCTTCAATTCCATCTCCATGGCTACGGCCCTGGGGATCGTCGTCGGGATTCGGGGGAGTGGGCCGGGCGCGCTTTGGCCCGCGGCTGGATGGTTTTTCCTTGTGGGGGTGGCGGGCCTGGCGCCGGGGCGGGTCCTTTATTATTTCAGTATCCGCAGGCTGGGTGTCTCGCGGGCGGCGGTGCTCAACTCCATCACGCCCTTTCTGGTAATACTCATCGGTATGGTCTTCCTGGGTGAGCGCCCCACGTGGCACATCCCGGTCGGCGCCGTTTTTATTGTCGGGGGGGTCGTCGGGATCCTCGTCGATCGGTCCGCGACGCGGATATCCCCGTCCGCTGCGTTTTTCGGTCTGATTCCGGCGGTCTTCTTCGCCGTGATTCCCGTCTTCATGCGAATGGGCGTCCGGTCCCTTCCGGACCCCTTACTCGGGAGCGCCATCTCCTCGGGGGGGGCGCTCATTGCCCTGTTGGCGGGCGCGTTCCTGATTCCGCGCGATTCCCGGTGGGGCGGGGACCTCCGGGGGATTGGATTCTTCCTCCTGGCGGGTCTCGGTTACGCCTCCGCCTTCATTACCCTCTACAAGGCCGTCAGCCTCGGAACCGTCAGCTTCGTGGCCCCCCTCTTCTACACCTCCCCACTTGTTTCCATCCTGATAGCGAGGGCCCTGATCCAGAAGCTCGAACAGGTCACCTGGCGACTGGCTGCGGGCGCGCTGACGGTCTTCGTCGGCGTCGTCGTGGTCTCGATGTCCAGCGGGGGATGATCCGGCATTTCCCGGAACGGACGCCTCTGAGCGACAGGGTTTTCCGGACCACGGATGGACACATCTGCAAGGAGCAAACGGTGACGCCCCGAAATCGGCGCGTCGGAATCAGGCCGACCCGCCACCCGCATTGACGGACGCGGCCGATCTCTGGCATCTTGGTTTTCGGGTGCCTCGGGGCGTGCGGGGTCTGAAGGCGTCCCCATGAGTCGGATTCATCTATTTTGTGATTGACCCCGCCGGTTCTTGTTAAAGAGATATTCAATCCGGAAAGAGAGGCGATTCATGGCCAGCAGCCCGGAGAGCCAGGCGGCTGATGTAGCGGGTGCAGGCGAGGACTGGGTCCGCACGACCTGTATCATCTGCCTCAATCGCTGCGGCATTCTCGCTCATCGCACCGAAGACGGATATGTCGACAAGATCCACGGCGACCCGGATAACCCCCACAATGAGGGCAAGACTTGCGCCAAGGGAAATTCCGGGATGGAGGGAATCGCCCCCGAGGTTAGGGTCACGACCCCCCTACGGAGAACCAACCCGGAGCGGGGGATCGGGATCGACCCGGGATTCACACCCATCTCCTGGGAGGAGGCCTTATACGAGATTGCCCGCCGGATGAAGAAGATCCACACCGAAGATCCCCTCCGTCTCCTGCTCGTCACCTTCGACGCTTTCCACCTGCGGGGGTCCTTTCTTCCTGCCCTTCTCACCGGTTTCGGATCTCCGTCGTTCAGCGCTGGGGGTGCTTCGCTCTTTTGTGGGAACAGCGTCCACGGGATCCACTACCTTGCGCAGAATGCTTTCGAGGGAATCCCCGACCCGACGTACGCCGAATACATCATGCACTTTGGTTCCCAGTTCGGGTCGGTGGTGCATTACGAAACGATGAAAAGCACGCGGGAACTGGCTGGTAGGCGGCCCGGAAAATTAAAGCAGGTCGTTGTAGACCCCGCTTGCGCCGCCGCCGCCTCCCGGGCCGAGGAGTGGGTGCCCATCCGTCCCGGAACCGACGCCGCCCTCATCCTGGGCATGGTCAATCTGATGATCAACGAGAACGGGCATTACGACGAACCCTTCCTTCGGAAGTTCACGAACGCGCCCTACCTCGTCGGGGGGAATGAGCTCTACGTCCGCGACCCCGAGACCGACAAGCCGCTCGTCTGGGACGCCGCCGCGCAATCGGCGAAGCCGTTCGATGCCGACGTGGGCGAGTTTGCCCTGGAAGGGTCCCATGAGGTCAAAGGGAAGCCCGCCCGGACGGCCTTCCAAGCCCTGAAGGATCACGTGAAGCGGTACACCCCGGAGTTCGTCGAGGAGGTGACCACGGTTCCCCGGGAGACCGTCCGGCGTCTCGCCCGCGAATTTGGAGAGGCCGCCCGCATTGGCGAGACCATTGAGATTGACGGCGTCGAGCTTCCCTTCCGGCCTGCCACGGTGAGCTGGTACCGGGGGCTTTCGGCCCACAAGCACTCCTTTCTCGCGGGCCTGGCCATCAACCTGCTGCCGACCCTCATCGGTGGCCTGGACGTCCCCGGCGGGCTGCTGGGCGTCCCTTATTCCGCCATGGGCAAAGCCGGATTGGGCGCCCGGTATCAGTGTGCTGAAAGTCCCGACGGGCTTCTCACCGGTCAGACTCGCACGGACGTCTCGGGCTGCTATCCGCCCCGCAAGGCCCGGCCACCCCTGACGCCGGAGATGCTCGAGCTCCTCCCGGTCGGTCCTTACGGGGGTGTTTTCTACATGCTCAATTCCGAGAAGGAAGAGGTTTATAAATCTCCTCCTTTTCCGGAGATGCTTATCCAGTATCACTCTAACCTCGTCAAGACCTCTGGGCCGCCCGACGTGATGGAGCGGTTTCTCAAGCGCATCCCCTTCACCGTCTCGATCATGCGACGATTGGAGGAGACGGCCGAATTCGCCGACATCGTTCTTCCGGATCTTCATCACCTGGAGCGGCTGGTCCCATTCGTTAACAACAACATCGGGTCGGGCGAAGGTCTCCACACAACCTATGGAGCCAAGCCCGTGGTTCACCCGCCATTCGAGCACCCCTTCGTGGGGGATTACGTGGACGTGATGCAGATCTTCCTGGAGCTGGCCAGGCGGGTGGGATTCCTGGGCGACTTCTATGAGGCCCTCAACATCGTCTCGGGGCTCAAAGGCGAGTATCGGTTAGATCCCCAAGGGGAATACACGTACCCCGAGATCGTGGACCGAGTCTTGAAGAACGAGCTGGGAAAAGACAAGGGGCTTCAGTGGTTCCTGGACGACGGTCTCTGGACGATGGAAAAGGCCGTTGAGGACAAGTACCCGGGGCCTTTCGTGACGCCCCGACGCCAGATTTACTATGAGTTCATGAAACCCGCCGGCGAAGACGTCCGCCGGGTGACCCGGGAGCTCGGCATCCCGTGGGAGACCGAGGACTACCAGGTGCTCCCTGACTGGAAACCGGGACCGGCCCACAACCGTCCGCCGCCTTACAACCTCTACGTTACCAACATGAAGGTGCCCAACCACGCCCTCTCGCATACGCACATGAATCCGTTGCTTCTGTCTCTCTCCGCCCGGCACAACGACCTGCGAACGGTGTGGATCAACACCCGGACGGCGGCGGAGCGGGGCATCAAAGACGGGGACGGCGTGGTCATCCAGACCTTCCACGGCAGGCAACAAAGGGCCGTCGCCAACGTGACCGAGCTTGTCCACCCCGAGGTCCTGGCGACACAGGGCTGCGGCGGTGGCTGGATGGACCCGGCCACCCGACAAGAGGTCAACTTCAATGCTCTGCTCACTGTCGACGAAGACCACATCGACTTCCTGAACGGCGCCCTCGAGTCCGCCGTCTCCGCCCGGGTCTTCAAGGCGGACTGACCCAGATCTCTTACCAACCACTAAGGGGGGGGGGCGATGTTGCTATATCCGGCGCCCCCTTTGGCGGAAGCGGGTTAGGGCGGAGGCGCCGGTCGGGTGGCCCCCCGCCCCCGCCCGGACGTGC
>CAYRGS010000112.1:0-11012 GCA_964423875.1 uncultured bacterium
ATAAGGGGGACCGGGCTCGGAGAGGGGCGTGGGTCGGAGAGGGCGGAGGGGCGGGTGCGCGGCCGGGCGGGTCATGGTTTAATGGCGCACACGGGGATCAACGCGATCGAGAAGGCCATGAGGGTCATTCAACACCTCAAAGACCTAGACGATTTTCGGGCCATCCACGTCCGGGACGAATTGACGGAGCGCTGCTTTGAGGCGAGCGGATTGCCGCAAAGGGCCACGACCCTTTGCATCTCGAAGATTCAAGGGGGGGACTGGATTTATCAGGTTCCGAGCCAGTGTACGATCGAGTGCATCTTGACGTATCCGCACACCGAAGATGAAGCGTCAGTCCGTCAGGCCGTCACGGAGACGATTGAAGGAGCGGCGCATGCGGACCCGTACCTCAGGGAGCATCCCCCGGAGCTGGAGTGGCTGCCTCTGCGGTTTTCGCCTTCAACGATGGCCCTCGACGAGCCTTTTCTCGCCGAGGTCAATTCCTGTATGACAGAGGTTCTGGGGACGCGTCCGATCATCGCCGCAAACCCCGTCGGCAGCGACACGCGCGTGACGGTTCTCTACGGGAATATGCCGACGGTCAATATCGGGCCAAAGGGGGCGGGCGGGCATGCCCCGAACGAGTGGGTCGACCTGGAGTCTTACCATCAAACCATCCAGATGTCGGCCCAAATCATTCTGCGCTGGTGCGGTGTCGCATCGTAAACCACAACATAAGGAGGGAGTGGACAATGGCATGGAAGAAGCTTCTCACGTGCACTGCGGTTGCCGTAAGCCTTCTGACGGCGTCCGCCTTCATCCCAAACGCGGGAGCTGAAAAGATGCGGAAGGTCGACTTCCGCCTGGCCTGGATCCCATCTGGTCAGTACTGCTACGCTCTCGTGGCCAGGAAATTGGGGTTCTGGCGCAAGCTTGGGCTGGATGTGAAGATTCACCGGGGATTCGGCTCCAGTAAGACCTCACAGGAAATCTCGACCGGACAGTTCGACGTGGGGGAGGCGAGCTTTGGACCCGCGATCCTGGTTATCTCCAAAGGTGGGTCTTTGGTCGGGATGGGTGCCAGGTATCAGAAGTCTCCCATGGGTGTGGCGACCTTGAAGAAGACACCGCTCAAGACAGCCAAAGACATCGAAGGGTTGACGCTGGCGTCCTCACCCGGGAGCGGCAGCCACACCTTGTTTCCCGCCTTTGCCCGCTCAGCCGGAATCGACGCGAATAAAGTCAAGTGGCTGATGAGCTCACCGGCCGCCTATCATGCTTCACTTCTGGCTGGCAAGGTCGATGCGGTATCCACGTATATTGTCTCCTTTGCCCCCGGTCTCATCGGGCGAGGGGTCAAATATAACTTCGTCTTCTACGCGGATACCGAGCTCGCCATGCTGGATCAGACCTTCCGCGCCCGGCCCGCTCGTCCCAAGAAAGACCGGACCCTCTATCGAAAATTCGTGCAAGGGGCGTTAAAGGGCATATCACACACCTTCCTCGAGCCTGAAGACTCCATTAAAATCACCATGGGAGAGCTCCCGATTTACGGAAAGGGAAAGCAGTCCCGAAAGATTATTGAAGCCGGCCTAGGAGTAGCTTCAGCCATCAGCTCATCGCCGCATACGGAGAAGCATGGGATCGGCTGGATGGAGCCGTCTTTGGTGAAAGACAGCCTGGACCGAGTTGTGAAGTATATGGGCGCGGCCCCCATTAAGGATATCAATAGCATCTACACCAATGAGTTCATTGGAGGGGAAAAGCTCACACCCGCTCAATGGAAAAAGATGCGCGATTGGAGCATGAAATTTCTTCCCTCATCATAAAGATGAGACGAAATGAGGCCGTTTGATAGAGATTCGGTTAAGAAATAAGCGGATGCCACTCGAGGCTCAGAGGGTCCTAGGGTGGAGTATCTCTGGTCCGTTGTTCGCATCGCGGTAACAGCGCCCGGGACCCATTGTGGGTCCCGGGCGTTTATCGCCTGAGCGGCCATTGAGGGCCGTGAACAAGGACTTCCCGTCGGAGTCGAGCAAGTCCAAGGCATGCGATGTCCGGAACCGTTTATGCGGTCGGCCGGTTAAGTAGAAATCGAGGGGTTCTGTAGGAGGGGTGGGTTTGGGTAATCCGGATTTCGAAAAGGCTTGGGGTTCTCATCAATCCCGGGCCTTTTCCTTTATGGAGAAGGTTTGCGCGATTGGGCCCCGTTTCATGGGGTCGGAAGGGGAACGCAAGGTTCGGGAGTTCATCCGCGGCCAATTTGAGGCCCAAGGACTGCATGACCTAAAAACGGAGGAAATGGAATACCTCGGTTACCGGTGTGACAGCGTTGCCCTGTCTGTTACAGCCCCCGAGTCTTTTTCTATCCCCTGTGAGGGAATCGGTCTCTCGGCTCTTACGCCCGAAGGAGGTGTCGAGGCCCCCGTTGTTTATGCCGGAGACGGCGCTCGGGAAGACTATGACAACCTGGCGCGTGAGGGTCAATCGTGTATCGGCCGGATTGTCCTCACGGACGCCTTGAAGTCATACCAGGCCGTTCCGCTGGCGGAGGAAAGCCAGGCGGTTGGGTTCATCATGGGGACGAGACTCGAGGAGGAAGTCGTTCGGGTTGGTGTGACGAACCTCTTTGGTCTTCCCGGGCGCGTTCCTGCTGTCGCTGTAACCTCCTCCCAAAGCCGCAAGCTTCAATCGTTGGTGGACAGGGGCGCTCTCCGGGCACGTATCGAGGTGCGGGGTGCGTATGAGTCCCAGACATCAGCGTTCTTGTTTGGCGACGCCCCAGGGACCGACGCACCGGAGGAGGTCATCTATGTTGTATCGCATTTCGACAGCCACGGATTGGGTCCCCATGCCGCCGACAACGCTTCGGGAACGGGCGCCCTTCTGGATTTAGCAGGATTTTTTTCCGGGCGGCGTGCTCGGCGAACCATCCGTTTTTTGGCCCTTCCGGTGGAAGAATTTGGGTTCCTGGGAGCGCGGGAGTATGTATCCCGGTATCGTGAGGAAATGGCCTGTGCTAAAGCTGTGGTCAACCTGGATGGGTTTATTTGTGCCACACCGGGGAGGACGACGATCAACGTTACCGAGGACACGCACGATTTGGTCGAGCGGGTTGTTGCCGAAGAGGAGATCTCGGTAGCCGAATGGGTTTGTCCCCCGAACCCCTACAGTGACCACCACGAATTTTATAAAGTGGGTGTTCCCGTCGCCTGGCTGTACGAACTCGACGATTATTATCATACGGCGCTTGACCGACCGGAAAACCTGGCTAGAGGTCGTTTCGATGAGAACTTGAAGGTGTTGGCCCGTATCATTTGGGAATTGGCTGATAGCGGGTAGACTTTTGAAAAACGATTTTTGGGCTCGGTAAAAGCACTGTCTCCCACCATTTAGAGCGCAGCAAGAAATCTCGCCCTGTGAGTACAAGCTTGAGCGGATTCCGTACTTCCCCAGGGAACTGGGTCCGCGAACCGGGCGGGAAATAGAGCGATGAAATACCGACGTCCTAGTCGAATCCGTCCCTTGGGTTGACTGCCTCAAGATTTTCCCACTAGGATGCGCGGTTTGCCCGTTGCCCGCGGGAGTAATCGAATGGACTTTCGGCTTTCTGAAGAGCTCATATTGCTCAAGGGAATGGTTCACGATTTCGTGGACCGCGAGCTCAAGCCTCATGAGAACGAGGTCGAGCGGGCGGACCGGGTTCCACCGGAGCTCCGCAAGAGCATCCGGGACAAGGCCCGGGATCTGGGCCTCCTCGGCCTGAACATCCCGGAGGAGGAAGGCGGCGCCGGGCTCGGGGTGTTGGCGCTTTGCGTCGTCCGGGAGGAGTTGGGCCGGACGAGCTACGCGATGGCCCAGGTGGTCAAGGCGACGCCGCCGATCCTGCTCTTCGGAAACGAGGACCAGAAAGAGAAGTATCTCCGGCCCTATATGCGAAATGAGCGGGAGTACGCCTTCGCCCTCTCCGAGCCCAACGCCGGCTCCGACGCGGCGGCCATCCAGACCACCGCCGTCCCGGACGGCGACGCCTTCGTCCTCAACGGGACCAAGCACTTTACGACCGACGGCGACATCGCCGACTTCTTTGTCGTCTTCGCTCTCACGGACAAGGCGCTTCGGGCGCGGGGGGGGATCACGGCCTTCCTCATCGACCGGGGAACGCCGGGCTTCACCGTCGGGCGCCCCGTGGAGACCCTGGGCTGGCGGGGGATCGGCCACGTCGAGCTGGTCTTCCAGGATTGCCGGGTCCCGGCCGCGAGCGTGTTGGGGGAAGTGGGCGAGGGATTCCGACTGGCCATGAGGTGGATCGGCCACGGCCGTTTGTCCGTCGCTTCCTATTCGCTGGGGGTCGCCCAGTCCATGCTGGATCTGGCCGTCGACCATTCCCGACAGCGGGAGACGTTCGGCAAGCCCATCTCCGATCGTCAGGCGATTCAGTGGATGCTCGTGGAGTCGGCCATGGAGATTTACGCCGGACGGGGAATGATTCACCACGCCGCCTGGATGGCCGATGAGGGGATAGAGTTCCGGAAGGAAGCAGCGATGGCGAAGGTCCACTGCACGGAAATGGCCGGCCGCGTCGTGGACCGCGCACTTCAGATCCACGGCGGGCTGGGCTACACCAAAGAGCTGCCCATCGAGCGGCATTACCGGGACCTGCGGCACAACCGGATATCGGAGGGAACGAGCGAGATCCTGCGTTTTCTCATCGCCCGGGAATTGCTGAGGTCTTGATTGGGTTCCTGAATGGCCGCCTCCCCCTCCTTCAGGGGTCGCGCGCTTCCATCGGGCTCTCCGTTTTTTCGGCCGGCTCCCGTCTCGCCCGCTCCGTGGCTTCCTCGTTCACCCGGCCCGTGGCGGTGTCCAGGACCACGCTGTAATCCCGCCCCGCGCTCTCGGGCGAGATGAACCCGTTTCGGACGTCCGAGGCGACGAACTCCGGGTCCCGCTCCCGGGGCGCGCCCCAGCCGCCGCCGCCGCTGGAATGGATGTGAATCTCGCATCCTTCCTGAAGGGGATGCACCGACTTGGAGTCCACGTTGATCCGCTCTCCATCCGGCGTCCGGATGAAGACCCGGTTCGTTTCGCCGGGAAGTCCCCCCGCTAGGCCGAAGGCCCGGTTCTCCTCGAGCATGCCGTCCCCCGTGCTGCACGCCTGGGCCGCCGGCGCGTCCACTCGGAAGACGTAATCCACGCCGAGCCCTCCCCGCCAGCGGCCCGGGCCGCCCGAGTCCATTCGGTATTCGTGTTTCAGCAGAAAGAGTGGGCTGTCCATCTCGTGCATCTCGATGCTCGGGGCCCGGACCCCGCCGCAGCAGACCACCGTCCCGACGTGGCTCCACCCGTCGAAGCCGTAGGCCGCGCCGCCGCCGTTCTTGCGCAGGAAGGTGATCTCGCTGAACCCTTCGCCGGTTCTGGGATCGACGCCGGAGATGTTGGGGCCGCTGACGCGCCCCCAGGCCGCAGAGATCCGCTCCGGGACGGCGTCCGACAGGGCCAGCCAGATGGCCTCGATGATCGCCTCCGCTGTCGAGAGGGTGCAGAGGTTCGAGGGTGCGGGCTCCCGCGCGTTCACGACCAGACCCAGCGGGGCGATCACCTCAACGGGTCGAGCGCACCCTTCATTGTGCGGGATCTCGGGGTCGATGATCGTGAACAGGCCGATCAGGCTCGCGGAGACCGTGTTGGGCAGAGAGCTGTTCACGAAACCCTTCGTCTGCGGGTCGCTGCGCGAATAGTCGAAGACCATCCGGTCGGACTCGACGGTAATCTCCACGTCGATCCGGACCCTTCGGGACTTGTCGATCCCGTCGTGATCGAGGGCGCGGCAGGCCCGGTAGGTTCCATCCGGAATCGCTGAGATCTCGCGGCGGACCCGGTGCTCCGTCGCGTCGAGGAAGAACTCGATGGCCTCCCGGAGGGTTTCCTCCCCCCACTTGCTCACCATCTCCTTGAGTAACCGCTCCGCTAGGCCCACGGCGCTGATCTGCGCCCGCAAATCCCCCCGGAGGTGTCCGGGAAGCCGCGTATTCGACAGCAGCATCCGCCAGATGTCCTCCCGGCGGCGGCCGCGGTCATACAGCTTGATGGGCGGAATCCGGATTCCCTCTTGGAAGGCGTCCCGGGCCCCGGGGTTGTACCCCCCCATCACCGCCCCGCCGATGTCGGCATGGTGGCCTTTCGTCACGGCCCAGAACAGGCGCCGGCCGGACGGGCTGAAGACAGGCTTCAGAATGGTCAGGTCCGGCAGGTGGTTCCCGCCGCAGAAGGGGTCGTTCAGCAGGAAGAGGTCTCCCTCCCTGATCTCCCCTTCGAACGCCTCGCTCGTTTTTTTCACCGCCTCGGGCGTGGCGGCGCACAGGATGGGGATGTACTCGGTCTGGGCCGCGACCCGGCCCTTCTCGTCGAAGACGGCCGTGATGAAGTCCCGGGCCTCGGTCAAAATGGGCGAGCGCGAGGTTCGCAGCATCGTCGTCCCCATGTCGCGCGTGATGGCCGTCAGGCGGTTCTGGATGACGGTGCACTGAACCCGATCGAATCCGCTCACGGCCGTTCTCCCCCGTTGGGTGTGAGGACGTAGTTTCCGCGCCGGTCGCAGGCGATCTCCCACCCCGGCTCGACGACAATGGTCGTGTTCCGCCGCTCGATGACGGCCCCTCCTTCGATTCGGTGGCCGCGCGCCAGGCGGTGGCCGTCGTAAACGGGGGTCCGCACCCATCCGCCGGAAGTGGGGAAACAGACATCCCGGTGTTCTTTGAGGGCCGATTCGGCGGAATCGGCCTCCGGGGGTGGCTCGGACATTCGGGGTGGTCGCGTGAGGCCGACGGCCACAAGCCGTAGATTGACGAACTCCACCGTCTCCTCGGGTTCGCTGTAGCCGAACAGGTCGTCGTGGCGCGCGTGAAAACGCTCGAAGACCGGCGACAAGTCCTCTCCCCTCAGCTCTTCCCATTCGACGCTCACGTTCACCTCGTGGGGCTGGCCCAGGTACCGCGTGTCCACGGAGCAGGCCAAGGTCCGATCTTCCTCTTTCACCCCCTCCGACGCCAACAGCGCCCGCCCCCTGACAGCCATGTCCTCGAAGCGCCCCCTGACCGCGGCCTGGTTCAATCGGTCGGCGCTCGCCCGATAAGTCGTAACGAAGTGATGCCGGAGGTCGGAGATCAGCATCCCCGCAGCGCAGAAGACCGAAGAGCTCCGGGGGATCAAAACGGAGGGGACTTCCAGCTCCCGCGCGATGGCGCAGGCGTGAATGGGCCCCGCCCCACCGGCGACGACCAGCGTGAACTCCCGCGGATCGTCACCCCGCTCGATCGTGACGGCCCGCAGTCCGTCCGTCATGTTGGCGTTAACCACCTTCGAGATTCCGATGGCGGCTTCCAGGACGTCCAGGCCCAGCGGGTCGGCGATCCGTTCCTGGAGGACCGCTCCGGGCCGGGCGACGTCCAGCGGGATCCTGCCGCCGAGAAAGAATCCCGGGTTCAGGTAGCCGAGCAGCAGGTTCGCGTCGACGACCGTGGGCTCTTCGCCCCCCCGGCCGTAGCAGATCGGCCCTGGTGTCGCACCGGCGCTTCTCGGTCCCACCTGAAGCATTCCCCCCTCGTCGATCCAGACGATGCTCCCGCCGCCGGCGCCGAGGGTGTGGATGTCGATGATGGGCGAGGCGATCCGGTATCCGCCGAGCTGTCCCTCCGTCGTCACCCGCGGGTCTCCGTCTTTGACGACGCAGATGTCGCAGCTCGTTCCGCCCATGTCCAGGGTGATCAGATTCTCGGTCTCGTGGGGGCGCCCGTAGAACAGTCCCGTCGCCGGGGCCGCCGCGGGACCGGACAGCAGGGTGCCCGCGGAAAACTTCCGGGCCGCCCCCGGGGTTGCGACCCCGCCGTTGGATTGCATGATCAGAAGGACGCCGCCGAACCCGCATTCGGCGAGCCTCGTTTCCAACCGTTCGAGATACCGGGTGAGGATGGGGCCGACGTACGCGTTGAGGACGATCGTGCTTGTCCGCTCATACTCACGGATCACCGGCAGGGTCTCGGAAGAGACGGACAGGTAGACTTCGGGCCACTCCCGCTCGATGAGCGCGCGGACCTCTTCCTCATGCGCCGGGTTCAGAAACGAGAACAACAGGCTCACCGCCACGGCCTCGACGCCGGCCGCGCGGAGGTCCTTCACGGCGCGAAGGACGCTTTCGCGACGCGGCGCGAGAACGGTCTCTCCCTGGGCGTTCGTCCTCTCAGGGACCCCGATTCGCAAAGACCGGGGAACCAGGGGCGGCGGGGGGCGGCAGTGCATGTCGTAGAGCCGCTCCTTGACGCCGCGCCGCATTTCCAACGAATCGCGGAAACCTTCCGTTGTGATGAGGCCGACCTTGGCGCCCGAATGGGTCAACAGGGCGTTTGTGGTCACGGTGGTTCCGTGGACGATCAGCTCAGTCCGCTCCAAAAAATCCAAAACCGGCAGGTCTTTCGAGGCCGCGGCTTCCTCGAACCCGTTGAACACGCCTTCGGCCGGGTCATCCGGGATGGAAGGAGTCTGGAAGGCCTCCGCCCGGCCCTGGTCGTCCATGATCAGGAAATCGGTGAACGTGCCCCCGACATCGATCCCGATTCGATAGCTCATCTTTCGTGTTCTCCGTCGCCGCTGAAATTTTCCCGTCCGGCGTCGATCTCCGGAGGAGAGCGGCCTCTGGAGCCATTTCTTCTTGACTGTAAAACCCCGCGCGGGACGCTACTTTAGCATCCTCGCGGCTTTCCGGTCCTCTGGAATATGTCCTCCGGACCCCCGCTGGGGGAGGCTTGATGGAGCGCTCGTCGGTCTCCCAGGATCGGTTAACATGAACCCGGCGCGGTAGGTAATCAGGGGCGGCTTGACTGAGAAAAGGAATGCCGGAATGAATCCAGGAATTGGTGCGCCTTTGGAAGTGTCGTATTTGAGCGGGGAGGTCGAGACGCGCTCGTTCGTCTCCCGGCCGGAGGGGAACGGCCCCTTTCCCGCCGTCATGACGATTCACGGGATTTTCGGCCTCAATCCGCCCGACCTCGGCCTGATTCAGCGGCTGGCCTCGCGCGGGTATGTGGCCCTCGCCCACGGCTGGCAGAGCCGTGGGCGCGATCCGGCGGATGACCTGATCATGGAGGACATCCGAGCGGGGATTCGCTACTTGAAAGAAAACGAGCCGGTCGATCCGGGCCGGATCGGGACGGTCGGTTTCTGCCGGGGCGGGACCATCGTCATGCTGGCCGCGGGCCGAATCGCGGAGCTCTCGGTCGGCGTTGTTTTTTATGGGCAAGCCGTTTACGAGGAAACCGATTCCGACAAGCCCGTCTCGGCCATCGACCTCGTGGAAGACATCCGGTCGCCGCTGTTGGTTTTTCACGGGGGACAAGACGCCTACTTTTCCATCGCGGACGCGCGCCGGTACCGCGACCGGCTGGAAGCGGCCGGGAAGGAGCATGAATTTCTGGAATTTGCCGAGGCCGGGCACGCCTATTTCTTCGAAGGCGCTCCCAACCATGATCGAGAGGCGTCCGAAGCCTCTTGGGACAGGATGACCGCCTTTCTCGACCGGTGTCTCGGACCCGCCTGAGCCGTAATTCTCAACAAAATGAATCATCGCGAAGCCCGGGAATCCGGACTGGCGAGTATAGCCCTTCCAAACGGCGGACGGACCCTCAAGCGAATCGCGGCAGGATCCGCTTTTCGAACACCTTCAACATCGCCTCGGAATCCTGGGTCGCGGGAACGAGGACGACCTGGTCGATCCCCTGCTCCTCGAGGGCGTGGAGCTTCTCGATGCACTCCTCGGGCGTCCCCGCCAGCGAAAGGCTGTCCGCCCAGTCTTTGCGCACGGCCGCGCTGTGGGGGGCGTGGGGGACGAGGTGATCGGAAATCCGGTACGCCCGCCGAAACCCCTCGGCCTCTTCCCGGGTGATCCCCAGGATGGAGAGCGGAATGGGCGAGAGCGCCCGGCGGGCCGCCCACGATTTGACATCCTCCCGCGCCCGATCCCCGTCCTCCTGGATGGAGCAGCCCACCTGGAAGGCGACGGCGACGGAGGCGGGGTCCCGGCCGGCGGCGCGCCTGCCGCTTTCGATCCGGCCCAGCGCGTATTGAATGAGCCCGGACGAAATCCCGGTGGGGACGTTCACGCCGTCCGCGACTTTCCCGGCCAACTCGAGCATCTTCGGCCCGTAGCAAGCCAGGTAAATGGGGACCTTCCGTGGTTGAAATCCCGTGAACCGGGGGATCGTCCTCCCCTGATACCGTCCGTCCTCGCCGGCCAGCAGACCGCGAATCAGGAGGATTCCTTCCTCCAGGTCCTTCAAGGAGGAGAGTTTCAGCCCCAGGTGCTTGAGCGCCGTGTCTCCGGCCCCGAAACCCAGGAGCGCGCGGCCGCTGGAAACCTCGTCCAGCGTGGCCATCGCCCGGGCCGTGACGGCGGGATGGCGTGTGATGAGGTTGGTGACGCCCGCCCCAATCCGGATCCGCCGGGTGCGGACAGCGCAAAGCGTAATGGAGACGTAGAGGTCCTGCCAGATTCCCTGGGAATCGCCCACCCACGCTTCATTGAAGCCGCAGTCCTCCGCCCGCTGGACCGTGCGGGCGATGGCCTCCGCCGATTGGCCGCTCTCCTTTGGCGGGCAGCCTATCCCGAATCGCACCCGTCTCCCCCTCGCAACGCGGCGTGAACCTTTTTCAAGATGGTTTTCAACAGATGACTTCTTCGCCCTCTCAACGAGTTTATAACATTTCTGGGGTAGGAGACCGAACATCCATTACGGGAAGCGGATCGGCGAGGTGAACGCCGGATCCGCGATGGGTGGCGTTCTTTGGGAGCGCGAAACATATTCCGACGCTCAACGGATGGGGTATGATGATGACATGCGGACCGAAAAAGGCGCTTGATCGCCGCGGCGAAGGTCGGGCGGCGCCGGGTGGAGTATCGCGGGAGGAAATGGAAAATGCCCTCCAAGGGGATGACCGAGACTGGTCTTTGGCCCCAGCTTCGGGACTACTGGCTTCCG
>CAYRGS010000113.1:0-10943 GCA_964423875.1 uncultured bacterium
AACTGACCTGCCCCTCTGAAACGGGTCCAGTTTGAGAGTTAGGATTTTCGCACGGTTTTCGGACTGGATTGACCTGGAAAGGGGGCAGTGATGAGTTGGAAGCGTTTCACAGCCGAGCAGGTCATCCACAAGCTTCGCCAGGCCGAGGTGGAGTTGGCCAATGGGCAGAGGATGGCTCAGGTCTGCAAGACGCTGGGGATCTCCGAGCAGACCTATTACCGGTGGCGCCGGGAATGCGGCGGTCTTCGTGTGACCCCAAGCCAAGGGGCTGAAGGAGTTGGAGAAGGAAAACCAAAAACAAAGAGAGGGATTCACCTGGATTCCGAAAAGCGGGGAGATCGACAAGGCGGCAGAGGAGCGTCTTCGCGCGCTTGGATATCTTGAGTAAGGCGTTCGCACGGCCCAACCGGAATGACCAATTCCAGACGTCTGTATACGCCATTCTTCCCTTTTTGAATTTAATCATCAACGGATTTTCGTCGAAACTCGACCAGGATTCCGACGAATGATCAAAAAAGTTTTTCGCCGTAGACACGCGACCATTTGTTTGTGTCTCGACCCTTCATCCAGGACTGGCGATTGAACACCGCAACCAAGGTCGTTCTCCTGGGCATTGACGGGGGAACCTTCTCCCTTCTTGAGCCCTGGATGAACGATGGAACCCTGCCGAATTTCGCCAAGGTGCGCGCGGAGGGGGCCATCGGGCCTCTGGCCTCGACCGTCCCTCCCACGACCCCGACGGCCTGGACAACGTGTTTCACGGGAGTCAATCCCGGAAAGCACGGCATCTACGATTTCCGGGAATCCCCCCTGATCCACCCGGAACGGCCACTCATCACGCTCTCTTCCGTCAAGGCGCCCCGTCTTTGGCACAGGCTCAACAAGGTCGGGAAGAAAACCGCCATCCTGAACGTACCCATCACTTATCCGCCCGAGCCGCTCGACGGATGCATGATCTCGGGCATGCTGACGCCCGGGCCCGAGGCCGAATTCTCCTATCCATCCAGCCTCAAGCCGGAGCTCCTCGCGGCCATCGGGGACTATGTGCCCGACATCGACCTGCCGAAATACGAAGCGGAAAGCCATCAGGACGCGCTGAGCTTCATGGATGTGGTCTCTCACGCCTTCCTGCAGCGGGAGAAGGCGTTCTTCTACCTGATGGACCACAAACCCTGGGACTTTTTCATGGGCGTCTTCATCCTCGCGGACCGGCTCCAGCACTTTTTCTGGAAATACATGGACCCCGATTGCAGCCTCTACGGGAGCACCATGGCCAACCGGCTTCGGGGAAATATCACCGATTGTTACCGCCTCATGGACGATTTTCTGGGGTGTCTCCTCGACCGCCTGACCCCGGACACCCTGTTGCTTATCATGTCGGACCACGGCTTCGGGCCCACCGACGCCTGGTTCAACGTGAGCACCTGGCTGGAGGCGCAGGGACTTTTGCGCATCCGGAAAGAGGTCGCCTCCCGCAAAAAGCTGCTCTACAAGCTGGTTTCCCTGAACGATGTAAAATGGGTCCGGTCGCTCGTCCCCGGCTTCATCCAGAGCCGGATGAGAAAACGGGCGCGGCGGGGCCGATCGGCCTTTGTGACCGACCTTCACGAGACCCTGGACTGGGACCGGACGCGGGCCTTCTTTCCGAGCATTCCGTCCCAGGGGATCTATATCAACGTCCGGCGCGAGGGATTCGGGGTCGTGCCGCCCGGCGATGCGTACGAAGCCCTTCGCCGGGAAATCAAGGGGTGCCTGGAGGACCTTCGGGATGATAAAACCGGAGAGCGTCTGGTGGATTGGGTCAAATTCCGCGAGGAGGTCTATCACGGCCCCCAAACCCATTACGCCCCCGACCTCATCTTTGCCGCCCGAAACTACAGTGTCTTGGGCAGACAGATGTTCGGGGCCAAAGAGGTTATCCACTCCAGTTTGAGTGTGCCCAACGGGTTTCACCGGCCGGACGGCATCCTGATGGCCCGCGGGCCGGGCGTGGCTCCGGGGAAGGGAGTCGAGGGATCTGACATCGCGGACATCTCGCCGACTGTCCTCTATGCCATGGGTTTTCCGGTTCCGGAGTCGATGGACGGCAAAGTCCTCACCGAGCTCTTCGAGCCGGGCCTCCTCGCCGCGCGCCCCATCCAGCGGGGAAGCCTGACCGACCCGGAAGACGCACCCGCCCCGGGGGCCACGGAGAGCGCCTACTCGGACGCCGAATCCGCCGCCATCGAAGAACGGTTGAAAGACCTGGGATATCTGGAATAGGCTGACCCCCAAGAGAAATTCCTTTGCGAGCGCCGGCCGTGACGCCGGAAACCCCGCGGGAACCCGAGACGAATCGCGTGAAAAGCAAGATAGCCCTTGCACTGAAAATCCTGGTGAGCGTTGCGCTGGTGGTTTGGCTCCTGAGTCAGATGGACCTTGGCCGGTTCTGGGAGATGGTGACCCAGATGTCTCCCGCCTGGCTGCTTCTCGCGCTCTTTTTCAAATCTTGCGGGGTCTTTGCCAGCATCCTTCGTTGGAAAGTCCTGTTGCGGGGACAGGGGATGAACGTCCCGCTCCGGTTCCTGGCCTCGTCATTCCTGGAAGGCCGGTTCTTCGGGACGTTCCTGCCTAGCACCATCGGGCTCGACGCTTATCGTACGTACGACCTGGCCAGGTATTCCGGGAAAACCGCCTCCTCCATTTCCGTCATTCTGGTCGACAAGGTGATCGGCCTGTTCTCCCTGTCTTTCCTGGTCCTTGTCACAGCGGGGGCCGGGGCGCGAATTGTCGGCCCGAGGGGCGTCAGCATTCTCCTGGCCGTATTCCTCCTGCCGATGGCCGTCTCGGTGGGGGCACTCCTTTATCCGGGGATCTTCGGCCGAATCGCCGACCTGAAAGGATGGGGGAAGTGGGCGTGGACAGAGAAGATCGGCGGGTTCGTGAGAACCCTCACCGTGTACAAAGGACAGCGGAAACTCCTCCTTCAGGCGATGGCCCTGGGGGTCGTCATCCACCTGGGAACAACCCTGATGTACTATGGGACCGCCCTGTCGGTGGAAACCGAGGTCAGCCTGAAGACCATTCTGTTCACCGGGCCGCTCATGATCACGGCGACGATCATCCCCCTGTCCATCGCGGGCATCGGCGTGCGGGAAGGGACGTTCATCTTCTTCCTGAGCCGGACGGGGATCGCCGCCGAGCCGGCCGCGCTCCTGGCCTTCCTGGGCTTTTTGGTGGGTGAATTCATCAGCCTCGGCGGAGGGGTGATCTTCATGATCCGCTCCCACCGTTACCCGTCCGGAAAAGGGGACCCTTCCACTGAGGAGCGCCTCTCTTCATCCTCCCCGCCGGCGGATTCCGCCGCAACCCCAGTCAACATTGAGCCCCCAGAGTAGATTGTCCTCCCGAAAAGTCCTGATCATCGGGGTCGACGCGGGGACTCTCGACTTGATCGAGCCCTGGGCGGCGGCGGGGAGATTGCCGAATATCTCCCGCCTCATGACCCGGGGGGCCTTCGGCGTCGCGCGCTCGACAGTCCCTCCTTCCACTTATCCGGCTTGGACGACGTTTAGGCCGGGTGCCGGCCCCGGCCGCCACGGCCTGGCGGACTTCCGGACCCGGGGGCCCGGGAAATACGCCCCCCCCTCCCCCCCCCCACGGGGGGGGGGGGGGGGGGCGCCGTCCCTCTGGAGTCAGCTCAGCCGGGCGGGCCGGCGCGTGGCCGTCATCGGGATGCCGGCGACGCATCCCCCGGAGCGCCTGAACGGGTGCATGGTCAGCGGCTTCGACTCGCCCCTGGCCTACCGGTGGAACGGGGGGTTTGTCCTGCCCACCTCTTATTTCGATGATATCACCCGGGCCGTCGGCCCCTATCGCTTCTCGGCGTGCGGAGAGGACCACGTGGACGAAGGCTGGCACGACCGGGCAAAGGGGGAGATCCTCGATTCGCTCGAACAACAAACCCGCGTGGCGGAATACGTCCTGGGGCGGGAGGATTGGGACCTCTTCGCGATGGTCTTCGGCCAGACGGACACCGCCTGCCACCATTTCTGGATGTTCCACGACCCGGCCTCCCCGAGATTCCCCGGCCGGGACAGTCTGGAGGCGGCAAGGCACGGGGGATTCATCGAGGAGGTTTACCGGCGGGTCGACGCCTCCATCGGCAGGCTGATCAAAACGGCCCACCGCGACGCGTCCGTCCTTCTCGTCTCCGATCACGGCGCGGGCGGGGCCGGCAACGGCGTGGTGCGCCTGAACCGGTGGCTTGAACGGGAGGGCTGGCTCACGTTCCGAAATGTCACCGTCCGGGACCGGGCTTTGAGGCGAGTCAAACGCTTCGGCCTGAGACACATTCCGCGGGGGTTGAAACAGTCCGTCTTCCGCCGCCGAGGCCGCGAGCTGGCGGGGGCCATCGAATCCCGCATCCGATTCGCGGGCTTCGATTTCACCCGAACCACGGCCTTCTCCGAAGAGATGAGCTCCTTCCCCGGCGTTTGGGTGAACCTGCGCGGACGCGATCGCGAAGGCATCCTCCCGCTGAGGGAGTATGAACCCCTGCGGGATAAGATCATCCGGTCGGCGGAGTCGCTTCGGGATCCCAGAACGGGAGAACGGATTTTTGACCGGGCGGCCCGGCGTGAGGAGATCTATTCCGGCCCTTATATGGATCGCTTCCCCGACATGGTCCTCGTGCCGGCGCTGGAAAGGAGCTCGAACCCGAACGAAGGGCCGTCCCCGCGGGGTTATTCCTATTCTTTCCTGTCAAGCGGGGAGGGGCCGGGAGAGGACGGCGGCGAATCCTCCTGGTTCCGTGAGCTTCGTCCGGACGAGCGCGCGGGCGCGAGGGGCCAAGGGATGAACGGGACGCACCGTCCCGAGGGGTTCTTCGTTTTTTCCGGCCCCGGCGTGCGACCGGGCCGATATGAGCCCGGGGCGGACCTCGCCGATTTCGCCCCGACGCTGATGGCACATCTGGGCGAGCGGCCGGCGGCTCCAACGGACGGGCGGGTTCTCGGCGCCCTGACCGACGCGCCGGGGCCTCCATCGGAGCCGCCCCCCCCCCCCCTCCCCCCCCCGAAGCCCCTGGTTCGCAACGCGGATCTCACATCCGTTACAATGGGCGCGGGTGAACCCGATTGGGAATCGGAAACCGCCAAACGCCTCAGAGACCTGGGATACCTGGAGTGATCCACCGGATGGGCCGGACGGCTTTATTTCTTCAAGGGTTTTCCGCAAACGGGCATGGCCGCCCTCCCGAAGTCGGACGGGTGGAAAATCCGCGGCGGATCGTCATGGCCGCGGCCTGCCCTTTTCCCGGCGTACAGGGCTCACAGGTCCTGATTCAGGAGATGATCACCGGCCTGGCCGCCCGGGGCCACCGGATAGACCTGGTCACATACCCGTTCGGGATGGACGCTCAGTGGCGCTGTCCGCGGGGATGCCGGATTCATCGGGTGAACACCCGGCTCAGGTACCCGGCTCATCATCCCGGTCTTCACCCTGTCAAGCCGCTTCTCGACGCAGCCCTGGCCCGCCTTTTGGAAGAGGTGGTCCGACGGCGGGGGGCCGACCTGATCCACGCCCACAGTGTGGAAGGGCTGATGGCCGCGCTGTGGGTCCGCCGGCAGACACGCACGCCCGTTCTCTATCACAGCCACACCCTTCTCGGTGAAGAGCTGCCAACCTATTACCGTCCCGGCCCGGTCCGCTTCCTGTCGAAATGGGTGGGACTTGCGGCGGATCGCCTGCTGCCCCCCCGGGCGGATCACTGCATCGCCTTGAGCCCGAGGGCAGCCCGGACCTTTCAGAAGATGGGTGTGCGGGGCGATCGGATCTCCTGCCTTCCCCCGTTCGTGTTCTCCCCCCCCCCCCCGGACGCCGGGCCTTCCAGCGGCGGAAGCGGGCCGGGCGCTCCCTACGTCCTGTACGCCGGGAACCTCCACCCCTATCAGGATCTGGACCTGCTCCTGCGGAGCTTCCGGATCGTTGCCGCCGCGGAGCGAGAGACCCATCTACTGATTGTTACGCACAACGACCCATCTCGGTGGGAGAAGCGCATGGGGAGAAGGGGTCTCGAGGGGCGGGTGACCTTCCTGATCGGCCGATCTTTTGAACAGGAATGGGAATGGATGTCGGACGCCGCCGTCCTGGCGCTGCCGAGACTGTGCTGCCCGGGCTATCCGATGAAGCTGCTGAATTATCTCGCGGCGGCGCGGCCCATCGTGGCGAGCGCGGATTCGGCGCGGGGTCTGACGCACGGGCGCGACGCCTACGTGGTCACCGCGCCTGGGCCTGAGGCTTTCGCTAGGGGACTGTTGAGGGTGTTGCGCTCCCGCCCGCTCGCCCTCCGTCTCGCAGAGGGCGCGGGGAGGACATCGAAAGAAAGCCTCAGCCCGCGGAACCTGCTCGGGGGTATCGAAAGGGTTTACGAACGGGTTTCACCGTCATCCAGGATTTGGATTTCCAGAAAGGCCGCCGCGGCCGTCTGATGTATCCGGCAGTCCTCATCATCAAGGAATTTCGCGCATGACGAAAGTGATTCTTTTCGGACTCGATTGCGCCGAGCCGAGCCTGGTCTTCGACCAGTGGAGGCATGAGCTGCCCAACCTCAGGAGGCTGATGGCCTCGGGGGTTTACGGGCGGCTTCGGAGCTGCGACCCGCCCATCACCGTACCCGCCTGGACCTGCATGATGACGAGCCGGGACCCGGGCGAGCTGGGGATTTACGGCTTCCGGAACCGGAAATCCTATGAATACGGAGCGCTGAGCATCGCCTCTTCCCTGAGCGTTCGGGAAGACCGGGTCTGGGACATCCTGGGCCGGGCCGGCCGGGACGTGGTGGTGGTCGGGGTGCCGCCCACCTATCCGGTGCGTCCGGTCAACGGCAACCTGATCTCGTGCTTTCTGACCCCCGGCCTCGACAGCGCCCACACCCATCCGCCCGAGCTCCAGCCGGAAATCCGGGACCTCGTGGGGGATTACCTGTTCGACGTGGAGGGATTCCGCACAGAGGACAAACCGGCGCTGTTGAAACGGATCTACGACATGACGCGGAAGCGGTTCCGGGTCCTCCGGCACCTTATCCAAACCAAGCCTTGGGATTATTTCATGTTCGTGGAGATGGGCACGGACCGAATCCACCACGGGTTCTGGAAGCACCACGACCCGAGCCACGTCAAGCATGAGCGCGGCAGCCCGTATGGAGACGTGATCCGGGAATACTATCGCTACCTGGATGGGGAGATCGGCGACCTACTGGCGCTTGCCGGAGACGACACGGTCATCTTGGTCGTGTCCGATCACGGCGTCAAGAAGATGGACGGCGGCGTCTGCGTGAACGAGTGGCTGATGAACGAGGGATTCCTGAAGGTGAAAAATTACCCCACGGAGCTGACCTCGCCCGCTCAACTGGAGTTCGACTGGGACAGGACGCTGGCCTGGGGAGAGGGGGGCTATTACGGGCGGATCTACCTGAACATCCGGGGACGGGAGCCGCGGGGAGTCATCGCCCCATACGACGTGCCCCGGGTCTGCGCCGAGCTGAAGGCCGGGCTGGAAGGGATAAAGGATGAGCACGGCCGTCCGCTGGGGACCCGGGTGCTCTTCCCCCGGGATATCTACCGGGAGGTCCGGGGCACCGCGCCCGACCTCATCACGTATTTCGGGAACCTGGACTGGCGGTCGGTGGGCACGATGGGCCATGGAAAGGTCCTCACCCGGGAGAACGACACCGGCCCCGACGACGCCAACCACGACATCCACGGGATCTTCATCATGTCCAGGAAAGCGGATTGGGAGAAAACCGGCGAGGAAGCCGCGCCGGGTGCGCCGCTCTCCGGCCTCACCCTCTACGACGTGGCCCCGACGCTCCTGAGCCTGTACGGGCTTCCCGTCCCGGCGGAGATGCAGGGACGGGTGATCCCGAAGGTGGATGACCCGCCTTTTTTCGGGTGATTGCCTGCATGGTTGAAAGGGTGAGGTGAGCTACTCGATATACCCCAACTCGCTCAGCTTCGCCTTGATGCCCCGGGCCTCCTCCTCCGAATACTCGTAATCCCCCGGCTCCAGGTGACCGAGCTCTTCCAGTTTCCGGAGGATGTTCCCTGCGCTCTCCTCAGGGATCTCTTGGTCCGTCTCGACGACCAGCTCGGGGTTCAGGGGTTCTTCATAGGGATCGGAAACGCCGGTGAAGTTCTGGATCTCACCCTTGAAGGCCTTGGCGTACATCCCCTTCACGTCCCGCTCGGCGCACGCCTCGACGGGGCACTTGACGTAGACCTCCACGAAATTGTCGATCCCCTCCCGGACCTGGTCGCGGATCTCCCGGTAGGGCGAGATGACCGCCGTTATCGTCGGAACGCCGTTCCGGTTCAGGAGATGGTTCAGAAATCCGACCCGGAGGATGTGCGTATCGCGATCCTTCTTGGAAAAGCCCATGTCGGCGCTCAGGTTTTTCCGCACCTCGTCGCCGTCGAAGATCTCAACGTGGCGGTGATTCCGCGCATGAAGCGCGTCTTTCAGGATCAAGGATATCGTGCTCTTTCCCGAGCAGGGCAGACCCGTCATCCAGATGGTGAAGCTTGAAGAATCCATTCTCAACCTCTTGCGTTGTGACTTCCCTTTTTTCGCTCAGCGGACAGTTTGCTTGTCGCCGGTGTAGGCCTGAATCAGAATCCTGGCCACGTCGGCCCGCGTGAATTCCGGCGGAGGTATCTCCCCATTACCCAGCATCTCCCGAACCTTGGTGCCGCTAAGGAACACGCGGCTCTCCGGGTCATGCGGGCACGTCTTCGTCGTCGCCATCCCCTCGCACTTCCGGCAATAGAAGGAGTGGTCGAAAAAGAGCGGAGTAATCTCCAAGGCCGCCGGATCGAACTCCCGGAAGATGTGGTGGGCGTCGTAGGTGCCGTAATAGCTCCCCACACCGGCGTGATCCCGCCCCACGATGAAATGGGTGCACCCGAAGTTCTTCCGGACAATGGCGTGGAAGATGGCCTCTTTCGGCCCCGCGTACCGCATGGCCGCGGGAAAGACGGAGAGGATCGCTCGCTCCTTCGGCAGATAGTGGTCCACGATGACTTCATAGCACGCCATCCGGACATCGGCGGGGATGTCGCCGTCCTTGGTCGCGCCGACCAGCGGATGGATCATCAATCCGTCCACGCACTCCAAAGCGCATTTCATCAGGTACTCGTGCGCCCGGTGAATGGGGTTGCGAGTCTGGAAGGCGACGACCGTCTCCCATTCCCGCAATTGGAAGAGCAGGCGCGTCTCCTTGGGCTCCAGATATCTTCGGCTCCACTCCGGCGATGCGCTCCGGCGCAGCCATTTCACCGGACCGCTCAGGAGGACCTCCCCCCGGGCCCAAACAGCTTGAACCCCGGGGTGGCCGTCATCCGTCGTGCGGAAGACTTCTTTCGCCTCCTTCTCGATGTCCGCCCGGAACCGCTCCCGGACCGTCATCACGCCCGCAACGGCCCCCGCCTCTTCGTCGAAGAGCGCGACCTCATCGCCGTCCGAGACCCCGCCGGCCGCGTCGGCATCCGCTCCCAAAACAACGGGTAGCGTCCAGGGGAGACCCGAGGCCAAGTGTCCCGTCTCGACGACCATCTCGTAATCGGCCTTCCCCATAAAACCCCGAAGGGGGCTATAAGCGCCCGTGGCGAGGAGCTCCAAGTCGGAGCGCTCCATCGGGGAGAGGGGGATTCGGAAGAGCCCATCGGCCCGCTTCTCCAGCTCCGGCGCTTCGGCCTCCGGCACTGTCAAATCGACCAGGGTTCCGCCATGTGGCTTGATCGGCATGGTCGGTTCCTCACGCCACAAATCAACGGACGGACGGCGGGCCGCCCTTCAAGTTGACTTACCCGATTGATTCGCAGAAATTCCTCAACCCCGCATTCCCTCAGGTCGCGGCGGGGATGGGTTGCCGGTAGACCGACTCCCGAATGCTGAAGCTCAAGGTCGCCGCGATGAAAAGCAGGACGGCGGCAATCACAAATGCGGGCGTATACGATCCCGTCACATCGAAGATGAAACCGCCGACAAACACCCCCACCGCCGATCCCACCTGGTGAAGGCCCGTGATGGAGCCATAGAGGACACCGATGTTCTTGGGTCCGTAGATCTCCCGGGTGAGGCTCGCCGTGGGCGGGACGGTCGCGAACCAGGAGAATCCCGTCATGATGGCGAAGATGTAAAGCGTCAGATAATTCTGCCAGAGGGCGAAGAACAGGAACGACATCCCCCGGATGAAGTACACGGCCGCCAGGGGATTCTTCCTGCCGATCCGGTCCGAGATCCAGCCGGAGAACAAGGTCCCGAAGATGTTGAAGAACCCCGCAACGCTGACCGCCGCGATGGCCGTGGTCACGTCGAACCCCTTGTCCGTCACATAGGAGGGGAAGTGAACCGCGAACAACATGACCGTGAACCCGCAGGTGAAGAACGAACAGGCCAGCATCCAGAACGGCCTCGTCCGCAGGGCGTCACGCCAGCTCAGGTGTTCGAAATTGTTGAGACGGACCCGGACCTCCTCCTCCTTCGGGGAATCGTCCGCCGCCGCCAGCGCACCGTCCGGCAGCAACCCCATCTCCTGGGGTCTGCTCCGGACAACGAAGAACACGAGGGGCAGGGCCGTCGCCAGGGCCACCGCCGCCGCCGTAGGGAAAGCGGCCCGCCAACCCAACGTCAGGATGAAATAGCTGACCAGGGGCACGACCAAGAGCTGTCCGAGCGGCGCTCCGGCGTTGCAGATTCCCAGGGCGGTCCCCCGAAGCTTATGAAACCACTGCATGACACACGTTGCGATGGGAACAAACGCCGTGCAAACCGACCCGACACCCACGAGGACCCCGTAAAAGAGATAGACGTGCCAAAGCGTCCCCGTGAGACCCAGCAACATATATCCCGTTGCGATAAACATGATCCCGATGATGAGGATCCCGCGGGAGCCGAACCGGTCC
>CAYRGS010000114.1:0-10531 GCA_964423875.1 uncultured bacterium
GATTCTTCGCGCGAGTCGGTTGACTCCCGCTCAGAATGACATGTCAACTATAAAGGGGCCCTCTTAATAAGTGTAAAGTCAACCAACGACCCTAACCTGGAATTCTCACCAACTGAAACGTCCGCACGGGGTAGGTCGATTGAACCGGTTAGCTTCCAATCATTTACCCAATGGAGGGGTGCTGACCAAGTTCCAGCATTTTGTTCCCCAATGGGAGTGTGACGGGCCGGGACGGGGACCACCGAGGCGGTGGCACCGTCCGTCCTTTACGACGAAAAAACCCTATTGATACCCGTAGGGGCGGGTCCCCGTCCCCGCCCGCAAGAATGACCGTTGCGTGTATCCGCCACATTCAGCCGAATCAGGCCACTGATGGCGATTCATGCGGCGCGCGAACCGCAAGACTATCGTTTGGTGAGAAATGCGGAGTAGTCTTCCTTCTTTTGTAAGCCAAATCAGTGAAGAGGGTCGGTTCTTGACTTTATACTTTCCTGGCGGTCGTCGACCGGAAAGCCACAAACTTCGAGGCGGGATCATCCGGTTTCGACCAGCAGCTCGCAAAACCGCTCGGCGATCATCATGCAGGCGTAGTTCGTATGGGCGTGGGGGAGGACGGGGATGACCGAGGCGTCGGCGACGTAGAGGTTCTCCATCCCCTGGACGCGGAGGCGTGGATCGACGACCGCCGTTTCGCTCGAAGCCGGACCCATGGCGCATGTGCCGACGCCGTGGCGGAAGCTGTTGTAATTCGACCGCGCATGCGCGGCCCAGTCCTCGTCCGGGCCGGGTTGGAAGAGGGGTCCGTAAAATTCCCGCATCGGCTCGGTCCCGGCCAGGCGCTCGACGAGCCGCATCGCGGAGACCATGGCGGCCGTGTCTTCGGGGTCTTCCAGCATCCGGGTGTCGATTCCCGGCGGGTCGCGGGGGTCGGCGGACCTCAGAGTGACATTTCCGCGCGTGCGCTGCTCCAGGAGGTGGACCGTGATCGGGTAAATGGATTTTCCATCTTCTCCCCGCACCGGAGCGCGGGGGGGGGAGGGGGGGGGGGAGGGGGGGCGGCCATAGACGTGGAAGTCCAGGCAGTCCCGGCCGGGGTGGCCCTTCCCGTTCACCACGAAGCCGGGGACGAGCCAGTCCGTCTCCTCGATCCGGGCGGCCTCGAACCGCATCGTGACGACCGCGTGGTCCTGAAGGTTTCCGCCCACGCTCTCCAGGGCATGGACCGTCCGGATGCCGCGCCGGTCCAGTTCTGCCCGCGGGCCGATGCCGGAGAGCATGAGGATTTGCGGCGAGTGGTAAACCCCGGCGGACAGGACGACGCGCCCGCCCGAGACCGAATGGGCCCGGCCGTCTTTCTCATACCGGACGCCCGTCACCCGGTCCTTCTCGATTAGAAGCGACAGGACCTGCGCCTCCGCCGTGATTCGCAGGTTGTCCCGTGACCGGGCCGGCTCCAGATAGGCCTCGAGGGCGGCGTGCCGACGGCCGTCCTTGACGTTGGCGACGGTTCGGGAAATCCCGAAGGGCTCGGGGCCGTTCTGGTCCGTAGAGACGGGCAGCCCCAGACTCGCCGCGCCCTCCACCAAGGCCTTCTCGATGCCTTGAAGCGGATTGCTGAAATCCAGCCGCCGCTCCAGATGGAGGGGGCCGCTGTTCCCATGGAGCGGACTTTCGGGAAAGTCCCGGTCCGTCTCCATCCGTTTCATGACTGGAAGCATTTCTTCCCAGGACCACGCCGGGTTTCCGGCCGCGACCCAGGCGTCGAAATCCGCGCGGATCGGACGGGTGACGGACATCAGGTTGATGGTGGACCCTCCGCCCATGACCCGGGCGGCCAGGGTGTCGAACCGGCTTCCGTCGAAATTCCTCCGGGTGGGATATCGGGAGACGAAATCGGTCTCGGTCCGGATCCGGCGGGCTTGCGCGGGGTCGGACACCACGTCCGGGATCGGCCGTGGGTCGGGTCCGCGCTCGAGGAGCAGAACGCTTTTTCGCGGATCCTCCGAAAGCCGGCCGGCGATCACGCACCCCGCCGTTCCGCCCCCGACGACGATCACGTCATACCGCTCGGGCATCGGTTTTCTCCGCGGAGACCCGGCGGTTCCGACGGGCGAAAAATCTTTGTTATCCACAGATTACACAGATTGCACAGATTTTTAAAATTCGCTTAATGAAAAAGGATCTGAATCTTCTGTTTTTCTCTTTTTAATAATCTGTGCAATCTGTGGATAAAGCTCTTTTGCTTTCGAGACGCTAAATCAGCGCGCCCCCGCCCAGCTTTAGGCCCGCTTCGTTGTTGCATCGGGCGCAGACGAAGATCCTTGAGATGATCTCCCCACCGTGCTCGCTACGGTGCTCGGTGAAGAGCTGCATGAGGGACCCGCACTCGCACTTGATCCCCTCCGGGACGATCTCCACGGGGCGCTCGGAGTAGGATATCTTGAATTCGGAATTCGGTTTTTCCTCGCTCAAGGGGACTCCTTTCCGCCCCGGGCGCCCGAGGCGTCAGGCCGGCTCCATCGGCGTCAGGGCGCGCCGTTTTCCCAGTACGTGTCCCAGTTCTCCAGGACCCCCTTGTACGTCTCCTCGTCCGGTCCGGCCACGCCGCGCATATAGGGGGCGTGGTAGGGCGGGAACGGCTCGGTGCAGTCGATGACCATCTTGCACGACATGCCCTCCTCCCCGCCGAACGGCTCGGACGGGTCCAGGCGGCAACCGGAGACGTCCGGGACGATCTGGACCGACTTGTGGGCCTGGGTGTGCGTCGCGAAAGCCCACCAGACGTCGTCGTTGTCCCAGATGTCGATGTCGTCGTCGATGACTAGGACGTTTTTGACCAGGGCCTTCTTGCTCCAGACCATGTGTCCCGCCCGGAAGGCCAGGCCCTTGTACCGGCGCTTCTTGTCGATCTGCACGACCGTGACCAGACCGTGGCACATGAGCGAGCGGACGGCCTTCACCTCGGGCAGGTAGGCTCGGAGGCCGCGTGTCATTTCCAGGTTGAAGCCCATCTCCACGAGGAAGTTCCCCTCGCTGGGCGGCTTGCCGATTGTGACGGATTCGTAGATGGGCTGCTTCCGGTGCGTGATGCACTTGACCTTGAAGACCGGGAGGTCGCGGATGCCCGAGTAGTAGCCGGTGTACTCCCCGTAGGGACCTTCGGAATCGCGCAGGTCGTGGACCACCTCTCCCTCGAGGATGTACTCGGCGTAGGCCGGGACGTTGATGTCGTAAAGCTCGGACTTCACCATCGGCAGGGGCTGTCCCGTCATGGCGCCCCAGACCCGCTCTTCCGGCGAGTCGGTGGGCACCGGGGCGCCCGAGATGATGCTCATCATCGGGTCCACCCCGAGGGCGGCGCACATGGGCATGTCCTTCCCCTCCGAGCCGTACTTGGCGTAGACCGACGCCACGTGCTGGTTGGGGACGATGAGGATGCCCGTGTGCTTGGGCCCCTTGGCGTGGAGGCGGTAGATGGCGAAGTTGCTCGTCCCCGTATCCGGGTGCCGGGTGAAGCAGACCGCCTTCGAGAGGAAGGGGCCGCCCATCTTGGCGGTGCACATGTCGATGGGGAGCTTGTAGAGGTCCACCTCCTCCTCGGGGATGACCACCTCTTTGCACGGGGCCTCGGAGCGGTCCAAGATCACCGGGTCGAGGAGCTTGGAGGGCTGAAGCCGGTCGATCCAGGTCTCGAACAGCTCGTCCCGGGAGACGTTGAAGGCGTCCTCGACCATCCGGACGTGGCGGTGGGTGCCGTCCACCACGACGTCGAAAGGCGGCTCCACGTGCCAATCCGGGTGGGAGGAGTGGGTGTTCCAGAACATGCACGCCTTGTCGGAGCCGTCCTCCATCAGCTTTTTGCTGACGGCGCCGATCTCGAACCGGACGTCCGAGGGCTTGTCCACGTGGAGCATGCGGCCGCGCTCGTCCAGGTAGGACATGTAATCCCGCAGGGTCAGGAAGGGCCAGTTCGGACGGGTGTCCGGCTGGATGTCGAAGGGCCGCTTGCGAGCTGTGGTCATCTCAATACGCTCCTCCATTCACCGATGGCTGAATCTGAAAAGCGCCGAAAGTCCATTTTCACATGGGCCGTCGGCCCGTTTCGGGTATGTATCCGGCGCGGTTGCGATGGATGTAGGGGGGCGTTCCGGGCCGGTTGCCCTCCCCCTGCCCACCGCCTCCTAGTGCTCTGGCTCCAGGACGATCTTTCCGAAGACCTGACGTGACTCCATGAGCCGGTGGGCCTCGGCGGCTTCTCGCAACGGAAATTTCCGGTCGATGACCGGTTTCAGCTTGCCGGCCTCGAGCAAGTTGATGATCGTGGCCAGCTCATGCATGGTTCCGTGGTTCGAGCCGATGATGGTCAGTTGTTTGTGGAAGATGTGGGCCACGTTGGTGATCACGTCGTAACCGGAAGAGGCGCCGCATGTCACGAGCCGGCCCATTCGGGTCAGGCTGCGGATGCTGCCGTCCCAGGTGTCCTTGCCGACGTGCTCGAAAACCACGTCCACGCCGCGCTTGCTGGTGAGCTTCATCACCTCTTCGCGGAAGTTCTGCTCCTTGTAGTTGATCATGTGGTCCGCGCCGAGCTCGAGCGCCCGCCGGCATTTCTCGTCGCTGCCGGCCGTTCCGATGACCCGCAGGCCCGTCAGCTTGGCGATCTGCACGGCGGCCACGCCGACGCCGCTCCCCGCCGCGTGGATGAGGATGTCCTCGCCCGCCCGGATCCCGGCTCGCGCCAGCATGTGCCAGGAAGTCAGGAACGTGATGTTGATGGCGGCGCACTCGGCGAAATCGAGCCCCTGGTACAAAGGCACCAGATTTTCGGCCCGGCCGGTCCAGTACTGGGCGTAGCCCCCCCACAGGGCGGAGCCGTAATACTTGTAGTTCCGGCAGCAGTTCGGCTCCCCCTTCCAGCAGGTCTCGCAGTTCCCGCAATGGACGGTGGCGTAGACCACGACCGGGTCTCCCGGCTTGACGTGGGTCACCTCCGCGCCGACCTCGACGACCTCGCCCGTGATGTCGCCGCCCAGGATGTGGGGCAGGGTCTTGTTGGGGCGGTACTCGCCGTTGCGGCCGATGACGTCGAACCAGTTGAGGGACGTGGCCCGGACCTTGAGCATGGCGTCGCGCGGACCGACCGGCAGGGGGTCGATGTCCCCGTACTTCAGGACCTCGGGCGGTCCGTATTCGTGATAGAGGGCTGCCTTCATGGATGTCCTTTCGGTTGTTGAATTCCCCGCCGGCCGTCCGTCAGAAGGCCGCGATTTCCTCCGACAACGTATCCGTGATGAACAGGTGTCCGGACTTGTGGGTGATCATGAACTCGACCTTGGACTCCAGGGCGACGGCCTGGGGCGTGACCCCGCACGCCCAGAAGACGGGGACCTCATCGGGTTTCACCTCCACTCGGCCGGTCCCGAAGCTGATGTTGTCCAGGTCATCTATGCCGATGACCGACGGATCGCCGATGTGGACCGGTGCCCCGTGGGTCGCCGGAAAGCGCGAGGTCACCTGGACGGCGCGGACGACCTGGTCTTGGCGGATCGACCGCATGCTCACCGCCAACGGTCCGAAGAACCGGCCCGCAGGAACGCACGGGACGTCCGTTACGTAGACGCAGGAGGGTTTTTCTCCCTCGTGGTGCTTGAAGTTGACGTTGGCGTTCAGGAGCGCCGTCTCGAATGAGAAGCTGCACCCGATGAGGAATCCGACCAGATCGTCCCGCCAGTAATCCGTGATGTCCTCCACCTCGGCTGTCAGCTTGCCCCGCTCGTATACGCTGTATCCGGGGAGATCCGTCCGCAAATCGGCGTCCTTGGCCACTCGCTTCACGATGGGTGATCCCGGGTCGGTCACCTCGACGATGGGGCAGGGCTTCGGGTTTCGCACGCAGAACAGCAGGAAGTCGAACGCCGCCTCCCGCGGCAGGATGGCCAGGTTGGCCTGGGCGTACCCTCCCGCCAGGTCCTGCGTCGTCCGGGTCCATTTCCTCTCCCGGACAAGCGCCCGGATTTCACGCGGGTGCAACCCCGACAGGTCTTCTTTGGACAGCGTTTCGGTGGTCATTCGTTTCTCTCCGGAATCAGGTCCGGCGAACCGTAATCGCCTCCTGGGTCCGCCTACAGCGCGGCGATCTCCTCCGACAACATATCCATAATGAGCAGGTGGCCCGACTGATGGGTGATCAGAAGGTCGAGCTTGGATTTCACGGCGGCCGCGTGGGCCGTGAAGGCGCAACCCCAGAAGACGGGGATTTCATCCGGCCGGACTTCGATCCGGTTGGTGTCGTAGCACACGTCATTCAGGTCGTCAATCCCGATCACCGACGGATCGCCGATGTGGACCGGCGCCCCGTGCGTTGCCGGAAAGCGCGATGTGACCTGAACGGCGCGGACCACCTGGTCGCGGCGGATCGGCCGCATGCTGACCATCATGGGCCCGGAAAAGCAGCCGGCCGGTGTACAGGGAACGCGCGTCGCGTAAACGGGGGCGATCTTCTTTTCCTCGATATGGCGAAGCGAAACGTTCGCGTTCAACAGGGCGGTCTCGAAGGAGTAGCTGCAACCGAGGAGGAACCCCACAAGGTCGTCGCGCCAGTGATCGCTGATATCATCCGTCTCATCGACCGGCTCGCCATGTCGGTAAACGAGATACCTTCCGAGATCCGTTCTCAGGTCCGCGTCCCGGGCGGCCCGCTTGACCCATGGAGAGCCCGGGTCGGTCACCTCAACGATGGGGCAGGGAACCGGGTTCCGCAGGCAGAACGTCAGGAAGTCGAATGCCACGTCCTTCGGGATGACGGTCAGGTTGGCCATGGCGTAGCCCGGGGCCACGCCCTCCGCCCTTTCCGTCCAACGGCCATCCCGGATTCGGGCTCGAATTTCCCGCGGGCTCAGGCCCGAGAGGGCTTCCTTCGAAATGGTTCCTGTCGTCACGGGCGTTCTCAGAATCCAGGCGCGGCCGGCGCGTCTCCATCGGCGGCGATCAGAGCGCGGCGATCTCCTCGGACAGCGTATCCGTAATGAACAGGTGGCCCGCCTTGTGCGTAATCATGAAGTCGAGCCCGGCCTTCATCGCCGCCGCCTGGGGCGTGCAGCCGCAGCCCCAGAAGAGGGGGACCTCGTCGGGTCCGATTTCCACGCGGCCCGTTTCAAAGTCAACGTCGTCCAGGTCGTCGATTCCGATGATCGAGGGGTCGCCGATTTGCACCGGAGCGCCGTGCGTGGCCGGAAACCGGGAGGTCACCTGGATGGCGCGGACGACCTGTTCGCGGTGGATCGGCCGCATGCTGACGACCATCGGTCCCTCGAAGCGGCCCGCCGGCTCGCACGGCACGGTTGTCGTGTAGACGGAGACGATCTTGTCCTCCTCCAGGTGGCGGAGGGGGATGTTGGCGTTGAGCAGGGCGGTCTCGAAGGAGTAGCTGCAACCGATGAGGAAGCCCACCAGGTCATCCCGCCAGTAGTCCGTAATGTCCTCCGGCTCGTCCACGCACGCTCCGCCCTCGTAGACACAGTACCGGGCGAGGTCCGTCCTCAGGTCGGCGTCCCGGGCCACTAGGCGGACGAGGGGAGATCCCGGATCGGTGACTTCGACGATGGGGCAGGGCTTGGGGTTCCGCTGGCAGAAGAGCAAAAAGTCGAACGCCGCCTCCTGCGGGACGATGACCAGGTTCGCCTGGGCGTACCCCCGGGCCAGGCCCTCCGTGCCGCCCGTCCATCTCCGCTCGCGGGTGAGGGCGCGAATCTCGCCGGGGCTTAGATCGAGCAGGTCTTCCTTGGCAACCGCCGCGGTGGTCATGAGACTTTCCTCCTCGGGTCAGAGGTCCAGGATCTTCGCGGGGTTGACGCACATCATCGTGCGCAGCTCTTCCCGGGTGACCCCTTTTTCATAGAACGACTGGGCGAGGATACGCAAGCCGTCGGCGGGCAGGGGGTTGTGACGCTGGCCGCCGTCGGAGATCAGGATGAAATGGTCCGCGCCGATCTCCGCGATCCCTTCGCGCATCAAGTCCAGCGTCTGGCCCGGCTGCGCCCAGAAGGGCGAGATCCCGCAGTACTCGAGTTCGGCGATCACGCCGTCCAGGGCCGTCAGGGATTTCACTCGGTCGTTCGTCATCGCCGGGATCTTGAAATAAACGTGCTGGAGGATGATCCGCTTGACCCCGCGATCCACGGCCGCCCGGACGAGGATGTCCACATGCTCCGCACTGAAGTGCCCCGTCGCCAGGGCGGCGCTGTTGTCCTGGGCGAGAACGTCCAGAACGTCCTGACACTCCTGTGTCAGCTTGCCGTCCTCCCGGACGATCGAGATGGGCTCGACGGGGCGGGAATTGCTCTTTTGGGTGTTGTAACCGCCCGTGAAACCGTAGGTCCGCGCGTGGAAGTCGGCGTCCACGGTGGGCATCCAGATGATCTTGGCGCCCAGCCGGACGGAGACCTCCGCCGCGGCGGGGTTCATGCCCCCGGTGTGCCGGTTGAGGACCAGCCCGCCGTACACGTCGATGGATTCGAAGTGCTGGCCCACGTCATAGGCGCGGCCGACAGTGGACTCGAAGTGGCACTTCAGGACGACGGCCCGCATCCGGCATTCTTCGGCCCGCTGGACGACGCCGCGGTCGTCCGTGGCCCGGGGGATCAGGTCCGGGTGAGGATGGAAGTGGATATCAATCGCATCTTCCAGGTCGATGACATCGGGCTGCATCGTTTTCATGCTTACGCTCGCTCGACTTCAGAAAGGTTAGGCCCCGGTTTCCCGCAAAAAGGACGGATGAGGGGCGCGGTTCAAAGCCTCGGGATGTCCGCGTTCGCTTCGCGGGGGGAAATCCGGAGGCGGGTTACGTGATGATTTCCCAGCCAGCCTGGAACTTGTCCAGTTGTTCGACCGTGTAATCGTCCAGGGGGTGGTCTCTGTCCGGGATCTCGACCTCCTTCTCCTCGCCGCACAAGGCCGTCGAGAAATACCGCTGGCCGGTGTCGTTCGTCATGCAGACGATGTAGCCGAGTTCAGGGTGCTTGCGCGCGAGTTTCAGGGCCGCCGCCACGTTGCTTCCGGAGGAGATGCCGCAGAAAATCCCCTCCTCGCGGGCCAGCCGCCTGGCCATTTCGACCGCCTCGTCGGTGTGCGTCGTAATGACCCCCGTCACGTGCTCGAGGTGCAGGTTCCGGGGGACGAGGCCGTCGCCGATGCCCTCGATGCCGTGGGAGCCCCATTTTCTCTCGGAGAGCATTGGGCATTCTTCTGGCTCGACGGCCCAGAGCTGAACGCTTTTATTCTGTTCCCGGAGGTACTTGGCGATGCCCGTGATGCCGCCTCCGCTCCCTTGTGTGCCGACCAGGGCCTCGAGCTTCCCTTCGGTCTGCTCCCAGATCTCCGGTCCGGTCGTGATGTAGTGCGCCATTACATTGTCGTTGTTGTCGAACTGGTTGGGGATCCAGTATTTGTCGGGTTCCCCCGCCTTGATCTCGAAGGCCTTTTCCAGGGCCAAGTCCACGTCGCTCTCGCCGCCCGGCGTGAAGACGAGCTCGGCCCCGTAGGCCCGCATCAGCTTCTTGCGCTCGTCGCTCATGCCGACGGGCATGGTGATGATGCAGCGGTAGCCCAGCAGCGTGGCCACCCAGGCGCAGGCGGTCCCGGCGTTGCCCGTCGAGCACTCCAGGATGGTCATCCCGGGCTTCAGGTCGCCGCGCGAGACGGCCTCGGTGATCATGTTGTAGTAGATGCGGTCCTTCAGGCTGCCGGTCGGACTGAACCACTCGATTTTGCAATAGATGTCCGCGTTCACCTCGGCGGGGATCTTGTTCAGCCGGACGAGAGGGGTGTTCCCGATGGCGTCGAATATGTAGTCGCACGCCCGCTTGCGGGAATCCCAGGGTTTTCGCTCGATCATCCTCTTCTCACTCCTTACAGTCGATGGACTGTTCAGTCGGTGGACCGTTCGATCAATGGATGGTTGAATGATTCCACTCACATCTCCAGCTTCGCGGCGATGTCCTCGATGTCGGGCTCGACCAGAATGGGGGAGGTCTCGACCGCCTTCATGGCCGAATCGACGTCCTTCAGGCCGTGTCCGGTCACCAGGGCCACGATTCGCTCGTCCGGGTCGAGCGCGCCCGCCTCCTTCATCTTGATCACCCCCGCCAAGGCGGTCACGCCGGCCGGCTCGCCGAAGACCCCGGTCGCCCGGGCCATCCGCCGCTGGGCCGCGAGGATCTCCTCGTCCGAGACGCCGATGTAGCGTCCGCCGGTCGTGCGCACGGCCCGAAGGGCCTTGACCCAGTCCCGGGGGTGGCCCACGCAGATGCTGTCGGCGATCGTATCGGCCTCCTTCGGCCGGATCTCCTCCCACCCGTTCTCAAAGGCCTCGAGGAGGACGCCCGACCCTTCCGCCTGGAACCCCGCCCTTCCGCCTTGGAACCCGACCCTTCCGCCTGGAATCCGGACCTTACGGCCTGGAATCCGGACCTTACGCCACCCGTCCACCCGCCCACCCACCCACCCGCCCGCCCACCCACCCACCCACCCACCC
>CAYRGS010000115.1:0-10519 GCA_964423875.1 uncultured bacterium
CCGAGTGCCGGACTTTGGGGGGGGGGGGACCCAACCCCTGGGGGGCTGCCCCACGGGCGAGGCCCGGAACACGAAGGGCTACAAGCTGTCCCCGAAGTACGTCATCCATGCAGTGGGTCCGGTCTATCGGGACGGCGGACACGGCGAGGCGAAGAAGCTGCGGGGCTGCTACGTCCACGCCATGACGCTGGCGGCGGAGAACAGCGTCCGATCCATCGCCTTTCCCTCGATTAGCACCGGGGTCTATCGGTATCCCATCGACCAGGCCGCGAAGATCGCCGTCGAGACGGTGGGGGTCTGCCTGGAGAAACCGACCTCGGTGGAGATTGTGCGGTTCGTGTGCTTCAGCGAAGAGGACTTGGCGGTTTATGGGAGAATTTTGGAGCCCGGTTGATTCCTGATGACCTGTAGCCAAAGGATTTGACCCCAATTTGCTTTATCACATCCTCATCGCTCACATCGGATAAGGATGAAATCGCGATAATTTTCTTCCTCCCCCTCCCGACTTGTCCGAGTCATCACATATCAAGAAAAACCGTTTCCTTATCGCCCTGCATGTGGATGTCGAATCGGTAGACAACGCCGCCCGGTGTCTCCTCGCGCTCCGCGATGAGCGTGCCGCGGCGATCTTCGGGAACGGTTTGCAGAACCGGATCCTTCCCGTTTGCCTCGGCCTCGTCTGAAAAGTAGAGTCGGGTGAACGTATGCACAAGCATCCCCCGCATCAACACGATGACGTTGACATGCGGGGCTTGGTCGTCATCAACGGGTCCGGGTTTGATGGTGTCAAAGAAATATCGGTTCTCCGGGTCGGTTCCGGTGCCCATGCGGCCAAAGCCGTGAATGTCCGCGCCGGAACCGCGGGGGTCGTCCGGATGGGCGTATCGGCCTTGGGAATCCGCTTGCCAAATTTCGATGATGGCGTCCGGAATCGGATTGCCTTCACCGTCGAAAACCCGGCCCTCCATACGGATGTGTTCGCCATCGGTGGTTGGTTCCACCAACGTGGATTGGACCGTGTCCTGAAAAGGGTAGCCGTACTGTTCGGGTGTCAGGCCGTACGCAAAAAAGGGTCCGACCGTTTGCGACGGCGTTTGCTTGAATCTCATGGGTCAACTCTCCATTGGCGTGGCGTTTCGTCCTCGGAGAATGAAATTGAACTCGTAGCCAAGGGCGAACTCCGGCTCCGTGATGTCAATTGAAAATTTACAGACAAGCCGTTCACGGGCTTCTTTGGGCGCGCTCTGAACCATCGGGTCGATGTCAAGGAGCGGATCCCCGGGGAAGTACATTTGTGTCACGAGCCTTGTCACGAACGCGCGGCCGAAGAGCGAAAAGTGGATGTGATTCGGCCGCCAGGCGTTGTGATGGTTCCGCCAGGGATAAGCGCCCGGCTTGATCGAATAAAACTTGTAACGGCCTTCGCTGTCCGTCGCGCAGCGCCCCGCCCCCAAAAAGTTGGGATCCAGGGGGGCGGGGTGTTGATCGACCACATGGATGTATCGGCCCGCCGCGTTCGCCTGCCATATCTCAATCAGCGTGTCCGGAACCGGTCTGCCGTCCTCGTCCAGGACCCGGCCCGTTAGGATGATCCGCTCGCCCATCGGCTCGCCGTTTTTCACGGAGTTTTTGGTTAGATCGTTGTCGAGCGGACCGACGGAATCATGGCCATACACCGGGCCTGTGAGTTCCGACAGGGTATGTTGGATGGGAATCAACGGTTTCTTGGGTGCGCGCAAGGCATTGGACTGATAGTCGGGATAAAGAAGAGGCGGGTGGCTGTCCCAATCCATCGGTTTGTAATTCATCGCTTTCGGTCCTCCTGGGCAATCATCCGTGGGTAAGGGCTCTCGGCGGTGTTGAACGCTTCGGGCGTCCTTGGAGCGGCCGGTATCCATCGAGGTCTGAAAGGGCGCCGCGCTCGCCTTCTCGGCGTCGGATTGGGTCGGGATCGGGAAATTCGACATCCTACATATCACGGAATTCCCGTATGGATTGGGAAGTCGGCTTGCGGGCGACACGCAAGCACCCTCTCTGTCCCCCGCAATCAGACGCGGGGGCTACAACGTCCGGAAGCGGCGGTCCATCGCGCGCTTCCATTTGGTCCCGTGCCGATCGTCGAACAGGATGTCTTCGTCCCCCGGCGCGGTGAACCAGTCGCCCCGCCGCATCTCGGCATCGAGTTGGCCGGGTCCCCAACCGGCGTAGCCGACAGCGAACATGGCCCGGTGCGGGCCTTGGCCGAGGGCGATGGCCCGCAGGGCCACGGGGTTCGAGGTGACGGCGATGTCCGCGTTCACCGGGACAGCGTTGGGGAGCTTCTTCTCGGTCGAGTGCACCAGGAATCCGCGTTCGGACTGAACCGGCCCCCCGTAGTGGACGGCAATCTCGCCCGCCGTCTTGGGAGCGTCGAGGCCGAGGCGCTTGATGAGGACAGCCAGTTTCACCCTGCCGAGGACGCGGTTGACCACTAGGCCGAGAGCGCCCGTGTCATTGTGTCGGAAAACCAGGATGACGGTTCGATGGAAGTTCGGGTCCCGCAGGCCCGGTGAAGCGACGAGGAGATTCCCCGGCCGCAATCGGGTCGGCGTCCCGCGAGGGTTCACCAGACCGGGCAAGACCTTCGCTTCAAGCGGCATCCCCGTTAGAAAGAGAGCGGCCGCAAGTGCGACGGCCGTTGGGATGAGGGATCCGGGGCTCACGGTTTCGCGCTTCCGGTGCGCGTATTCCGAATGGGGCGCGGATCGCCGGACGACGAACCGATCCGGGAGGTTTTTAGCGCGCTTCACCCTAATTCCTCCCGCCCGGTGGAGTCCCGGAGTGGACCCAGGTCATCGAAAGGCCTCCTCCATCCGGGCGCTCACGTTTTCGGCAGGTGGTTGCTGATCTCGATCGCGGCGGCGCAGTACATCTTAGCCGCGTCCACCAGGTCCGAGATTTTCTGGACCTCGCCGGTGCCGGGCTTGAGATTGGGGTCGTCCGGTGCGGGTCCACACTTGATGGATGGAATCCCCATCTCCACCAGAATAGTCAGGTCTGCGTACGTGCTTGTGAGCTGGGACTGGATGGGCTGGACGGGTTTGCCGCGGGCGGCCTGCTGGGCCTCGCGCATGATTTCGACCAGCGCGTCCGCGTTCTTCGACTCGTAGCCGTGGACCGAGAGGTAAAGATCGGCATCGGCCTCGACGCCGCTTTTTGAAATGACGGCTTCCACCTCGCGCAGGACATCGATGGGCCGCAGCCCCGGCGGCGTGAAGGCCTCCAGGTACATCGTGCACACGGCGGGCGAGAAATTGGGCTTGAAAGGGGCCCCGCCCTGAATGGCGCCGATGTTGACCTTGGGAACGACTGTCCCGTACTTGAACTTGTATTCGTGCTCTTTCTGGTACCGGCGCGCCCAGGCCTCTATGGGGGCGATCAGGTTGCCCATCTTGACGACGGCGTTAGTGCTCTGGGTCAGGTCTTCGGGATGTTCGACGAAGGGCGCGTACATCGGCTCGCCCGTGCACGTGACTTTGATGAACGTGGCCCCCGCCTGCGTCGTCGTGATCCCGAAGCGGGAGGGCTCGGCGACGATGGCGTAATCGGCCACGACGCCGTGGGTCAGCATGTAGCGCATTCCGACCCCCTTGCCGCGGTGGGCCCCCCCCTGGTACTGGTCCACGGGGGCGCGGCCGATCTCGCTGCACACCCCCGTCAGGAGGATGTCCCCCGCCAGCTTGACGCCGGCCTTCTTGAGGGCGTAGGCGGCGATGAGGACGGAGGCGAAAGGCCCTTTGTCGTTGAAGATGCCGCTTCCGTAGATGAGGCCGCCCTTGCGCCGGGCTTCGGACTTCCACTCGGGGCGGAGCGGGCCGGCGAACATGGCGTCCGTCGGGTCGCCCGACAGGGCTGTGTCCAGGTGGCAGTTGAACATGAGGATGGGCCCGTCGCCGGACCCCTTGAGCCGGCCGACCACGTTGCCACGGCCGGGCTCCACTTCCTGGTAAAAGGCGGGGATGTCCCGCCCGTTGAGCCAGTCGACGCAGAGCCGGGCGACTTCCTCTTCCTTGCCCGTCGGGCTGTGCGAGTCGACCAGGGCCATCGCCAGCGCGACCAGCTCTTTTTCGTTCACCTTCGACCAGACTTTTTCGAGTGTCTTCCTGTTGGTTTTCATCGATTCTCCCGGAAAGGTGATGAGCGATTCAAGGGCGAGATGAATTCGCGAGACCCGGGGGCGGCGAATCCCGTTCGCGAGAAGCCACTTGGGGTCTCATTCTCGTTGGACGTCGATTTACGCTTTGATCCTACATTAACTTACACAAATAACACATATAAATACAAATAGTTATAATATACTTTATAATGTAGATTATCTTGTTCTGATTCTTGGTTTATCCCTCTTCTATAATCGCGACGGCCCGGACCCACCCGCCGCTGCCCTTCTCGATCCGGATGGGGAAGACCGCGACCTTGAAGCCGAAGGGTTTGGGAATCCGATCCAGGTTGGCGAGCTTCTCAAGGTGGCAGTATTCCTTCTCCTGGCCGACCAGATGGGCGGGCCAATAGGCCGCCGTGTTCCCGGCCTTGAGGTCTTTGATCATCTCGACGTTGGGCCGGTCGTAGCTCCAGGCGTCGATGCCCGTGATTTTGACCCCCCGATCGACGAGCCACAGCGTACTCTCGCGCCCCATGCCCGGCTGGCGGAGGAGGAAGTCCGGCTGCTCGAAGTAACGGGTGGCGTCCGTCCGGATGAGAACGATGTCGAAGGGCTTGATCCGGTAGCCGATCTTCTCAACCGCCGCTTCCATGTCCTCGGCCGTGATGAGCTCATCCGGCTTCTTGTGGGTCATGTCCAGGACGACGCCGCTCGAAAAGCACCATTCCAGGGGGATCTCATCGATGGTCTTCGCGGGTTGACCGGCGACCGTCGGGCCGAAGTGCCAGGGGGCGTCCAGGTGGGTGCCGGAATGGGAGTTCAGCGTCAGCTCGTCCGAGGCGGCCGCCAGCCCGCCCGGGAGCCGGTCCGGGTCGATGTCGTACATCTTGGCCACACGGCGTGCGCCTTCCCGGTGGCCCCAGGAAAAGACGCGCGCCGCGTCGCGGTCCATCGAGAAGTTGTTCAACGGCACGCTCAGGTCGATGCACCGGATTCCAGGCGGTCCCGCTTCCGAGGCGGTCACAATAATCCCTCCGAATTTTTCCCCGCCTTATTCAATAATTCCGCGGGGGGATGCCAGAATTAGGATTGGACATGCGCAATTTTCGTCTATTTCCTCCCGGGAGCGCAACCCACGATCGGAATCTACAGATTACACAGATTTTCAGAAAAAAAAGATCAACACCCTGGTTCTCATTTTAAGCAAGCGCCCACTTCCACCGTCCTTGACCTTTTCAATCCGCGTAATCTGCGGATCGCCTAGTTTTTGGTTCTTGGCCATCGCCATTTTGCTAAATCCCCGTCCGCGCGGGGACGGCGTCTGTGGATAAAAACGGTCCTCATAAAGACAAAAGCCAAATAAAAAGTCTTGGGATACTTAGGAAATTTGGCTTTGTTTTTCACTTTTCCCTTTATGCGGAGAGGTGCGGTTCCTTCAATCCGCGCCCATCCCAGCGACCCGTGAAGATCCTTCGGCGCCGTTCGGGACGGCCGATGGACGTCCGGAGGGGATCGACCGCCCCTCTGGATCGATATCCGCCGATCTCGGTTTCATTGTCCTCCCGTCCTTTTGATATTCGTATCACTTTCGATAAATCTGGGCGCTCGGCGAGGGGAAATCAAGCGGGATTGGCTTCGAATCGCAGTAGAGGGACGATCTCAAAGCCCCAGGACGGCCGCCGGGTTCTCCACCATCATGATCCGCAGTTCCTCCCGCGTCACGCCTTTCTCATAGAAGCATTGAGCCAGGATACCGAGGCAATCCGGGGGCGGGGGGTTGTGGCGCGGACCCGTGTCGGAAATCATGACGAAGCTTCGGGCACCGATCTCCGCTATCGCGCTACGCATCAATCCCAAAGACTGTCCCTCCCACGCCCAGAACGGCGATAGGTTCCCGTATTCCAATTCAGCCAGCGCGCCCAGGGAGGTCAGCGCCTTGACCTGGTCGATGGGCATCCGGGGGATCTTGTAAAACGGGTGCTGGATGATGACACGGGGAGCGCCCCGCTCAAGCGCGGCGCGCACGAGCAGGTCCGAATCCGTCGCGTTCAGGTGGCCGGTTGCGAGCGCAGCGTTTCCCTCATGGGCCAGGATGTCCAGAATGTCCTGACAGTCCCGCGTGAGCCGGCCTTCCCGAACGATGGATACCCGTTCTACGCTACGCGCCCCGCTCTGTTGGGTGTCGTAGCCGCCGGTGGCGCCGAAGACAGCGGCGTGCCCGTCGGCGTCGACTGTGGGCATCCAGACGATTTTGGCACCGAGACGGACGGCCGTTTCGACGGCCGTGGGGTTGACGCCGCCGGTGTGGCCGTTGAGGACGATGCCGCCGAAAACGTCGATGTCCTCAAAGGCCTGCCCCGCGTTATAGGCCCGCCCCACCGTGGATTCGAAATGGCACTTGAGCACCACGGCCCGCATCCCGCGCTCGCGGGCCCGCCGGATTAGCCCCCGGTCGTCCAGCAGGCGGGGAAACAGATCCGGGTAGGGATGACAGTGCAGATCGATCGCGCCTTCGAGCGTGATGAGGTCCGGGATCATCTGTTTCACGTTTACGTTCCCCGCCTGGGAGACCCGCGCCGAATCCCCATCGGATGACCCGACGGAATTAGGGGGGGAGCGACGCTCTATGCGCTGACGTTGCGTCCTTGCTTGAATCGGGAGGGCACGTAGAGCGGCGCGCCGATGGCATCCATGAAGCGCTGCTTGATTGCGGCCGGGTTGAACGGGAACGGCGGGACGACGATTTGGGGATCGGATTCCATCGCCAGGGACAGCAGGGAAGGCCCTCCGCCTTCGATGGCCGAGGCAAAGATTTTTCGGAAATTCTCCGGGGAGCGCACGTTCTCCGCCCGCTGAAAACCCGTGGACCGGGCGACCTGCGCCAAGTCCAGGGTCTGATGCCCCAGGGGCTGGCCACCCGATGAGGCGTACACCCGGTTGTAGGCGAGGAGGACTGTGAGGTTCCCGGGGGCGAGCGCGCCGATGGTCACCAGCGTCCCGAAATGCATGACGAGCCCGCCGTCCCCCTCGGCGCAAACGACCTTCCTGTCGGGGAGCGAGGCCGCGACTCCTACGGCCATGGGCAGGGCGAGGCCCATGCAATCCTCGATGTAGAAGTTCTCCGGCCGGTCCCGCAGGCAGGCCCAGAGATAGGAGGCGTTGCCGAGGGAGGTGATGACCAGGGCGTCATCCGGAAGGGTCTCCGCCATGACTCTGTAATAGTCTTCCCGGCTCGGGGCGGTAGTGTTCACCAGGCGATGTCCTCCTTGGCGAGGAGCAGAACGAAGGGGACGGAAGCCTCCTCGGCGTTGAGGGCCGCGCGCTCGACCTGAGGACCGATGGCCTCCCCGGGCTCCGCCAGGGCGTACCGGACGCCGAATCCCTGAGCCACGGGCTCGGTCACCCTGCCTTTCGGGATGTGGTAGACGATCGGGTCCCGCGTTGAGCCCCGATAGGAGCAAAGGACGAGGATGGGAAACTCATAGCGCTGCGCCAGGGAGACCATTCCCGCCCCCATCGTGAGAAGCCCGGCGTTCTGAATGAGCAGAACCGTGCGCTTGCCGGTCAACCGCGCCCCGCACGCGATGGCCAGGGCCTCCTCTTCATGGGTTGCGCGAATGAGAAGGAAGTCCGGGTCGCGCTCCATTTCCTCCAGAACCCCGCCCAGCCAACTGTCCGGGACGCACACGGCCACCTGGAAATTGAGACGCTTCAGGGTGTCGAGCACCTCCGAGGGCCGATGCACGGTTGCTGGGTTATTCACGTGGGAGCCTCTGTTTCGGGAGGGGGGGCATCCCGCCCGCCGCCGGGCTGGAGGGTCACCGACCCGCGCCCAACCTACCCATCGTCGGGTCGGACAGATCCGTCCGAGATTCGCGTAATCCGTAAATCCCTCACGGCCTCACCCGCACCTCGTCATAGAGCAGCGGGTCTTTGGGCAGGGCGACTTCGACGTCCAGAAGCCGGCCCGTTTGTGGGCACAGGAACCAGCGCATCTCGAACAGGCCGCTTGTCGAGCGGCGCGGACCGGCCTCGGTCAGCGGAACTTTCGCGACGGCGCAGTGGTCCTTCCAGTTCTCGTCGATTCCGCAAAGGACGTGGCCGCTCCGGGTGCATTCAATGTACGTCTTGCCGTCCACGCCTTTCACGGTGCGCAACGCCTCGCTCAGGTTGTGGAAAGGGGCGTTCTCTTCAATTTTCACCTGCGGACCCGGCCCGTTCCCTTGGGCGGCTTCGAGCCGCTTCTCCAGAAGCTCACGCCTGTGCCGGGCGGTCGCCTCCGCGTCGAGCGCCGGACGCCGATCCGGTCCCGCGTCCTTCAGGATGACGCCGTAGAGCCTTTCAGCCCATTGCCGGGAGACCATCCCGGCGATGACGTCCTCCACGACGCGCCCGGAGTCCCGTTCCAGGGGATCGCCGTATCCGCCGCCGCCGCCGAAGCATCCATGGAGCAGCTCGCCCTTCTCAAGGGTGTACTCCCCCCAGTCGGCGGGGGCGCGCCTGCCGCCGAATTCTTCCACTCGCTCCGGAAAGCCTTCGCCGCCCAAGACCTCGTACACGTCCTTCCCTTGGTAGAGGGCAAAGTTCGTGTTGTTTCCGGGGAGACCGCCGGAGAAGCCCAGGGACCGAGTGAAATCCGTTCCCGTGCAATAGAGAACCAGGTTGATTCGGTCCCCCTTGGCGCCGTGGGCGGTGAGGCCGAACTCGGTCGTCAGCCCGCCCCGGAACAGACCCGCCCCCGCTGAGTCTTTCTGGAGGCGATGGAAGGTGTACAGGATGGGGAGGTTGAGCTCCTCGAACTCGATGTTAGGCGTCCGATTGATCGGATTGGGGATCGTCCCAGCGAAATCGACGCCGTCCCGAAAGGTGCGCGCCCCACCGCATCCGCCCATGTTCTGTGTGATGGTCGAGACGACAAATTTTTCCCCTTTGGTTCCCGTTACGGTCGTAGGCGTTTGCGCACCCTGCCAGACGCAGGTGGCTTCTTTGCGGTACGCGTCGCTGGCTACCAGCATCTTCGAGATGGACTCCAGGGCGACGGCGTTGATCAGGCCGATCCCGGTGAGGGTGGCCAGGCAGTTCGGTGCGGGGCGCGTGCAGTTGACCAGGCTCCCCTTTGGCGCATTCATCGTAACCGGCTTCAGCATCCCGTCATTCCAGAGGATGTCGTAGCCCAGGAGTGGGAACACGGGGGCGAGAACCGCACCATAGCTTCCCCAGTAGGCCGAGTTGAATGGAACGGGCGATTGCGGGCTGGTGCCGGTGAAGTCGAAGTGAACCGCATCGTCCGTCTTCGTCATCGCGAGGTTGACGACGTAGTTCTGCCCCTCGGCCTCGATGTAGTGCCGGGTCCGCCAGGTTCCGTCGGGTAGCTCCCGGAGCCTTTTTCGAAAAAGAGTCTCGGACTCGTCGAGCAGCCCCTGGGAGACTTCGTCCACCGTTTCCTGGCCGTACTTATCCATCAGCTCGGTCAGCCGCTCCTTCACGGTGACGTTCGCGGCGATTTGTGATCGGAGGTCGAGGGCGACGTTTTCCGGAACCCGCACCATGTTGAGCAGCGTGTTCCAGACGTCTTTTCGGACAACGCCCCGCTCCACGATCTTGATGCCCGGACACATGATCCCTTCGTGGTAGATCTCCCGGGAATGGGGGGCGAAGCCGCCGGCGTTGATGGCGCCGATGTCACGCCAGTGGACGAAGTTTGCGCTCCAGGCGACCAGTTTGTCCCGATAGAAGATCGGGGAGATCACATACGCGTCCGAGCTGTGCAGGGCCGCGACGTAGGGGTCGTTGATCAGGAACACGTCGCCGTCGTAGACGCCGGGGTTCTCTTCGTACTCGCGCAGGACGTGCCTGCACGCCTCGCCGGCGCCGGGCAGAGCGTGGAGGTACCCCATCACCGCCATCAGGAGACCCCCGTTGGCGCGGTACAGGCCCACGAGGAGGTCATGGCCCTCCGTCGTCGTCGAGGAGCCGGAGATGTGCTTGAGCGTGATGACCGCCTCGTCCACGACGCGCATGAGCTTGTGGCGGATGATCTCGAACGTGAAGGGATCGACGCTCACGGCGCGCTACTCCTTCAGGGGAATGATGACGTTCTTGTACATGTCCAACACCGCCTTCTGGCCTGGCTGGAGGACGATGGTCGTGACCGGTGTCACGATGACGGCGGGGCCGTCCACAGCGTTGCCGTGCTCGAGGAGGTCGTAGCGGTAGACCCCGGTTTCGCACCTCTCGCCGTTGAAGAAGACCGGCCGTTGGTGGATCAGGGCCTTCCCGGGATCCGGGCCCGCCTTTTCGAATGTCCGGAGCGTGGGCTTGGGAAGCTTCCCTACGGCCCGCAAATGGAAGCTGATGATCTCCATCCCCGCTTCCTGATAG
>CAYRGS010000116.1:0-10083 GCA_964423875.1 uncultured bacterium
CCATCGGCCCGCTGGGCGAGAACGGCCACGCGCCCAATGAATGGCTCGGGCTTGATTCGTATCGGGTATCCATCAAAATGATCGCATTGATCCTCGCACGTTGGTGTGGAGTGGAGTCGTGAGAGCGCACTGAGGCTTTCGCGGAGGAGAACTCCGCGCCTTTTCGCCTCTGACCTGCCCCCTGAAACCGGTCAGGGGAGCAGAGACTAACTCAAAAAGTGGTACAACTTTAGGGGGCAGGTCAAGGGCGAGGCCGACCAACCCGAGCTGTTCAAATGGGGAAAAGAGTTCGTCGCCAAGAGCTTCAAGATCTGGAAGGCTCATGGAGGCCGCTTCAACTATCTTCCCGACGCGGAACGCAAGGATATGCTGAAGAAGTTCTCCACCGTCGGGGGCCGGGTTCTCAAAGACACTCCTTTCGTCAAGAAGGTCTACGACCTGCTGGTGGACGCGGTCAAAAAGACGGCGCAATAGGGATCGCCCCCATCCCGGGAGGGGCCGGTTCGGATCGGAATCATCGCGGGGGCGCGGCTTACGGCGCCCCCGCTTCATGATTATGCCGATGGCGCGGGGCCTCCCGCGCCGGCCCGTCCAGGTGTTTTTTCCGAAGACCGCCAACCGACCGGGGAACGGGTAAAAGGAGAAACGCCACGGATGCCGAAGATCAAGGCCGGAGAGGTCAACCTCTACTATGAGAGCATCGGCGAGGGAGACCCCGTCCTCCTCGTCCCCGGACTGGGCGGCGAAGGCGCCTACTGGCAGCCCCAGATTGGACCGTTCTCGGAGCGCCATCAGGTCATCATTCACGACCACCGCGGCACCGGCCGGAGCGACCGCCCCATCATGGAATACTCGGTGGAGCAGATGACCGCCGACGTCCTTGCGCTGATGGATGCGCTCGACATCGAGCGCGCCCATCTGGTGGGGCACTCGACCGGGGGCGCAATCGGGCAAATCATCGCCATCGAGCACCCGGAGCGTCTGCGCAGCCTGATCATCGCGAACAGCTGGACCAAGGCGGATCCCTTCTTCACCCGCTGCTTCGAGGTGCGCGGTGAGCTTCTGCACAAGAGCGGCCCCGCCGCCTACCAGCACGCGGCGCCGCTTTTCCTGTATCCGAGCTGGTGGATCCGCGACAACGGAGACCGCCTCGCCCAAGGGGCGGCGGCTGGCCTCTCCGCGTTCCCGCCGGTCGAGGTCGCGCTCAGCCGGATCGACGCGATTCTCGCCTTCGACCGCACGGCGCAATTGTCCACAATCCGGACGCCGACGCTGGTGGTGTGCGCCAAGGACGATCATTTGACACCCGCCTATTACTCCGAGGAGCTGGCGGCCACCATCCCCGGGGCGCGGCTCGCCATGCTCGAGCGCGGGGGGCACGCCTGCACCCAAACCGTCCCGGAAGAGTTCAACGAGCGGGTTCTCTCATTTTTGCAAGACCATTGAGTCCGACGAAGGGCTGACGGAACCCCCGGTTTCGATCCGGCCGAAGCCCGCGAGTCGGCGCACGCGCGATTGCCCGGCGATCGCTGGCGCGAACCCGGGCCGAAACCCCCTTTTGGAGGAAAAGAGAAGATGTCAGGCGCACCCATCATCCCGAAAGGCAGTCCCCCGCCCCTGGCTCCGTATTCTCCGGGTATGCGAGCGGGGAATACGATCTATGTGTCCGGCACGCTGGCCTTGGACGCCCAGGGGGAACTCGTCGGAGCGGGAGACGTCCGGGCCCAGACCGAGCGGGTAATTCGCAATATCCAGGACGTCCTGGAAGCAGCGGGTTGCGGGCTTGCCGATGTGGTGATGAACCACATCTTCCTCACGGATTTCAGCCACTACGCGGCCCTGAACGAGGTCTACGGAAAATATTTCGGCGAGAGCCGGCCCGCCCGCTATTGCGTCCGATCCGAACTTGTCAAGCCCGGGTTTCTCGTCGAGATTGTCTGCGTCGCCGTGGTGGGCGGGTGATCCTGGAAGCCCGACCCCCTTCCCCCTCGCAATCCCGGTCAGGACGCGAGGGGGACCGGGTCCGGGGCGGGCCGAGTCCCCAACCCTCCCCGCCGAGGAAGACGGCGAAGCGGCGGAGAGGCTCATTGACAGAATCATGGGCCTTCTGGTAGGTTTGTGGATAATTCCATAGATGAATTAGCTTGAAGAGGGCTCGATGAGTCCCGGATAGGACGCGGGAGAGGTTCCGAAGGTCTCCAGGGGACTTTTCGGGAAGGGTACCCGGCGACAGCGCTCGGAAGGGGGATCCCATGGACATCCCCCGAAGGAAGGAGGCTGAACATGAACGGGATAATCAAAGCAAAAGCGCGTTTGTTCCTCGGTCTGGTTGTGGCGGGCCTGATGCTGTTCGGGGCGTTTGCTCCGGGCGTCGTCGGCGCCGCCCCGCCCAAGGGCGCTCCCAAGGCCCTGAAGGTCGCCTTCGTGGACTTCTTTTCAGGCGCCGCGGCCACCTTCGGCGGACCCGGGAAGGCCGCCACCGAATGGCTGGTGAAGAAGTGGAACAAACAGGGAGGCATCAGAGGCGTTCCCATCAAGCTCACTGTCGTGGACGAAGGCGGCGGACCCAAGAAGCAGGTCACCGAGTTCCGGCGCCTGGCGCTGGATGAGAAGGTGGACGCCGTCGTGGGCTACACCTCCAGCGCCAACTGCCTGGCCATCGCCCCCGTCGCCGAAGAGCTGAAGGTTCTCACTGTCGTCCACATCTGCGGGACCCACCGGCTGACCGAGGACCGCAAGTTGAAGTACGTCTTCCGGACCTCGAACAACCAGGCGGCGGACAGCGTGACGCTGGCCCGGTACGCGCTGGCCATCAAGCCGGACCTGAAAACCATCGCCGGGGCCAATGAGGACTATGCCTGGGGGCGGGACTCCTGGGAGGCCTTCAAGGTCGCGATGCAGAAGCTCAAGCCCGACGTCAAGGTCGTGGCGGAGCTCTGGACCCGGTTTCAGGCCGGCGAGTACTCTGCGGAGATCTCCAAGCTCCTGCGGGCCAAACCCGACGTCATTCACAGCAGCTTCTGGGGCGGGGGCCTGATCACGTTCGTCAAGCAGGCGACCCCCCGCGGCCTGTTCAAGCGGAGCCTGGTGGCCCTGAGCACCGGCGAGCAGGTGCTTCAGAACGTCGGAAAGTCCATGCCGGACGGCGTGATCGCGGCGCCCCGGGCGACGGGAGGGTATTTTCTCGATCCCGACCCGGCCACCGACCCGATACAGAAGGATTTCGTGGAGGGGTACTATAAAGTCAATAAACGCTACCCCGATTACCCTTCGTACCGCACCTACCAGGCGCTTGGGGGCCTGAAGGGGGCTTACGAGAAGGCCATCGATACGCTCGGCCGCTGGCCGACGACGGAAGAGGTCATCAAGGCCTTTGAAGGGTTGAGCTGGAAGACGCCCGGCGGGACCATCACCATGCGGTCGGACCACCAAGCGGTCCACGGCGGGATGGTGGGGCTGACGAAGATGTCCAAGAAGTACGGCTTTGCCGTTCTGGTGCGGCGCGTCCGGAACAAGGCCGAGGATATCACGCCGCCGCCCGGCGTGAAGACGATGGACTGGGTGCGGAGCCTCAAGTAGCCACGCACACCCCGGCGACCGGGAAAGGCGCGGGCGGAGGAGGGTCCGCTCGCGCCCTTCTCTCCCCCGGCCCCCCTGCCCGGGGGCCGATTCACAGGGCCAGCGAGAGCCGATGGATACCAGTCTGCTTACCATCATCTTCTTCGACGCCTTGAACTACGCGGCCACGCTTTTTCTGATCTCGGTCGGCCTGACCCTCGTCTACGGGGTTTTGCAGATCCTGAACGTCTCTCACGGCGGCATCTACGCGCTGGGTGCATACATGGGCACCTGGCTTGCGATCAAGCTCCTGGGCGCGGGGCTCCCCCCATTCCTGAGCTACTTCATGCTCCTGGCCGGGGCGATCATCATCGGCCTCCTCGCCGGACCGATCATCGAGCGCCTGTTCCTGCGGCGCATCTACGGCAGCGACATGCACATCGTGCTGCTGCTGACCTTCTCCATCCTTCTGATCCTGGACGACACGATGAAGCTGATCTGGGGGATGGAGCCGATGTTCGTCAGCGAGCCCTACACCCTCCTCGGGCAATTCGACGTGGGCGGGATCCTCTACCCCTGGTATCAAATGCTCCTCGTCGGCGTTGCGGTGGTGTTCGGCGGCGCCCTGGTGTGGCTGTTCCGCGGCACCCGCTTCGGCAAGCTCGTGGTCTCGGTGATCAGCGACCGCGAGGTCAGCCTCGCCATCGGGATCAACGTCAACCGCATTTACACCGTGGCCTTCACGCTGGGCGCCTTTGCCGCGGCCCTCGGCGGGGCGCTCATCGCGCCCACGATCGCGGTGGTCCCCGGTTTCGCCTTGGAGGTGATCGTGTTTGCGTTTGCGGTCATCGCCATCGGGGGAATGGGAAGCTTGGAGGGCGCCGCCCTGGGGTCCCTCATCGTCGCCTTCGCCAGGGTCACGGCCATTCACCTGTTCCCGGAGCTGGAGCTCGTCGTCATTTACCTGATCATGGTCATCGTCCTGGCGGTCCGACCCCAGGGACTCTTCGGCGAAGTCGAGCTGAGGAGGATCTGAGTTTGGAACGGAAGACCCCCTTGTGGATACCCCTGGCTTGCACGGCTGTCCTGGCCCTGGCCCCCCTGGCCGTGCCTAGCTGGATCACCTTCCTCCTGATCAAAGCGCTGTTCATGTACATCGCGGTCCAGGGGGTGGCCCTGTTCCTCCGGGCGGGGATGGTCACCTTCGGCCACGCCCTCTTCTACGCCACCGGCGCCTACACGGTCGGATTCAGCGTCAAGTGGTTCGGGGTGCGGGACGTGTTGTTGCTCGTGCCCCTGGGGGCGCTGGCGGGCCTGATCATGGCCGCCCTTATCGGGCTGATCATGGCCCGGTACCGGGGAGTCTTCTTCGCCATGCTGAATCTGGCGTTCTCGATGATTCTCTTCGCGGCCCTGCTGAAGTTTTACCGGTTGACGGGCGGAACCGACGGTCTCACGGCGGGAACGGCCACCTTCCTAGGAATCCCGATGCCGGGAAGCAGCTTCAAGTTCTACTATTTCACCCTGGTGGTCGCCGCCCTCGTCACCTACGTGGTCTACCGCTTCCTGGCCTCCCCGCTGGGCTACTTTCTCAGGGCCCTGGGGGACAACGAGATCCGCATCGAGTATTCCGGAGAGTCCGTCCGCCGCGTGATCTACCTGACCTACGTCCTCGCCGGAGGACTCGGCGGGATTGGGGGCGTCCTGGCGGCCTTCACGATTGGCCATGTCGTGCCTGACGACGCGTTCTGGGTCCAATCCGGGGAGTTCGTCTTTATTGCAATCCTCGGAGGCTTCGAGGGCGTCCCCGGTCCGCTGATGGGCGCCATCGCCTTCGAGTTCATTCAGACCTATGCGTCCAAGTGGTTCCCGCTGGCCTGGCAGATGACGCTGGGCGGGATCATGCTGATCATCATCCTCTTCCGGCCGGGCGGGCTGTGGGCCATCTACGAGGCGGCGGTGGAAAGATTCGGCCGGAAGACGGAAGGGGCCACACATGGTTGACGACCAGCCGGTCCTGCAAGCGGTGGACGTGACCCGGTACTTCGGCCGGGTCACGGCCGCGGACGGGATCAACATCCAGGTAGACCTGGGCGAGATGGTCGGCATCGTGGGGGCGAACGGGTCCGGCAAGACCACGTTCCTGAACCTCGTCACCGGCTATCTAAAACCCGAGCGCGGGCATATCCGGTTCATGGGCCGGGACACGATCGGCATGCCTCCCCGGGCGATCACCAAGCTGGGCGTGGCCCGCTCCTTTCAGATCCCCCAGATCTACACCGGCCTGAGCGTCATGGAGAACGTGATGCTCTCCTTGTCGGCCCAGGCGGGCAAGGGCGCCAGCTTCTGGCAGCCCCTGTACCGCTCGGCCTGGATGGAGGAGGCCCAGGAAACCCTGGAGCGCTTCGGCCTGAGGGCCTACGCCCACCGGCCGGTTTCGGAGCTTCCCGAGGGCGGCCGGAAACTTCTGGACATCGCCCTGTCTTTCGCGCTGAAGCCCACCCTCCTCCTGATGGACGAGCCCACCAGCGGCGTCAGCATCGAGGACAAGTTCCAGCTCATGGACACCCTGGCGCCGATCCTGGAGGGGAGCCGCATCACCACCATCTTCGTGGAGCACGACATGGAGGTCGTACGGCGCTACGGCCGGCGCGTGCTGGTCTTCGACAACGGGCGGGTCATCGCCGACGGCGAGCCCCAGCGTGTCCTGGCGGACCCGGAGGTCCGCATGGCGGTCCTCGGACTGGAGTAGACATGCTGAAAGTGGAGGATGTCCACGTCAAGATCCGGGGGTTCATCATCCTGCGGGGGATCAGCCTGGATGTGCCGCCCGCCGGGCTGATCGGCCTGGTGGGCCGCAACGGCGCCGGAAAGACGACCACGCTGAAGAGCATCATGGGGCTCTTGTCCGTCTCGGCCGGGAAGATCGAGCTGGGCGGCGCCGATCTGCTCGAGGTGCCAGGACACTTCCGGGCCCACCTCGGCATCGGCTACATGCCGGAGGAGCGCCGGCTCATCGGCGCCCTCACGGTCGAGGACAACATCCTGATGCCGGCCTGGGCCACGAAGCAGGAAGGAAGCAGGGAGCGGATCGAGCGCATCTACCGCCTGATGCCCGAAGTCCGGGAGATGGCCGGCCGAAAGGCCACACAGCTCAGCGGCGGCCAGCAAAAAATGGTGGCCCTGGCCCGGGCGATGATGCGGGGCACCAAGGTCCTGTTGCTGGACGAGCCCTTCGAGGGTCTCTCACCCGCGATGGGGGACAAACTGGCCCGGACGATCCAGGAGATTCAACGCGACGGGATTTCCGTCCTCATGGCGCAATCCGACGAGAGGCGAATCAAGTTCGCCGAGCGGGTGTATACCATCGAACGGGGGGAGATCATCGAGAAAACGGAGGCCGCCTGAGCGGACAACGGCCTGGGGGGGGAACTCGAAGTGGAGACCCCCGTGCGACGGGAGGACGACGGTTCCGTGCCAGAGCGGATAGAGAAGAACCCTCGGGCGGCCGGAGGGAACGAGGCATTCTTCGAGCCGGAGGTGGAGACCCTCAGCCGGGACGCATTGCGGGCGCTTCAGCTCGGGAGACTCTGGGAGCAAGTCCGGCGGTGCCATGACAGCTCGCCCTTTTATCGCGAGAAGTTTCAAGCGGCCGGGTTCGAGCCGGGGGACCTCCGGAGCCTGGACGACCTTGCGAGCCTCCCCATCGTCCACAAGCAGGAGCTCCGCGACGAGCAGGCCGCCCATCCCCCGTTCGGCCGCTACGTGATCGCCCCCCTCTCCGAGGTCCGCGAGCTCCATCCCTCCACCGGCACAACGGGCCGCCCCGTCCACACCCTCTGGACGTTCAACGACGCGCAGACCATCGCCCGCTTCACCGCGCGGCTGCTCTGGCAAGCCGGGACGCGCCCGGGGGACATCATCCAGAACGCCTTCAGCTATGGCCTGTGGATCGCCGGCCTGGCGGTCCACTACGCGGCCGACCTTCTCCGGTGCCTCGTGATCCCCATCGGGGCCACCCTCACCGATCGGCAGATCTGGTATTTTCAAAACGCCGCCACGGCGGTCTTTCTGTCCACCCCCTCGTACGCCCTTCACATCGCCGAGCGCATGCGGGGGGAGGGCGTGGACCCTGAATCCATTCCGCTCGGCATCGGGATGTTCGGAGGGGAAGGCGGGACGGAGACCGAAGGGACCCGCGCGAAGATCGAGACGGGCCTGGGGATCGACGCCTTCGACATCTACGGCATCAGCGAGATCGACCCCACCTGCGCCGCCGAGTGCACGGCCCAGGCGGGTCTTCACTGGGCCGAAGACCATCACCTGATCGAGATCATAGACCCCGAGACCCTCCATCCCGTATCAGAGGGGGAAACGGGGATCTTGGTCGTGACCCACCTGACGCGGGAGGCTTCTCCGATGATCAGGTACTGGACCGACGACACCGCCCGGCTGGACACCTCTCCTTGCGCCTGCGGCCGGACACATGCCCGCTTGCCGGGCGGCATCCTGGGACGCCACGACGACCTGGTGGTCTATCGCGGCGCCAAGTTCTATCCCATCCAGGTGGAGAACATCATCCGGGGGATGGAGGATCTGAGCGACGAGTTCCTTATCGTTCTCTCTACGGACAAGAAGACGGGCGCGGACGAATGCACCGTCGTGGCCGAACACCTTCAGGGGCAATCGGACCCAGCCAACCTGCGCGAGAAGGTCCGTCGCCGATTGCGGGAAGCGCTGCAAGTAACACCGACCGTAGCGTTGAAGCCTTTCGGCACGCTCGAACGAACCACCCATAAAGCCCAGCGACTCAGGGACGAGCGAGGCTGAGAAGCCGGCCCTCCGACCCGGCGTTGCGGGCTCCATACACACGCAATCCCGGGCGGAGCGCGCAAAGGAGCGAGGAGCGATGGCGATTCGGACTGCGGAAGAATACCTGGCCAGTCTGCGGGACGGCCGAACGGTTTTCCAAGGCGGCGGGCGCGTGGAGGACGTCACCGCACACCCTGTCCTGGGGATCTGCGCCGATCACGGCGCAACCATCTTCCGCTTCGCCCATCGGGAGGACCTGCAAGACCTTTTCGTGGTCTCCGACGGCGAAGGCACCCCCTACAGCCGGTATTTCGCCTTCGCCCGGGACGCGGACGACCTCCTCCGAAGAACGGAGTTGATCGAGAAAACCACCGAAGAGGCCCGGAGCGTCCTGAACATCATCAAGGCCATCGGCTCGGACGCCCTGTTCGCCCTGACGGTGATCGCCCACCACCTGGACCAGGCGAAAGGAACAGACTACGCCCCGCGCGTCGCCGCGCAGCTCGACCGCTGCCGCGCCGGAGACCTCAGCCTCGCCGTGGCCCAGACGGACGTCAAAGGGGAGCGAAGCAAGCGTCCCCACCAGCAGGAGGACCCGGACCTTTACGTCCGGATTGTGGACCGCCGGAAGGACGGCATTGTCGTCCGGGGGGCGAAGGCCCACACCACGATGGGGCCGGTCGTGGACGAGATCATCGTCCTGCCGACCCGGGCCATGACCGAGGGGGACGCCGACTACGCCGTGGCCTTCGCCCTGCCCGTGGCGACCGATGGACTGAAATTGGTCTGCCGCCCCACCACGCATCGCGACCAGAGCGCCTTCGACCACCCCATCAGCCGCCACCACATCGAGACCGAATCGGTGACCATCTTCGAGGACGTCTTCATCCCGTGGGAGCGGGTGTTCCTATGCGGGGAGTGGGATTTTGCCGGCCCCCTGGCCGGCCTGTTCGCCCGCTTCCACCGCTTCACCGCCATCAGTTACAAGCCGCCCACAGGAGACATGTTCATCGGGGCGGCCCAGCTCATCGCCGAGGCCAACGGCGTGGGGGGCGCCGGCCACATCCGGGAAAAGATCGCCCGCCTCATCACGTACACGGAGATCATCCGGGCCTGCACCAAGGCCGCCGCCCTGGACTGCGAGCGCATGGAGCCGGGGATCGCGGTCCCGAACTCCGTCTACCTGAACGTCGGCAAGCACTACTTCGCCAGCCACTTCCACGAGGCCAGCCGCATCCTCCAGGATATCGCGGGCGGCCTGGTCATCACCCAGCCGTCTGAAGCGGACTACCGAAACCCGGAGGTCCACGACCTTCTGAACAAGTACCTTCGGGGCAACCCCTCCGTTCCCACCGAAACGCGGCTGCGGCTGTTCAATCTCATCAAGGACCTGACGGCCTCCGAGTTCGGCGGGTACAACTACGTCGTCACTCTCCACGGAGAAGGCTCCCTCGAAGCCCAGACCCTGACCACCTACCGGGACTACGACCTGGAACGGTGCAAGCAGCTGGTCCTGGATGCCCTCGAAGGGCCTTAACCCGCATTTCTCACAAAGCGATGGTCCCGCGGTTCGCTTGCCGAAAAGTTCGCCATCAGTGGCTCTTTCCCATTGAATGGGTGGATACACCCCGGTCGTTTTTCTGGGCGGGTACGGGGACCCCCCCTTCTATGAGGGTTCGTTGCGTGTCAAGTTCGATGGCGCATTGGGGTCGG
>CAYRGS010000117.1:0-10076 GCA_964423875.1 uncultured bacterium
CCGCCGGTCTCTTCGGACCGGGGAGAGTCGCTTCGGGTCTCAGAGCATGCCCAGCGCTGGCAGGGCGGTTTTCACGCCCGCGCGCTGCTCATCCGTGAGGGGCGGCAACGGTTTGCGGGCGGCGCCGCAGGGGATGCCCAGCATGGCCAGCGCTTCCTTGGCGGGCGCGACGTATCCGGGGTCGTACTCTAGGAAGCGGTTGAGGACCTGGACCTTCATGTGGAGCTCGCGGGCTTCTTCGTGACGCCCCGCGAGGAAGTGGTCGTAGATGTCCGCCATCTGCCGGGGGATGACACAGGAGGCCGTGGAGAATATCCCCCGCGAGCCTACACAGAGGGCCGGGTAGAACTGGCTGTCGATTCCGGTGTTCACGGACACCCGGCCGCAGGTGAGCCGGAGGGTCTCAACAAGCTGCCCCATGTCGTCCTGACTCAGCTTTCCGCCGATGATGTTTCGGTGCTCCATGATATCCGCCATGAGAGAGGGCGACATGGGATTGCCCGTGTAAAGCGGATTGTTGTAAATCACCACCGGGATGTCCAGCGCTTTGGCCACGTCGAAGAAGTGCCGCTTCAGCCCCTCCTCGGGAATCTTGAAGTAGTAGGTCGGGGTGAGGATGACGGCCGCCGCGCCCGCTTCCTGGGCGTCCTGGGCCAGGGAGACGGCTTCCCGCGTGCTGCATCCCGCCGTTCCGGCGATGATCGGGATCCGGCCGCCCGCCTGGTCCGTAATGACGGCGTTGGCCGCTTTTCTCTCTTCCCGGGTCATGTGGGGGAACTCGCCCGTCCCGCCCGTGGACATGATGGCGTGGACGCCGTTCTCGATGACGTACTCTGTCTGCTTGCGGAGCGCCGCCTCGTCGAGCGTCTCATTCCCTTGGAAGGGCGTCACGATGGCTGAATAAACGCCCCGAAGTGTTTCCGCGCTCAGCATGGCATATCACTCCCCTTGTCTTGATTTGAACCCCGACACCTTTTCCTTCCGGCCCAATCGACCGGCGGCATCGGAATGCCCGCACGGAGAAGACCCGGGGGTCCCTACGACTTCGAGGCGGATTACATCGCCGTCCGGACGAATTCGGCCCCCGTTTGGATGTGCTGGGCCAGCAGGCGGCCGGCGGTCTCGGCGTCGCGGTCCCGGACGGCCTGAACGATCACCGCATGATCCTGTCCGAGGAACGAGATCGGACGTTTCTCATGCTGATCCATACCGGCGGCGATGCACAGACGGACCTGCGACTGGAGAGTGGACCAGTTTTTCAGAACCCGCTGATGCCGGGCGAGATGGAACAGCCGGCCGTGGAACTCCATGTCCAACTCGACAAGCTGGCTGACATTTTTTCCCGGCGCAACGACATTGAATCGTTCTCCGATGGCGCCGAGCGAGTCGACCTCCTCATCGGAGGCCAGCCGCACGACCCGCTGAATCGCCAGAACCTCCAGGGTTTCGCGCAGGCTGTAGATCTCTTCCACGTCCACTTCCGTGGGCTTGAGGACGAAGGTCCCCCGATGGGCGTTGATGAGCACCAGGCCCTCGGCCGCCAGAAGGCGAAGGGCCTCCCGAATGGGGCCGCGGCTGACGCGCAGCTGCTCGGCCAGGGCGGTCTCCACCAGCCGTTGGCCCATCTCCAAATCCCGGTCTAAGATGGCGGTCCGGATGGCGCCCACCACGTTTTCTGAAAGCAGCTTTTTCTGCAAAGGTTGCAAAGTGGCCAAAGTCATGACACTCCTTTCCCCTTTGCGGAGGGCATGGAAAACCCCCGGAATTCACTTGGGAGATATCGGATTTCCCTCTTTGATGTCCGATTCCATCGCTCATCGAAAAGAGAAAATCTATACCGATATTAGAATGGCGCCACGCATTGGTGAAGCCGCTTCAAAGAGGTTTTGTATACAGAAATACGCTGGATGATTTCTTCATCTTATACCACTTTGTCGAAAATTTCCCCTTGTAGGCATTCTTGATTCGGGTGGGGTCCCCGGACCTCTGACTCTGCTAGCCAAGGCCGGTAATCACTCCCGCCCCGGCAACGGTCAAAATCGCCCCCACGATCAGACGCGGCGTGATCCGCTCCAGTTTTCTGAACGCCAGGGCCATCAGGATTAGCACGAAGAGGGGATAAGTCAAAACGAGCGGAGCCACGAGCGTAACCGGCCCTTTGCTCAGGGCCACGAAGTAGAGATAGACCGCCAGGGCGTAAATGAGGCCCGTGAGGGTAAATTGAACCCCGCCCAGGCGATGGCGGCTGAATCGTTGCGCCCGGGGAATAAGCCCGATGCAGGCCAAGAGGACAAACATGCCGCCCATCGAGGAGAACAGCATTCCCATCACCGGGGAAGGAAGATAGTGGAGACCGGTTTTCCTGAGGATGGGTGTGACGCCGAAGCAGATGGCCGTCAGGATGGGCCAGAGGAGTTTCCTGAAGGACATCCTCCCCTCCCCGTCAACCTCTTCCAAGCTGATGCTCACGACCCCCAGAATAACCAGGACCGTCCCGCAAAGCACGAAGAATCCCGGCCGCTCCCCCAGGAACGGGATGGCGATGACGACGCTGATCATCGGCGACATGCCCAGGATCGCTGCCGTCCGCGCGACGCCCACACGCTCGAAGGCCTTGAAAATCGCGATGTAGCCGAAACCGGGATAGAACACCCCCGCCACAACAAACCATAAGATCCCCGTGAGGTTGACGGCCTCCCAGGACCCGGACCCCAGGGCGATCAGTGCAAATAAAACCAGTCCGGCGAACGTGCCCAACAGCGCTCCCGTGTAGGGCGTGGAATGACGAACGGCAAGCCGGCCGAAGATGTCTCCGACGGCGAATATGATCGCCACGATAATCGCCAGGGTTTGCGCGAGATCCAAGAAGCTCATCATGGAATGTCCAGTCTCCGAAAACCGGCCTCTCCGCCTTCCGGGCATCGGGGCGGGGCGGGAGGCGGATGCGCGCGCTACCCGAACGTTGTGATGATCACCGCTCCGCAGACGATCAAGATCGCGCCGCCCACGAGCCCCAGCCCGAGCCGTTCAATTTGCCGAAGGAAAAAGTGAACCAGGACAAGAAGCATCAGCGTATGCGTGAAAAGGAGAGGCACAACGATTGAAACCTCCCCCTTTTCCAGGGCTGCGAAATACGTATAGACACCCAGGGCGAAGAGGGCTCCGGAGATGGTATAAAGCCCGACACCTCTTCGGTTCGCGATGAACCGCCGCCCGGCCGGGAAAAACCCCGCGCAAGCCAGCAGACAAACCGTGCCGGACAAGGAGGAAATGGCCATGCCGACCATCGGGGAGGGGATGTGATTCAAGCCCGCCTTCCTGAGTACGGGCGCGAGGCCGAACAAGAACGCCGTTAAGAACGGGTAGCCCAAGCTCCTCCACTTCACGGGGGCCTCCGTTCCTTCCTCCAGACTGACGCAGACAACCCCCAGGACGATCAACAGCGTGCCGCCGAGCACAAACCAAGTCGGCCGCTCGCCGAGGAAGAGGATGGCGATGACCACACCGAAAAACGGGCCGGTCCCCAGGATTGCGGCCGAGCGGCCGACCCCGGCCTTCTCGAACGCCTTCAACAGGATAATGAACCCGAACGCGGGGTGAATCAGTCCCGCAAAAAAGAACCACCCCACACCCTGCAGGTTTAGCGGGACGGTCGAAGGGATCGCCAGCCAAGCGGCTCCGAACACGACGCACCCCACGGCCGCCGACATGAGCCCTCCCATGTACGGCGGTGCGTGCCGGATGGCGAGCCGCCCGACAAAATCCCCCGTGGCGAAGAGGACGGCCGTGACCAGGGCGAGGATTTCGGGGATGAACAGGGGACTCATCGGATTCTCACAGGCTGCATTAGGTGCGGAGCGCCGCTCATACTCAAGTGGCGTCTCCCGGCGCGCGATGGAAGCCGGAGAGAATCAGGCCCGTCCGCTTTCGGGGAGCAGCGATCCGCCGGCTCGGAGTCAGACCCGGAGACCCGGGTAGCCGGGGTAGCCGCGGCAACCGCAAGGCCGCACGGTCGGCCTTGTTGGATTTTACCAATCCTGGATGAAGCCGGCCGGTCCGAACAACAGGACGCTGGCCGGCTGTCTCCGAAGACTAAGCCACGTCCACGCCGAGCTCGGCGAGAAACCTCCTGTATTCGAGGGCGATGGCGTCCGGCCCCTTCACGTGGAACTCCTCCCGCAGGTCCAGCGGAAGGGCCTCGGGCCGCTGGCGCTCGACGATGGCCTGGTCTTGTTCGAGGATGAGCTTGTAGAGGTTCTCCTGCCCCTCGCCCTCTCCCTTGTCCGCGTCGGGGTCATAGTTCCGGGCAATCAGGAAGAACCACGTACATTCCTTCTCGGTGTGCGGCGTGCAGAGAAAGACGAGCACCTCCTGACGATCGCCCCCCCCCTGCTCCTTCCAGTTGTAAATCGAGAAGGGGCGGGCCAGCCTGTAGTTCCGCCGATGGGCCACCGGATGAATCCGGTCCGGCACGCAATCGCAGTAGAAGCGAAGCTCCTCGCCCCGCCGTTCAATGTGCATCTCGGGCGTCAGCGGGAGGTCTCGGGTGCCCAGGATGCCTTCATGAATCCAGGAAAAATGTCCGAGATCGATGAAGTTCTCGATTCCCCGCGCCGCGCTGCACTTCCAGAGACCCCTGTCCCGGAGAACGATGTGGTAGTTCGCGTCTTCATAGGCCGGGTATTCGGGGACGGGCGCGCGGGGCTCATCGGACAGGCAGACCCAAACGATGCCGTATCGCTCGCGGGCCGGATAGCGGGTCAGGCAGGCCCTTTTGGGGATGGGGTGCTCGGCGGGGATCGAGGGAATCCGGGTGCATTTACCCTCGCGGTTGTAGGACCAGCCGTGGTAGGCGCAGATGATCTCCTCCCCCTCGATCCACCCCAAGGACAGGGGGGTTCCCCGGTGGACGCATAGGTCGGCGAAGGCTTGGACTTCATTCCCCAGCCGGCAGACGATGATCTTCTCTCCGAGGAGCGTGAGAGGGACCGGCTTGTCGGTCACCTCATGGGCGTAGGCCACCGGATGCCAGTATTGCGCCAACGCCGGCCAGACGGCGACTTCGTTCATCGGTTCGGAGGTCCGCGCCATCCTTTGTGCTCCCGATCCCGTGAAACCGGGCAGGACTAACCTGGGTTTCTCACCAACATATCGACTGAATCGTGATTGGCTGCGCAATCACCCCCAACGGTTCGTTTCCGCAGATAGCGACCGACGCTCCAATCCGTCGTTTCTTCGGGCCGGTACGGGAGTCAACCGACTCTCTGACCGGCCCCTTTGACAATAAACGCCGTGTGCCGTAGGGGCGGGTCTCCGTACCCGCCCGTCACACGCCCGCGCATGGGACAGGGTGTTTCAGCCAGGCAATTCGCTCGTGTCTGTCCAGGTATTGGAAGGCAACCGATTCACCGGCCCATCCAAGCTTGATGATTCTCATGGTGAGAAATGCGGCCTAATCCACCTCGTCGTCGCTCATCCCGGTCCTGCCGGCAGGGCGGATCTGGGACCAGTCGAGCACCACGTCCCGGATGAAGGTGTCCCGGACGCTGGGTAGGGGCTCGATGGTCATGTCTTCCCGTCCCGCGATTTCGGTGCAGGCCAGGCGGGTCTTGCCGTTGACCTTGACGTGGCAGGCGACGCACTTGCCGACCCGGCAGGAGCCGTAATAACAAACCGAGTGGTCCAGCTCCTCGTAGATGTAGGCTAGGACGTTGAGGAGGCTCCAGCCTTCCTCGATGGGCACCTGGAAGTTGTCGTAGTAGGGTTCCTTGTCGGCATCCGGATTATACCGCTCGAGCTTCACCGTGTAAGTCTTCGCCATGGTCTCCTCACTCCGCGTCCCAGTATTTGTACACCTTGCGCGGCAGCTCCATCGTTGTGACGACGACGGGCTCCGTCCGGAAATTCATCTGTTCGCCTTCCTGATAGACGATGATGTTCTTCAACCAGTTCACGCCGTCGGTGTCATTGAAGTCCCGCCGGAACATGGCGCCCCGGCTCTCCTCGCGCATCAGGCCCGCCTTGCCGACCATCTCCATGACGGTCAGGAGGTTCTCCGTTTGGAGGGTCTCGATCCACTCCATGTTGTATTGTCGCAGGTCCGGGTTTTTGGTGCAGACGGTTTTTTCCTGTTCCTTCAGGTCCTCGACCCTTTCGAGGGTGCTCTTGAGGTTGTCCCCGTCCCGCACGGCGTTCAGGTAAAGGTGAGACAGCCGGCGGGTCTCCTTGCGGATCTCGATGGGGCTCGCGCCGGACTTGCGGTTCAGCGGCGCCCGGATCTTCTCGGCGAACACCGCGGCCTGCTCGGCGTCCACCTCCACGCGGCCGTGCTCTTTCACGAATTTGGCCGTTGCTTCACCGGCCCTTGGCCCGAGGACCTGGGTCATCGTCAGGGCGTTGCCCGATACCCGGTTGCTTCCGTGAGTGCCGGCGGTCCCTTCTCCCGCCGCGTAGAGACCGGGCAGGCTGGTCTCGCAGTCCTCGGTGATCTTGATCCCCCCGTTCCAGAAGTGGCAGGCCGGGGCGCACTCGATGGCGTCCTGGGAAAGGTCGGGCAGGAAGTCCTTCATCTTGAAGGCCCCGTAGCGCCACTTCGCGATCATCTTCGGCAGCCACTGCGAGCCTCGGTCCAGGATGTTTCGGGGAATGTGCTTGAGCGAGAGATAGGTCCCGTCGTTGGGGCTTCCGCGTCCTTCGAGGACCTCCATCATTTGGGCGATGGCGTTGACGTCCCGCGTGCTCTTCGTCATGCGCAGCCGGTCCCACTTGATCATGTACTCTTGGCCCGCGCGGTTCAGGGCTTTGGCGTCCAGGAAGTGCGCCAGCAGGTAGGGAAAATCGATGCTGTTGACGGCGTCGGGCTTGATGAGGATGTAAGGCAGGAACATGGGGAACTCCATGTCCTGAAGCTCCGCTCCCGCCCGGTAGGCGGCGGCCAGGCCGTCGCCCGTCAGCTCCTCTGGCGCGGTGGTGTACCGGTACATCCGCATGGCCCCGCCCGTGCACAGGATCACCGCCGAAGCCTCGAAAGCGATGATCTTGCCGCGGCGGTAATCCAGCCCGATGGCCCCGACGCACCGGCCGCCGCTCGTCAGGATGTCGGTGAGCATGAAGGTCTCGACAAGCTGGATGCCTGGCCGTTTCTTGATCTCCTGGGTGAGGACCCGGGCGAACTCGGGGCCTTCGATCCAAATGCCGCGCGGGTACCGGTGGCCCGGCGCGTGGGTCAGGCGCTCGATGCGGATGCCCCAGTCGACTAGGTCCTTGATCCGCGGTCCGGCCTCCTCGGCGTGAATCTCGACGAGGCGCTGGTTGTTGATCCAGTCTCCCTCGTGGACCATGTCCTCGAAGAAGGTCTGAACGCTGTCGTCGGGATGCCCGGGCAGGTTAAAGAGCTTGATGCACGTCCGGCTGTCTACGTCGATGTCGGCGTCGGCTGTGAGGGTCGCGCCGCTCTTGCCGACGAATCCCTTGGTCACGCAGGTGACCGAGGCCCCCGCGTCGTGGGCCGAGATCGCCGCCCGGGCGCCGGCCCCTTCGCTTCCAGCGATCAACACGTCCGTCCGGACGACCTCGTCCACAATGTCCGCTAGGCTAGGCATGATGTCCTCCAAATTGCAGAATGCGGCAAATATGGCTGCCCGACTTCATTTTCATGAAATAAGTAAATTCTTTGGCCGCGCCAAACAGACACATGAAGTGGCATCTTCCCTCCATGCGCGGGGAAGGTCAAGCCTGCGGCTTGGCACCGGTAGGGCGGCCATCCTGGCCGCCATCGGAAGGCGGGCTGGAGGGTCAACCGACCTGCGTCCGCCCCCCCGGGGTCCAGAGGGCCGGCACGCAAGTGCCCCCCCCCTTGCCTCTTTCAAACCACCCACAAATCGCGTGGGCACCGGCTCAGGATCTCGCACCCATCCTCGATGACGAGGACATTGTCCTCGACGTGGAAACAGCCATCGTCCCGCATCCAGCCGGGCTCGATGGTGATGGCCATTCCGGGCTCCAGGACCGTGTCGTCGTAGGCCGCGACGTGGGGCGGCTCGGTGATCATCGTCCCCAAGCCGTGGCCGATTCGTCCGCCGGCGAAGTTGATCTCGTTGTAGTCGTATCCCGCCTCCTCGAACAGCCGGTCGTTCAGCGCTTGGAGGTCGGAGCACCGGACGCCGGGCCGCACGGCCTCGACCGTCTTTCGCGTGACGCCTGTGATGAGGTCGTAGACCTTGCGCTGCTCGACCGTGGGCTCGCCCAGGAAGACCATCCGCGTGTAGTCCGACCAGTAATCCCCCACGCAGCACCCTCCATCCATCCAGAGAACGTCGCCGGCCTGGAGCGTCCGGTCGGCCGGCCCCCCGCAGGGGATGTCGAAGTTCTCGGGACCGGAGTTGATGAGGAACCAGGGCGAGTCGCCCCCGCGGCTCATGTGCATCCGGAGGAAGCGATCGACGATCTCCGTCTCGGTCATGCCGGGGCGGACGGCCGGGAACAGGGCTTCGTAGACCTCGCCCGTGATGCGCCCGGCTTCGCGCAGACGCGCAGCCTCGGCGGGTGATTTCACCATCCGGCAGCCCCAGATCACGCCCGAGCCGTCGGTCAGCGTCGCGCCCGGCAGGGCCTTTCCGAGGGCCTGGAAATCCTCCGCCGAGACGCCGAGACGCTGTTCGTAGCCCAACTCGCAGCCGACTTTCCCCGCGGCCGACCCGAGGTCCTTCAACGCCCCGGCGATCATCCCGATGGGCGCGCCGCCCAGCGTGTCGTACACCCGAACGTCGTCCACGTAGGTGCTTTGGGCGGTCAGGTCCCGGAAGAATTGCTGAACGACGCAGACCGGCTCCCCCGACGCGGGAAGGATGAAGGTCGTCGGCCGGGAGAAGGAGAAGTCCGGGTTGCCGCCGCAGAAGTAAACGTAGTTGGCCCTCTCGGTGATGAGGAGGGCGTCGAGGCCGGCCTCGGCCATCCGCCTTTGGGCGTTCCCCCACCGGCCTTCGTACTCCGGCTTCGGGAACCGGTGATAGTCGAGCGCCATCTTTCCTTCCGTCTCGGTCAGGGGTTCGAGGTTCCGATGACGAGGACTTCACAATCCCGGCCGCCGAGCGCCCGCGCGCCGTGAAGCGTCTGGGCGTCGATGTAAAGGCTGTCCCCCTCCGAGAGGATCAGCGTCTTCTCCCCGTACACGAATTCCAGGTCCCCCTTCAGGATGAACAAAAACTCCTCGCCCGAATGATGAGCGGTGGGAATTTCAGGCAGGTCATGGGGGTAGATCAACAGGAAGGGGGCCATCCGTCTGCCCAGCCGGCTGGGCGAGAGCGAGTAATAGGCGTAGCCGAACTGCGTGTCCGTATGGGAGAACGGCTTTCGGTCCTCCTTCCGGACGAGGGAGGGGTCCTCGCCGTTCTCTTCGCTGAACATGTCCGATAGGGATACGTTCAGGGCCGAGGAGATCCGGGTGTAAGTCGAGATGGGCGAGCTCACCTTGCCGTTCTCGATCTTCGACAAGACGCTCTTCGAGACGCCTGCGCGCTCGGCCAGTTGTTCGAGCGTGAAACGCCGGGCTTTGCGGAGATCGCGTATCCGCGTCCCCACCGTTTCCTCGATAGAGACCGTACCTTCCACGGCCTTCCCAGTCCGAGAGGGTTCTTGAGAGTGGAATTTTATATCATGGGATGATACTTACTGTGCGACCCGCTGTCAAACCGCTTTTTTGGAATTTATCTGATAATGGACCATGTTAATCTAGAAGGGAACTTTAACCCAGGCACCACTTCTACATCAACGGTGCAGCGTGGAGGCTGAAGCTTAGGGTTTGCGACCCTCTCCGCGCTACACCCCGTTGGTTCGTAATCAGAAAAGGTGTAGGCCGGGCATCTTGCCCGGCAAGGGTCGGGCAGGATGCCCGACCGACCCGATAAAAAACGGAAGGATGCAGGCCATCGAGTCGCGGGGGTCTTTCCTCAGGAGTTTGGCCTTTGTCGGGGCCGCGGTTGTGTTCGCCCTCATCCCCAAGGGTGCTTTGGGGGCATGCGTCCTGAACGTGGCCGCGCGCGTTCCGTGGCTTCAGAGGGTTTCCTCGCACAGACCCG
>CAYRGS010000118.1:0-9971 GCA_964423875.1 uncultured bacterium
GGTTGCATCGGGTCCGGTCCATGAGACAATTCTGACCGCCGGCGACGCCGCACTGGACCGGCTTCCGCTGGTTCATCACCACGAGAACGACGTTGCCCGCTACATCTCGAGCGGCGTGTGCGTCTCCCGGGACCCCGACACCGGGATCCTGGGCATGGGCGTTTACCGCGTCATGGTCAAGGACGGCAAGACCCTCGTCCCGTCGCTGACCCAGACCTCGAACATCTCGGACATCTTCCGCCGGTGCGAGGAGAAGGGCCAATCCCTGGAGGTGGCCATCCTCCCGGGTGTCGACCCGCTGATCACCTTGGCGGCCTCGTACGGGGCGCCGATGGGCGTTGACGAGCTGGCCCTCGCGGGCGGCCTGCGCGGCGAGCCGGTGGACCTCGTCCCGTGCCGGACGGTGGATCTGCTGGTCCCGGCGTCGGCGGAGATGTGCATCGAGGCCGAGATCCACCCGGGGGAGCGTCACCCGGAGGCCCCCTTCGCAGACCAGTCCCTCACATACAGCCGGGTGAAGCAGGGCCCCCGGGTGACGGTGAAGGCCATCACGCATCGCGAGAACCCCATCCACCAATTCATCTTTTCCGGCCATCCGGACACCCTTCACCTCATGTCGGTGATCTTCGAGGCGACGATTCACGAGGCCGTCCGGCGGGTGGTTCCGACGGTGCGGGACGTTTACGTGCCGCCCTCGGGCGCGGGATTCCACTGCTACGTGTCCATGACGCGGCGGCCGACGACCGAAGGGTTCGAAACGGGGGAGGGGAAGACGGCGCTGATGGCCATCCTGGGGGCGGCGCCTTATATCAAGCTCGCCGTGGTCGTGGACGACGACATCGACGTGTTCGACGAGGCCCAAGTCCTGTGGGCGCTTGCGACCCGGTTTCAGCCCATCGACGCCTATACGGGAGAGCCGCGGTACTTCGTTGTGCCGGGGGCGAAAGGGGCCTCGCCGGACCCCTCGGCCTTCCACAAGGCCTATCCCAGCAGCAAGCTCGCCCTGGACGCCACGGTCCGCGTCGATCTGCCCGAGGAAACGCGCGCTATGTTCAAGCGTGCCGAGGTGCCGGGAAGTAACGAGATTTTGTTGGAGGATTATTTCAATCCGTAGCGGTTTGTCGCCCGAGGAAGTTTGCTTCTCTCGAGTGCAGATGTGCTTGAGAGTCGAGAGGAAAAGAGGTTGACTTCGCGCCAATGGAAACAAGGTAGACTCATATTGAGGTTTGAAAAGAGAAAATTCGGTTCCAATCAACCGCTTTAATTGCCTCAAGGACGCCAAGTGATTCTGTCCGCGTTATTCTTAGGGTGCCCTGTTCCTGTCTTAAGGAAGGCATGAAATTGCGCGAGACCGCTCTATGGCCTACCTTGGCCCAGTATTGGCACGTTGTGGCCCTTTCCGAAGAGGTGAACGAGCGCCCCTTGGCCGTCAATCTCCTAGGTGAGAGGGTGGTTGTCTGCCGGCTTGCCAGTGGTCAGGTGCGAGCGTTTTACGATCTTTGCGTTCACCGGGGAACACCTATCTCACTAGGCTGGGTCGAGGGTGAGAGCATTGTGTGCGCCTACCACGGTTGGGCCTACGATGCCGACGGTAAATGTATCCGGATCCCCTCGGTTCCGCCGGAGCATCCCATTCCCAAAAAGGCGTGCCTCACCCGTTATCATGCTGAAGAACGGTACGGCCTTATCTGGGTTTGTATGGCCGAGGAACCCCGGGCGCCCATCCCGGAGATCCCGGAGATGGAGGACCCAAGCTATCGTATTTTTTTCCGACAAAAGAGGACTTGGAAATGCAGCGCCGCGCGAGCTATTGAGAACTTTGTGGACCTGGGGCACTTCCCTTGGGTGCACGAGGGTATCCTGGGAGACCGCGATCACCCAATCACGCCGCTTGTTGAGGTAAAACGCGACGGAGAGGTCCTCCATTGGGCAGTTGGTGAGATCCCAGGCTTTATAGCCGAAGCCCCCCCCAGTGAGGACAGGCGTGTTTTTCATCTCCGCAAATATAGGCTCACCCGGCCCTTCTGTATCCATCAACGACTGGAGGCCCTTGACGGAGCCGAGGTGTTCTTATTTGCCTGCACGCCTCACTCGATTGCTGAAAGCACGCGGTTTTTGATTGTAGCTCGCAACTTCAACTTCGATGCTCCTGAAATTGTCCACGGCCCGATAATCATGAGGGGAGATGAGGTTGAGACGCGCGACGGTGCTCTCGGAGGGATACTCCCAGAACACACGAAGACTATGCACCTAGTTGGTGAGCAGGACAGACCGATTGTTCAAGAGCAGCGGCCCGAGGAACTTCCGCTGGACTTGACCGAGGAGCTTCACGTCAAGGGACCGGACGCCGTTGCCCTAGCATACCGGCGGTTCATGAAAGAGCTTGGAGTTGACGCCTGATAGTCGGTGTGGGAAGCCAGTGATGAAGCCATAGCGCTTAGATTCATGCGCTAGGGCCAAGCCGGCAACCGGCGTTGCGCTTTCGTGTGGTTCGCTGAGATTCTCAGGCGGCGGCCAGCGCATTCAGTAAGGCATCCGAGTCGGACACCTGCCCGAAGATCCCCCCTCCGTACTTGACCATCTCGAACGTCGCGTGGTGAAGCTCGGGCACGGAGGACGCGCAGCAGTCCTCCAGGACGAGGCTCCAGTAGCCCCGGTCGGCGGCTTCCCGGAGGGAACTCTGGACGCAAACGTGTGTGGCGACGCCCCCGACGATCAGGTGGGTGATCCCCCGGGTGCGCAGGATCAGATCGAGTTCGGTCGCGAAGAAGGCCCCTTTTCCCGGCTTGTCGATGACCACGTCATCGGGCTCGGGTTGAAGCTCGTCGATGAAGTCGTGAGAGCGCGACCCCCTGATCAGAAACCTTCCGAGGGGCCCCTCCTGCCCGATGCCGTGTTCCAGGCTGTGGTTCTTGGTGAGCTTGGACGGGGGGCAGTCCGAGAGGTCGGGCCGGTGGCCTTCCCGGGTGTGAAGGATGGTCATGCCCGCCTTTCGGCAGGCCTTGAGGACCTGCTGGAGGGGCTCGATGGGTCTTTGAAGCAGGGTGATGTCCGGCGCCCGGAAGGACAGGTATCCTCCCGGGCGACAGAAATCGTTCTGCATGTCGATCACGAGGAGTCCGGCCGTCTCGGGGTCGAACGCGAAATCGCGCGGCTCCGCGTGAACGTTGATGTCCGCCATGTTTGGTGGTCACCCTTCCGCGAGAAGTGGTTCGGACACCTCTCGGGGCAGCTGTCTTACATGGCCTTGTCGCCCAGGGCCGCCTTGATTTGCGGCCATTGAGGCAGGAACCGGTTTGTGTAAACGTCCGTTGTTTTGATGCGCTTTTTCAGCTTCTGAAGCTTGGTGAGTATCTCAACCGAGTAGTCCATCTTCTTGTAGTCTATGTAGCCCAACCCGTGCGCCCGGACGCCATCGTCGAAGAGATGCTCAATGGCGATGGCTAAGTGTCCCCGAATAATTGGCTCGCTCATCCCCGGGGCGTATTTCAGGAAGTTTTTCGCGGCGGCGTCGACGTGAAGGAGCGACCACGCCCAGGCGTCCATCACGGCGTGCGTAGCATCGCGGACAAACTTAGGGTCGGCCTTGATGGTATCTTCGTGGACAACCACGCCGTTGTTGTACGTGTCGACTCCATAGTCGCCGTAGTAAAACGTTTTGACGGTCTTGCCCAATGTTTTTGCCTTGGGCCGGATCGTGGGAAGCTCGGTGGCGAACATGACAGCAGCATCTGTCTTACGGAGGAGCATCGAAGGAATCACCTGGCCGTAGGGCATTGTGATCCAGTTGATGTCGCCCTTTTTATTTGATGCTGGGCCATGATCTATTAACCCGTTGGCGCCCGCCAAGGCGGGAAAGGTAACGCGTGTTGACGCGCCGATGGGCGAGCCTATCTTGGCCCCCTTCATATCCTTCGGTGATTTCCAGTCGTTGTCTTCTTTTAAAAAGACTACGACTTGGATGGGTTTGGCGTGGATCATGGCGACTTCCACGACCTTAACGTTACTGTTAGCACGCCCGTTGATCAGTGAACCGGCGTCTGCGAAACCGATCCGCGCCACTTTCGCGGCAATCTTCTTGACGGTGTCGCCTGAGCCGAATCCCCGTCTGATATCCATGTTCAGACCCCGTTTCTTGAAATGACCCATGTCCTGGGCAACGAAGAATGGGGCATGCTTGCCGTAGATAATCCAGTCCAGAAGGAACGTGGTTTTTTTGGCGGCGCTTGATTGGACGGAAAATCCCGCCAAAAACAGAAGTGCCGCCAGGATGGTCAATCCCTTTTTCATGGCTCCTCCTTCATGTGTTTGCACTGGCTCATTTTAAAGCCGTTAGGATACTACCAAACTTCCGAAGGGTTTTCTTGTCCCCCTTGCCGACTTCTACCGGAGCAGGAACTCTCCCGGGAGTCGAAGGTCTCATGCGTGTCCTCAAGTCCCGCAACAGGCCGGGCAAGGCCCCCAGCATTCTACCCGCGATTCGGTATAGAATATTTTACCTGAACTTGCGGCGCGATTCCAGTCAAAATTTCGGCGGTTTAAAAACCCTTTCGGCTGGCTATCTCCGGGCGATCTCGACGAGTTTTCGGACATGGGGATAAAGCCTTCGGGCGATGATCGCCGCGCCTTTTTCATTGGGGTGGAGGCCGTCCGCCTGGTTCAGGGCGGGCTTGCCGGCCACGCCGTCCAGGAAGAAGGGGTAGAAGAGGACGTTGTGTTTTTCGGCGAGGCGCGGAAAGATGGCGTTAAACCGCCGGCCGAACGCCCGGCCCATGTTCGGCGGGGCGTATATTCCAGTCAGGAGGACGAGGACCCCGCGTCTTTTCAGCTTTGTCAGGATCGCGTCGAGGTTGGCTTCGGTCTGCTTCGGCTTCAGCCCCCGAAGTCCGTCGTTCGCGCCGAGCTCGACGACGGCGATCGCCGGGTTGTCCCCCAGGGCCCAGTCCAGGCGCGAAAGCCCCCCGGCTGTTGTGTCGCCGGAGACCCCGGCGTTGATCAGTTTGACCTGAAACCCGTCCCGCCTCAGCGCGGCCTCGAGGAGCGAGGGATAGGATTTCCGCAAGGGTAGGCCGTGCCCCGCCGTCAGGCTGTCCCCAAAGGCCAGAATCGTGAGGGTCCGATGCATTGCGCCCGCATGGACGGCGGAACCTGTTTGCGTCATAAATAAGAGGATGAGGATTGGCGTAAGGCCCATCCACGCGCAACGCGATGGACCCCCGCCGGCTCGCGGGCGATGTTTCATGTTCGAGGCGTTATGCCTTGTTGAAGGAATTTCGTTGTTGAGTCCGGTTCGGCGGGGAAACCTCCCCACGCGCGGGGAATCTCACCCGCGCCAGTCCGGACGATCCGGATAACCGTTCCCATGAAGCCTCTCGTTTTTCTCGACGATATCCACTTGACGTTAACGGGCGGCAGCGGCCCCGTCAAGATTCTGCGCGGGGTCGATCTGTGCCTTTCCCCCGGGGAAACGCTGAGCGTCGTCGGGCCGTCCGGCTCCGGAAAGACCACCCTGCTGATGGTGATCTCCGGCCTGGAGAAGCCGACCTCCGGCCGCGTCCTTGTGGCCGGCCGGGATCTCGGCCCCCTCGACGAGGACGAGCTGGCCCGGGTCAGACGGGAGCACATCGGCATCGTCTTCCAGTCGTTTCACTTGGCGCCGACCCTGACAGCCCTCGAAAACGTCGCGTTGCCGCTGGAATTCGCCGGTGCGAAAGACGCCTTGGCCCGGGCCGCCGAGAGTCTGGAGGCGGTGGGGATGGGCGGGCGCGTCAAGCATTATCCTGCTCAGCTTTCGGGCGGAGAGCAGCAGCGCGCGGCCATCGCGCGGGCGTTCGTCGCGCGGCCGTCCATTCTTCTGGCGGATGAGCCCACCGGGAACCTCGATGCCGAAACCGGCGGGCGGGTCATCGATCTGCTCTTTTCCCTCCAGAAACGGTATGGGACGACCATGATCTTCATCACCCACGACCCCTCCGTGACGCCGCGCTGCGACCGCCACGCGCTCATGCGGGACGGCGTGCTTCGCCCGGCCGGTGGGGAGGAGCCCCCGCCATGAGGGCGGGCCGGGACCTGGCATTGGCGTTTCGGATGACCTGGCGCGAGATGCGCGGCGGACCGAAAGGGTTCGGGTTGTTCTTGGCCTGTCTGGCCATCGGCGTCGGCGCGATGACCGCGGTCGGAACCCTTTCCGATTCGGTCGGCGAGGCCCTCCGAAAGGACGCCCGAACGCTGTTGGGCGGGGACCTGGAGCTGAGCCTAAGCTACCGGCGTTTGCGACCCGAGGCGCTCCGGTTTCTGAGGGCTCGGGGCCGGGTCTCCGAAGGCGCCCGGATGCGGACCATGGCGCGCTCCGCCGCCGGCAATCCCTCTTTGGTCGAGCTGAAGGCGGTGGACGGCGCATACCCGCTTTTCGGCAAGCTGAAACTCAAATCGGGCGGGAGCGCGGCTGCGGCCCTGGCCGAGTGGGACGGCGTGTTCGGGGCCGTTGTCGATCCGGCGCTGCTGACGCGGCTCGCGGTCGGCGTCGGCGACCGGATCCGGCTCGGGAGCGCGGAGTTGCGGATCACCGGCGTCATTGCGCGGGAACCCGACAAGGCGAGCCGGTTCTTCCAGCTCGGCCCCCGCCTGATGGTGGGGCTGAAGGCGCTGCCCGGGACCGGTCTCGTCCGGCCCGGGAGCATGGTCTTCTATTTTTACAAGGTGCGGTTGGCCGAAACGTCGAGCCTGGACGCCGTGAAACGGGAGCTCAAGACTCGGTTTCCCGGCGCCGGCTGGCGGGTCCGGGATTACGGATCGGCCACGGCCCGCCTCGAACATTTCTCCGAGCACATGACGCTCTATCTCACCCTGGTGAGTCTCGCCACCCTGCTGGTCGGCGGGATCGGCGTGGCGGGCGCCGTCAGGAGCCACCTGGAGAGCCGAAGCGACTCGATCGCCGCGATGAAATGTCTGGGCGCGAGCCGCGGGCTGATCGTTTCGATCTACCTGTTCCAGACGCTGGCGCTGGCTTTGGCGGGGAGCGCATTGGGGATCGGAGGCGGGCTGGCCTTTTCGGCCGCTGTGTTCTCCCTGATCGCGGAAAGTTTTGGCATCGCGGCCGGCATTGCGCTGGACCCGCGGACCCTCCTAACGGCAGCGGCATACGGTGTCCTGACGGCGCTCGCCTTCTCACTCTGGCCCCTGTCCGCCGCCGGGACGATTTCTCCGGCCCGGCTCTTTCGCGGCTATACGGACGTGGCGCCCCGAAAGCCCTCCTTGCGGGCGGGTGCTGCCGTTGTTCTGACCTTGTCGGCTCTGTTCGGTTTGACTTGGAGTTTCACCGGAGACGGCCGCCTGACGGCGGGGTTCGCAGCGGCGGCGGCCGGGAGCGCTGTCCTCTTCCGGGCCGTGGCCGGACTGATGATGAAGGCGGCGGCCTCGGCGCCGGCGCCCAAGGGGTCGCGGCTTCGGCAGGCCCTGGCCAACCTGCACCGGCCGGGCGCGTTGACGGCGAAGGTCTTCTTCTCGCTGGGCCTTGGGTTGACCGCCCTGGCCGCCGTGGCCCTGGTGGAGGGGAATTTGCGGAACCGGATTGAGCGGGCGCTTCCCGAGGTTGCGCCGTCGTACTTTTTTCTGGACGTCCAGCCTTCGCGGATCGATGAGTTCAGGAGGGTCGTCCGGTCCGCTCCGGGGGTGTCGCGGATGGAGAGCCGGCCGTTGATCCGCGGCCGGATTGTCCGGATTAACGGCGTGCCGTCCGACGAAGCCCGGATCGACCCGGATGTGGGCTGGACCTTGCGGAGTGACCGGGCGATGACGTACGCGGCGAAGATGCCGGAGGGAACGGTCGTGACCGAGGGCAAGTGGTGGCCGGAAAACTACCGGGGAAAGCCGCTTCTCTCATTGGATCAAAGGATTGCGAGAGGGTTTGGCGTGGGGGTGGGCGACAGCCTGACGCTTTTGATTCTCGGGCGGAAGATTCGGGCGCGGATCGCCAGCTTGCGGAAAATCAGTTGGGTCTCATTGGGTCTGAATCACGTGATTGTCCTCGCGCCCGGAGCGCTGGATGGTGCTCCGGTGACCTACCTCGCGACGGCCTACGCGGCGGATGAGACGGAATCGGCCCTGTTCAGGACCGTCACGCGGCGGTTCCCGAACGTTGTGCCGGTGTACATAAAAGATGTCCTCAGGGACGTGGGGGAGATCCTACGGAAGATCGGCCTGGCGGTGAGGGCCATGGCCTGGGTGACCCTTGCGACGGGCCTGCTCGTCCTGGTTCAGGCGCTCCGGGCGAATCTCAGAAGTCGCCATTACGAGGCGGTGATCTTCAAAGTCGTCGGAGCCACCCGAAGGGACATTGTTCTTTCCCTGGCGGCCGAGTTTTCTATTCAGGGATTGGCGATGGCCCTGCTTGCGTCTCTCCTGGGGACCTTGATCTCGTACGCCTTTGTCGAGTGGGTCCTTCGGGCCCCCTGGATATTCCTGCCCGTCCCGCTCATCACGATCGTCGCGGGGGGGGCGGGCGCGACCCTGGTTCTAGGTCTGGCCGGCGTCCGCGGCGTCCTGGGCCGAAAGGCCTGGCCCGTCCTCAGGAATGAGTGAGAAACCGGAATTCCGCGCGGGATTTCTCTCTCATGATGGCCATTTCCGAGGCTAAAGGTTCGACGGGTCCCGGGAGGCCCCCCAGAGGAGCTTCCGGGCAATCCATCCCTCGTCCCCGTCGGCGTGACGGACTTTCAGCCAGCTTCCCCTCTTTCCCACCACGAGGAACGGGACGCCTTTGTCGGCCGTGAAGATGGCCGACTGGTCTGCGCTCGGTCCTTTTCTGATGTTGGCGGATTTGACCTTGACGATGACCGCGTGTTTGCCGTCGGTCAGGCCTTTATGGACCCATTCTTTATATCCTTCATAGTCACGGACTTTGAGCCATCGCCCCTTCCGCTTGATGACCCGGTACGGGTAGTTCTGCGGAGCGATCCACAACTTTTTGAACCTTGTTCCCGGCCCGGAGCGGACGTTGGCGGTCTTCGATTTGATGCGCACCACCTCGGCTGCCGTCGCGACGCCGGGGGCGAAGGCAATCGCGGCCAGACTGATGAACGCCCAGATCCAAGCCGCATGGAACGTCCGATTCAATTTTCCACGCAAAACATTCCTCCTCCTCGCATGAGGGTCCGTCGAAAATCCCTGGAGTGACCTCCAGGCCAGGGCGAATCCCATCTGTGATGCCGGTGTATGGTTCTCTGCCCGATAGCGGCGTGCGCGCTATGTTTTGAAACTCGGTCGCCTAAGGGGGCGATTGGATTGAGAGCGGGAGAGTTAAGACGGCCCATCATGGCTCAATTGAGTCTTCTGATTGCCCAAAACGTCGATCAACAAAGACCCGGCAGACCGAGCTTCTTCGAAATGAATCACAAACTACATTAATGATTATATCATAACTGATTAAATTAATTGCAATTAAAAAACTTTAAATATTTTCAGGCCCTTAGATTAACTGTAAAATTCGACACAGATTCCCAATTTTTCGAATGAAGCATCTTGTGTCGGTGTGTGATCGGCCCGTGTCTGAAGGCGGATTTCCCGCGGAGGAAAGTCCCGGATCGTGTGGGGCGGAGGAATCGGTCGGGGAGAAAGCGGGTTGCGCTCCCTGGTGCGGGAGGGCTCCGCGGCTACGGCGTGTAGCGAGCGGGCTTATGAAGGCTCGGCGTCCTGGTTGCAGATATCCATCACTATCAGTGCATAAGCCTTCGAGGCCGCCAGCAGGTCGTCCGCGTGGAGGAATTCCCGATTCGCGGCATTTGGGTCCGGTTTTTCCTGCCAGATCTCTCGGATGAAGGGCCCATAGGTGACCGCTGGTATTCCGGCCTCATTGAAAACGTTCATGTCCCGCCACATGCTCGTGATGGGCGGATCAATGGTCCCCATGGGTTTTCCGATGACCTTTTCATGCGCCCGCTGGATGCTGTCCACAAGCGGTTCATGTCCCTCGG
>CAYRGS010000119.1:0-1399 GCA_964423875.1 uncultured bacterium
CATGAATGACCATTTGGAAGGGGGCTTAGTGTAGGACGAAGCCCCCGTTCACGGCGAGAAGCTGGCCGGTGATGAAATCCGCCCCATCCGAGAGGAGGAAAACGGCCGCGCCGGTCACGTCCTCCGGAAACTGCTCCCGGCGGAGGGCCCGGCCCCGAACGTACATCTCGTGGCGGGAGGCGGCCACGGTCTCCGTGGCTTCGACCCGGGTCAACCCCGGCGCGAGCGCGTTCACCGCAATGTTGTCCTCTCCCAGTTCCCGGGCCAAGGCGCGGGTCATAGCGATGAGGGCGGCCTTGCCGCTCACATAGTGCAGCAGGACGGGCGCACCCCAAAGGGCGGTGTCCGACGCCACGTTCACAATCTTCCCGTGCGGCGTTCGGCGCATGAAGGGGAAGACCGCCTTGCAGGCGAACCAAGGTCCGCGGACGTTGACCCGCATCACGCGGTCCCATTCCTCGACCGGGATGTCCTCGAACCCCTTGCCCCCGATGCCGGACGCGATGGCGGCGTTGTTGACGAGGCCGTCGATCCTTCCCCACCGGTCGGCGGCCGCCTCGGCCATCCGGCGGACGGAGGGCCAGTCAGCCACGTCGGTCTGGACGAACCAGGCTTCGTGACCCGCGGCCTGGAGGTCGTCGGCGGCCCGTTTGCCCCATGCTTCGACCCATTCCGCCACAACGACCCGTGCCCCGGCGCGGCAGGCGGCCTCGGCGAACGCGCGCCCGAGGCCCCGGCCGGCCCCGGTGACGATCACGACTTTCCCCTCGAGCGATGCCGCGGGGGGCGAGCGGGGCGGGGGGGGGGGCGCGTTGGAAGAAATGGTTCGGATCTCGCGGCCGGTTTGTCAGCCCACGGTCGCCGGAACCTCGGTGCGGAAGTGGGGCGACACTTCTTTGGCGAAGATCTCGAGATTTTTCATCGTGAGATCCGCGGGGAGGCTCCCGAAGTTCAGCGTCGCCACGATAAGACCGATGCCCGAATCCTTTTCGTACGCCCTCAAGCGGTCCCGGATGGTCGCCGCGCTTCCCACCATGATCATCGCTTTTTCGTTCATCTCGCGCAGGTTGTGCGGTTTTTCAAGGGCCTTGTTCCCGTGGCCGAGTCCGCCGGAATCATCTTTCCTGACCCGCGCCATAGACTGCCCGGTGATGTAGCCCGGGGGGAAGAACTGCTGGATGGGCCGCTTGAGGAGTTTGTTGAAAAAATAGTTGAGGTGAGCCTCGGCCTCCTCCCACGCGCGCTCATCCGTCTCGGCCACATAGATGGGGATGTTCCAGCCCAATTGGTCCGGTGTCGCTTCGTAACCGCATTTCCGGGCCTGTTCTTTGTACTCTTCCAGGACGCGTTTCACCTGTGAGTAGGGCGAGAAGACGTGCATGTAGGGATATCGCCGCTC
>CAYRGS010000119.1:1409-7631 GCA_964423875.1 uncultured bacterium
GGCGGCGAAGATGACCGTCTCGATGCTTCCCTGGCCCGGCATCCACACGGGCGGATGCGGCTTCTGGAGGGGCCGGGGCCAAGGGTTGACGTAACGGAAGTTGTAATGTTTTCCCTGGAAAGAGAAGGGGCCCGGTTCCGTCCAGGCGCGGATGATCAGGTCGTGGGCCTCGAAGAACCTTTCCCGGGACGTTGTGGGGTCCATGCTGAAGGCGGTGTATTCATCCCCCACCCCCCGGACAAAGCCCGAGATGATGCGTCCGCCGGAGATCACGTCCAGCATGGCCACTTCCTCGGCCACCCGGAGGGGGTGATTCCGCAGGGGGAGGGCGTTGCCCAGGATGGCGATGTCGACGCGGCTCGTCCGCCGGGCCAGCGACGCGGCCATGAGGTTGGGCGCAGGCATCAGGCCGTAGCAGGTCTGATGATGCTCGTTGACGCAAATGCCGTCATACCCCAACGCCTCGGCGTGCTCGAGCTGATCGAGGTATAGGTTGTAGAGGGTGTGGCCTACCTCCGGATCGAAATGCTTGTTGGGGATTCTGGCCCAGGAAGTCCCGTAGGTGGCCAGGTAATCGTCCGGCATGTTCGGGTAGGGCATCAGATGGAAGAAGTAGAATTTCAATCGCGCCTCCCGTGGAATAGATTCCTGTAGTCCGTCATGCCTTGCGGCGCGCAAGGTCGGGGAGGACCCAGCGGGTCAAGATCCCACGGCTCCGAATCATGAGGCCTTTTTCGCCCCCCCCCTCCCCCCGATGTGTCGGTGGGGATTCAGCCTCCGGTCAGGACGCCCCGTTCTCGGTGTGACGGCGGATCTCTTTCGTCATCAGCCGCCGCATTTGGATCACGCCGACGTCCGATTCGCAAAGACGCTCGTGGTGGCGGGCCGCCTGCTCGATGGCCTCGAGGGCCACGCGGTCCTGTTCAAGGACGGTCCAGTGCTTGGCCTCCAGCCGTGTCTTGTACAGGGCGCGCCAGAGCCGCTTTCGCCAACCGGTGATCTTCCGGCCCCGGAAAAAGTACGCCTGCGTGCAGTTCCGATCGACCGGGGTGATGAAGCAGACCACGCGCATCGGCCCGCCAGGTCCCGCGCTCCACGGATACGGGATGTCCAGGCGAAACCAATGGATCCCGGTGTGGCGATATTCCGTCCAGTCGAAGTTGACCCCCTTCTGTCCCTCCCGTTCCACCCGGAAGCCGTTATCAAGGTCAATCACACGCATCGAGTCGCCCTTTGCGCCGAACCGAAGTGTGTAAGACTTGGCGTGCAGGAAGGGGCCGTGCATCGGGTCGACCAGGTTGTCGATGACGTAGAGCCAGTTGATGTTCCATTGAGCCCGGGCGATGAACCAGGTCCACGCGGGGTCGGTCACTTCTTCGGCCAGCGTCAGCGGCGGGGCCGGATAACGCTCCTCGTCTCCGAAGTAGGCCCATAACATCCCGCAACGCTCTTCTAGGCGATATTTTTGTATCTTCAGCTTTCCGATGAGGGCGCTCTTGATGGAAGCCGGGACCTCCCGGCAGACGCCGTCTCCGTCGTACTGGATTCCGTGATACCAGCAGGCCAGATTTCCGTCCACTACGTCTCCCTGGGACAGGGCGGAGCCCCGGTGGGGGCAGAAGTCCGGGAAGAGATGGGCCGTGCCGGAGCGATCCCGCCACAGGACGAGATCCTTTTCAAGGCGGCGGACGCCGACGGGCTTTTCTTTCAGCTCGTCCGAAGGCAGGATCGCGTGCCAGCAATTGGGCATGCCGTCCAAGAGGGCCTCATCGAACATGGAGCTTTGTATCGCTGTCTTCGCCTCCATCGCCGGTCTCCTGGCGCGCCGGTGCGCGCGAATTTCTGGGGTCCGAGGGTCGCCGACTATTTCCTGCGCAGTTTCGCCAACGGGTGATCGGGCGGGTAAGTGGGGGTCTGCGGCTTGGGCGCCCCCAGCATGACGCACATGAGCGCCTCCTCGTCGGTGTTGTTGAGGATTCCACGGTGTACCCCCGGGGGAACGGAGATCAGGTCGCGGGCGTCGAGGACCCTCTCGGCCCGTTCACCGTCCCGTTCAACGTACACCGTCACCTGCCCTTTGAGGATGAAGAAAACCTCTTCCACGTCGGAATGCAGATGCGACGGGCCCTCGCACCGGGGGGGGAGAATCATGGTGCTGAAGGTGAAGTGAACGGCCGGGACGACGTTGGCATCCGTTGCCACGCCCGTGCCGCCGATTCCGATGTAGCGAATCTGGGCGCGGCGGTATTTCGAATCGTGGTCCGCCTGGAACTTCAAGGCGTCCCAGTCCGGCTCCCGGTCGCCCAGTCGGGCGATTTGCCGGTCCATCAACTCGTCAAGGCTCAGGTTTTCGGTCTCCGACATCGAAGGCTCCTTTGGTCAGGTTCTCCGGCGTTGCTCCCGAAAAGTCGAACGGGGCGGGCCGGGCGTTGGGACTGTCTCCGGTTTCGCGTCCTCCCCCCCCCGCCACCCCTTCGCTCAGGCGTATTCCGGAACGACCCGCATGGGAATGAAAGGCCCCTCGGCCAGGGCGTCCATCAGCCACGATTCGAATCGGTGCTGGGCGGCCAATGTCTCCTCCACATCCGCGTCCACGTCGATCCGGATCCGGATATAGAACCGGTCCGAATCCTTCGGGTGTTGCACCAGAGAGAATTCCACGTCGCAAAACCCGGGGAAAACCTCCGACGCTTTGTCCCGGGCCTGATCCAGCGTCTTCTGACAACCCCGGTCCGCTGAGAATCGCTGAACGTCGCCGGGAAGGGTCATGGGTCAAATTGACGTCCGTCGAGCTATTTGAGGTCCCCGCTTAACCCGCCTCGATGCGTGACGGATTGAACAACATAACGGCCCCGCATTCCGCCTCCTTCTCCAAGCCGCGGGGTTGCGGGTTTCGGGTCCGCCGGCACCGAACGACGGCCCCGCCGAGGCGGTTGAGAACCGAAGGCTCATCGTACTTCAGGGCCAACCCGATTGCAATCGCTTAGGGCGGTGCGTTTGGCCTATATCGCGGCCTTTTCCTGGGTCGAGGGCGCCTCTCGGCTCCCGATTCCCCCGCTTCTTTTCATTCACACAACACCCGTTTCCGCCCATTGAATCGGCAGGCTAGGGCCGTCAGGGCTTCGTGCCGACCGCGCAGTGGTGAGGCGTGGCATAGAGAAAGGTTCCGTCGGCCTCCGCCCGGGCGAGGGCGACCCGCCACGCGGCCGCTTCCTCCCGGTCGAGAGCGGGGAGGATCCGATCATCCAGCACCCGGGCCCAGTACGGTCCGCTAAAGGCTGCCGACTGCGGGAGGCTTTTCACCTCCCGCAAGCCCGCATCGCAAAACCGCCGGTAGAGGCTCGCGTCGGCGCAACCCCACTCCTCGACGGGGCCCCGCGGGGCCTGCACCTTTGCCTTCAACTCGCCCTCCAGCGGAACGTTCGCCCACCACGGCATGTCCACGGCCCGGACAATCACGCCGATCTTCCCCCCCGGTTTGGTCACGCGGACCAGCTCGCCGAACATCCGGTCCGCGTCGAGTTCCTCCATGACCGTGAGCGAAAGCGTCACGTCGAAGCGGCCATCGGAAAACTCCAGGTTCTCCGCGCTCCCTTCGCGGAACTCGATGACCTCGCCCAGTCCTTCCTTCCCGGCCAGGTCCGCCGCGTAGCGCAGGAGGTGGCGACTCACGTCCACGCCGACGATCCGGTTCATCCTGCTGGTCCTCCGGGCCAGCCAGCGGTCAATCACGCCCGTTCCGCATCCCACGTCCAGAACCGTTTCCCCTTCGCGCAGACGTACCGCTTCGAGGAGGTTTCGGACGATCCCCAGGTACCCGGCCGAGCGGCCGCGCGCCTCCAAGAGGGCGGTGAAGCCCAGGGCCGCGCCGCCCAGCGAGATTGTGCAAAATCGCTCACTTAGGCGGGAGATTACGGGCTCCCACTGAGACGGGGCGAGCATCAGAGGGAGCAGGACCAGAGGCGGCCCGGCGCCGCGAACGCGGTAGGAGATGCCGGCAACCTCCCCCTCATCGTCCCGCGAGAGCGTGGGCGTCCCTTCATCTCCGGTTGCGGGGGCCCATCCCTTCAAAAACGCCTCCATCGCGGCGGCCGACTCCTCCCCTCGGTCAGTGAAGATGTCGGCCCAACCGGGACTGAAATATCCGTTCAGCGTTTTCAGCGCGGCGCCCGGCAGACCCTCCACGGTACGCATCAGGCCTTCCATCGGCGCGCCTTGATCGCCCGTAATAACCAGGAGTCTTGAAGAGAACGGGCGAAGCGCCTCCGGGTCAATGCCCGGCGGGCAGATGAGGGTCAGGGAGGCGATGCGATCGGGATGCGCGCCCGCGAAGCCGCTCCAGTCCAGCGCCGAGCGGGCGGCAAAGTGGGCTCGGTCGATATCGAGACGCCGGAGGACTTGAAAGAGACGTTCCTCGACGGGGGGCTTGGGTTCGAAGGTCATTATCGGGTCACTCCAACCTCGTGCGGTGTTTCGTCAATGGCTTTACATTTCGAGATCAGAATTGTCGCTCAAGGGCGGGCAAGATGCCCGGCCTACCCGTCGGTGGAAGCAAGGGTTTCCGAAATAAGGTGGGGCGGGCATCCTGCCCGCCTTCAATCCCTCCCTGCAACATGCCCACCCGTCCTAGGACGGGCAGTTTCAGGGCCGGGGGGTTGAAACCCACGCCGATGGTCAGGCCGATCAGGATGACCTCTATCCCTTCCTCGATTCCGAGGGTCAGCCCGAGCAGAGCCTTCAGCGACAACTGAAAGCCGGTTCCGCTGGGGGAGATCGCCGCGAACCCGCCGTCCACCAGGAAGTCCTTCCCGATGGCGGTGGGCGGCAGCTCGGCCTTGATCTCGGGTACCCGGCAGATGACGTAGGCCGTGACGTGTTGCTGTTGGGGCCGTGCCAGCGTCGGTCGGGTCGCAACACCCGAGAGACCCTCAACGGATGCGCTTCGGGGTAGGGCCGCCAGCCCATGACCTGCAGCACAGCGTATCGATTGGCGTTTCGGGGCTTAAGCGTAATCCAGGTGTGGACCGCGAAGATCCCCCGTCAGCCATAGGCCCCCGCGGCGTAGATCTGAACGAGCGCCTCGGCGGTCTTTCGGGGGTCGGGGCGATGCCAATGCTGTCGTTGCACATGAAACACCGGTTCTATCCAAGCCGCACCTGACCGCAGGCCGCAAGACCCATGATTCCGGTCAACCACAGGACCGCAACGACCGATTCAAACGCCGCATCCACTTTCTCCCCCCCCCCCTTGAAAATCTTCCCCTTTTACCGTACCCGGAATCGTTGAAATTTCAAGGGGAATCGAGAACCTTTGGTGAGTCGCACAGTCACAATTGTGGACAATCGCGCCTCTGGATAGTCCCCTTGCCCCCATGTGTGCTAACCTCTGGGGACTCAATATTCATTCGCGGAGAACCAACCAACGGAAGGATGTCGGGATGCGTTTGGCTGACCAGGTTGCCGTGATCACCGGGGCGGGCCGCGGGCTGGGAGAACAGGTGGCCCGGGCGTTCTGCCGGGAAGGGGCGAAGGTCGTCTTGGCCTCCGAAGCGGCCTCGGAGGTGGAAGTCGTGGCCGAGGACCTGCGGGCGCTGGGGGCGTCCGTGCTTGCGGTCTTCGCCGACGTGAGAGAAGAGGAGGGTGTCTATTCCCTGTTCGAGCGGACCCGGGAGCATTTCGGCGAGGTGGATGTTCTGCTCAACTGCGCGGGCGTGCTGTTCGTGAAAGGCGTTCTCGAAACGGAGGCGGAGGAGTGGGACAACCTCATCCGCATCAACCTGCGCGGAACATTCCTGTGTTCCCGGGAGGCGCTCAAGGGGATGGTCCCCCGCAAGCGCGGTCTTATCCTGAATGTGACCTCCGGATTCGGCTACAAGGGGGGCGCCCTGGTGAGCGCCTACAGCGCCTCGAAGTTCGCGGTGGAGGGGTTCTCCCAGTCCCTGGCGGCCGAGGTCAAGGAACATGGAATCCGGGTCAACACCCTCCACCCCGGCGGGGTCGCCCGCACGGCGATGGGCTTCGCCTCGACGGCGAGGCTCTCCGCGCATCAGGCGTATCCTTCCGAGGATCAGTGGCAGCCGGTGGACGCCCTCGTCGAGCCGGCCATCTTCCTCGCCTCCGCCGAGGGGGCGGACGTGACCGGCCGGAGTGTCAACGCCCGGGAATGGAACGCGGAAAGACGCGGCCGCTCTTCAGCCGAGGCAGCACCGACGTCCGGTCTTCG
>CAYRGS010000119.1:7641-9709 GCA_964423875.1 uncultured bacterium
CGGCCGCCCGGGCTGAGCGGGACGTTGAGTCGGAGGAGGTTCCTGGCATGGTCAGACTTGTCGATCTGAGTCATCCTTGGGGGGCGGACACGCCGACTTTCCCGGGTCAGGACCCGCCGGTGATCCGCCCGGTCAACGTCATCGGGGTTTCCGGAAACCAAACCTTTATGCAGCGGTACGACACGACCATGCACGTCGGGACGCATTTCGACGCGCAGAACCACGCCATCGAAGGCGGCGCGGACCTCGCTTCGGTCCCGCTGGACACCCTGTACGGGGGGGGCGTGATTGTGGACATCAGCGACGGCGTGGATGAATGGGACATCATCCGACCGGATCACCTCACGAGCCGCGCGGAAATCCGGCCGGACGACATTGTCATCATTCACACCGGCTGGCACGACCACTTCTTCTATGGCAATCAGCCAGACCCGGAGAAGTACCTCTTCCGGGCGCCCGGGGGCGGCATCGAGCTGGCCGAATGGATTGTCGAGACGCGCCTGAAGTGGATCGGGGTTGATCTCGGATCGCCCGATCACCCGATGAACAACGCGGCGATACGGCGGACGCGGCCCGATCTGGTCGAGGCGTTTGAGAAAAAGGCCGGCCGGCCGGTGGATGGGGTCTTTCCGTCCGAGCGCCGGTTCTGCATGCACCGGGTTCCCTTCGCCAGCAACATCACGCATGTCGAGAACGTCGGGGGAGACATCGATCAGGTCCTGGGCCGGCGGTGCGACATCGGTGTCTTTCCGTGGAAGCTCGTCGGCGGGGACGGCTGTATCAGCCGGGTGGTGGCCTTCCTGGACGATTGACGCGGGATTCAGGGCCTTCTTGTGCTGCGCTCCCCGATTTCTTTTGAGACCACGCGGCGGTTGTTCAGCTGAACCGTTGGGAGCAGGCGAAGATGGAGAATCGGTCAATCCCCCCCTCCTTTTCCGCCATCGCCGATGGCGCGAGCCGGCGGCGCGATGAGATCATCCGGACTCGGCGGGATTTTCATCGTAACCCCGAGCGGGGCTGGATGGAGGTTCGGACCGCTTCTCTTTTGGCCGCCCGGCTGGAGGCCCTGGGCTGGGATGTCCGGGTTGGGGCGGACGTGATCGACCCGGCGGCTAGAATGGGGCTTCCTCCTGCTGAGGCGCTGGAGGCCGCCTTCCGCCGCGCCCTCGATGGAGGGGCCGAGGAGACGATGGCCGCCCGGATGAAGGGCGGCTTCACGGGCGTTGTGGGCGTTCTGGAGGGCAGGGGAGGGGGAGACGGCGGCCCTACCGTCGCCCTGCGGTTCGACATCGACGCCAACGCCGGCGAGGAGGCCCGGGATGAGCGGCACCGCCCGGCGCGGGAAGGGATCGCCTCGGCCGAGCCGGGGACGATGCACAACTGCGGCCATGACGGCCACGCCGCCATCGGCCTCGGTGTCGCCTCTCTGCTCGGGGAGATCCGCGACGCTTGGACGGGCCGGGTGAAGGTCATCTTTCAGCCGGCCGAGGAAGGCGCGCGCGGCGCTCTCGCCATGGTCGAGGCCGGGGTCCTGGACGACGCCGACTACTTCATTGTCCCCCACGTGGGGGTCCGCGTGACGCGGACGGGGAAGATCGTCTGCGGCGCCGGGGGGTTCCAGGCCACGACCAAGCTCGACGCCGTGTTCACCGGCAAGAACGCCCACGCCGGTCTCGAGCCCGAGGCGGGGAGGAACGCGCTGGCGGCGGCGGCCACCGCCTTCCTGCAACTCCAGGCCATCTCCCGCCACAGCGGGGGCGGCACGCGGGTCAACGTGGGGACGCTGGAAGGCGGCACAGCGCGGAACATCATCCCGGACCGGGCCGTGTTGAAGCTGGAGACGCGCGGGGAGACCTCCGACCTGGACGCCTACATGCAGGATCGCGCCCACGAGGTTCTCAGGGCCTCCGCCCTCATGCACGGCGTGGAAGTGGAAATCGAGAAGGTCGGCCGGACCATCTCGGCGCAAAGCGACCCGGAGCTGACGGGGGTGATTTCGGAAGTCGCATCGAACCTGCCCGACTTCGATGAGGTCGTTCTCGAGGAGGATTACGGGGCAGGGGACGAC
>CAYRGS010000120.1:0-9545 GCA_964423875.1 uncultured bacterium
GCTGATCCAGGCGCGCCTGCCCCCGCCCACGTGCCCGAAATCAGAGTTCCGCGCGGCACAGACAAACGATCAGCCGACTCATCCCCACCGCGAGAAGGCCGAGCCTTTGGCTCGGCCTTCAAAAAGTTCTAAGGGGGGTTTGGGAGGGCATCTTACAAGAAGCCCCCCCAAGGTGGAAGGTTTTCAAAATGAGCGCCAAGAAAGCTGAAACGCGGGAAGTCGGGACGCAGGTTGCGGGGAAAGACCGTCTGGGCGAGGGTCTGCCCGCGTCGCCCGGCATCTACATGATGCGGGACGACAAAGAGAAGGTCCTCTACGTCGGCAAGGCCAAGTCCCTCCGGCACCGGGTCCGCTCCTACTTCGCGCCTTCCGCCCGGCCCTCGCCTCGGATCCGGGCGATGGTCGATCAGGTGCGGTCGCTGGATTACATCGTCACGGCCAGCGACGTCGAAGCCTTGATCCTCGAGAGCAACTACATCAAGCGCCACCGGCCCAAGTACAACGTTGTCCTGCGGGACGACAAGCATTTCCCCTACCTCCGGTTCACCACCCACGAAGCGCACCCCCGGCTGGAGATCGTCCGCCGGGTGCACAAGGACGGGGCGGCCCACCCCTCCCTCCCCAAGGTGCTGGGCCTGAACCCTGCGTCGGCTACTGCCCGCCGGAGGAATACGACGGCCTCGTGGATAGGGTGAACCTGTTCCTCAAGGGCCGGGACCGGGAGCTCCTCCGGGGCCTGGAGGAGAAAATGCAATCCGCCGCCGAGACGCTTCGCTACGAGGAGGCCGCCCGCTACCGGGACCAGATCCGGGCCGTGGAGAGGAGCCTCCAGCGGCAGCGGATCGTCTCCACCGACTTGGAGGACCAGGACGTGGTGGGTCTCCACCGGTTCGGGGACCGCGCTCGGGTACACCTCTTCTTCGTCCGGGGGGGCAAGGTCCTGGGAGACAAAGGGTACGATTTCAAATTTCCGGCCTCCGAGCCGGAAGGCGACCTGCTGGAATCGTTCCTCAAGCAATACTACGCGCGGGGCGTCTTCATCCCGCCGGAGGTTCTGACGCCCTTTTCCATCCAGGATTCGGCGCTCATCGAGGAGTGGCTGACGGGCCAGCGGGGCCGGCGGGTCCGGTTGAGCGTTCCGCGGCGGGGGGACAAGGCCCGCCTGATCCGGATGGCGTCCGACAACGCCCGGCACTTCCTCGAGAACCCCGAGGAGGTGGGACCGGCCGGGGAGGACCTGCTGGGCGAGCTGCGGGACGTCCTGCGCCTCACCGACCTCCCCCGGCGTATCGAGGCCTTCGACATTTCGAACCTTCAGGGAACGGACGCCGTGGGCTGCATGGTGGTCTTCCTCGACGGCAAACCGGCCAAGGATGAATACCGCCGCTACATCATCCGGACGGAAAACACCCCGGACGACTACGCCATGATGGCCGAGGTCATCGAGAGACGGTTCCGGCGCGCACTCGCCGAAGGGGGAAATTGGCCCAACCTCATCCTCGTGGACGGGGGCAAAGGGCAGTTGGGCGCGGCCCAGCGCGTCCTCGGCGACCTAGCACTCCAGCGCCTGCCCATCATCGCCATGGCAAAAGGCGGCGACCGGCGCGGGCGAAACGACATGATCTTCCTCCCCGGCCACCCGGACCCCATCCCCCTCCTGCCGGACTCGCCCGTCCGCTACCTGCTCCAGCGGGTCCGCGACGAGACGCACCGCTTCGCCGTCCAGTTTCACCGCAAGCGCCGTGGAAAGGCGCGGCTGCGCTCGATCCTCGACGAAGTCGAAGGCATCGGCCCGGCCCGCCGGCAATCACTCCTGCGGTACTTCGGCAGCGTCGACCAGATCCGCGAAGCGGACGTCGATCAACTGGCCGGAATCCCCCACATGAACAAAACCCTGGCCCGGGCGGTCAAAGACCGTGTGGCGGGGATCGGTGGAAAGGACGGACACGCACGCCCGGCCGGCCTCCCCGGCCCCCCGGAGCCGGAATTCCCAGCTGTGAACCCTTCGGCGGAAGTGGAGACGGAATGACCGCTTCGGCGCGGGCATCGGCGGCACAGACCGAATCGGAGGTCCCGGCGACACCCCCCTTTCGGGGGGTGCGCCTTCGGCGCCGGCTGGTCACGGCCGTTCTCTCGGGCGTCCTCCTCACCTTCTGTTTTCCGAAGTACAACCTGGCGACGCTGGCCTGGGTGGCTCTGATCCCCCTGATGGCGGCCATCGAAGGGGCGCCGCCCCACCGCGCCTTCTGGCTGGGCGGCCTCGCGGGGACCGTCGGCTACATCGGAATCCTCTCCTGGGTCACCATCACCATGACGCGGTACGGAAATCTCCCGTTTCCCGTCGCCTGGATAGTCATGCTCATGCTGGCGGTGTACCTGAGCTTGTTCACGGGAGTCTTCTGCGCGCTTGTTTGTCGATTCGGCCGGCAGAGCCGGTTGGTCCAACTGGCGTTGGCCCCTTTCCTGTGGGTCGGGCTGGAGTTGGCGCGGACGCACCTTTTGACGGGCTTTCCCTGGGCTGCCTTGGGCTATACGCAGTATGCGGCGCTGCCGGTGATCCAGGTCGCGGACATCACCGGAATTTACGGCGTGAGCTTCCTCATCGTCCTCGTCAATTCTGCGCTCTGGGGCGTCATGCGGGATTTCATTCCGGCGTACGCAAGGCCGCACGGCAAGCCCGGGGGGGAAGGCCGGGCCTTTCGCGGGAGCGCGTGGGCGCTCGGCGCGACGGCGGTCTTGCTGGGGGCGGCGCTCCTTTACGGCCGGGCCCGGCTCGAGACCTTTGCCACGCCCTCCCCGGGGGGCGCACGCCCGGACCGGTCCGTCCGCATCGCCCTGCTTCAGGGGAACATCCCGCAGGAGGTGAAGTGGGACGAGGCGTATCGGCTGAAGACACTCGAGGCGTACGAAAATCTGACGTATCAGCACGCGCAGGGAAAGCCGGATTTGATCGTGTGGCCTGAGACCGCGGCGCCGTTCTTCTTCCTTCGGGACAAGGCCCACCGGGAGCGGGTTCTGAACCTGTCCGAGAAGGTGCGCGCCCCGCTGCTGGTCGGCGCGGTGTCGGTGGCGCTTCGAAACCGGGAGTATCGCCTGCGGAACAGCGCCTTCCTCGTCACCCCTGAAAAGAAGGTGGTCGGTCAATACCACAAGACGCATTTAGTCCCTTACGGTGAGTACGTCCCATTGAAGCGGTTTTTCCCCTTCATCCGGAAGATGGTCTCCGGCATCGGGGATTTCCTTCCCGGCGACCGCCGCACCGTCTTTCCTCTCGCCAAAGCACCGTTCAGCGTTTTGATCTGTTACGAGGTGATCTTTGCTAATGAGGTGAGGAAGTTTGTCCGGAACGGGGCGCGACTTCTGGTGAACATCACCAACGACGCCTGGTTCGGCCGGAGCGCGGGCCCCTATCAGCACATGAGCATCGCCGTCCTTCGGGCAGTGGAAAATCGCGTCCCCCTCGTCCGAGCGGCCAATACGGGAATCACCGGCGTCGTGGACGCGACCGGGAAAATCCGCGCAGCGACGGCGCTGTTCGTTCGGACGGGCGTGCTCGCCAGCGTCGCGCCCGGAATGCCCGGCCCGGCGGGACTCACCTTTTACACCCGGCACGGAGACCTCTTCGCTTACCTAAGCGCGGCCCTCGCGGTCTTGATCCTCGGACTGCATTGGGCCACCGGCAGACATTCGGCCCGCAAGGGGTGACCGTTCAGACCCGGGACCGCCCCCGAATCATCACGTCCACGATCGCGGAGGGAGGAAGAATCATGAGCGGCGACCTCAAGAACACCCTGGAGGACATCTCCAAGCGCCTCGAAACCGTCCGAGGTCGTCTTTGACTTAGCGGGCAAAGAGCAGGAGATTGAAAAACTCGATCAGGCCATCAGCCGGACAGGTTTTTGGGACGACCCGGATACGGCGCAGCGGACCCTTCAGCGCCGCGCGGCCCTGGTGGCCCCGGTCGAGGAATGGAACAAGCTGAACAAAGGGGCCACCGACGCGGAGGAGCTTCAGGAGCTCCTGGCGGAGGAAGAGGCCGACAGCGCCGAGGTGGCGGAGCTTGAGGGGGAGGTCGAGGGGCTCTTCCGGGACCTCCAGGACATCGAGTTCAAGCTGAAGCTGTCCGGGGAGAACGACGCGCGAAACGCCCTCGTCCACATCAACGCGGGCGCTGGAGGAACCGAGTCCCAGGACTGGGCGCAGATGCTGATGCGGATGTACCTGCGGTGGGCCGAGCGTCGGGGCTTCACGTCCGAGACCCTCGACCTGCTGGCGGCGGAGGAGGCGGGCATCAAAAGCGCCACCTTCGCGGTCAACGGCCCGTACGCCTTCGGCTACCTCCGCCCGGAGGTCGGCGTCCACCGACTGGTCCGGATCTCGCCGTTCGACACCGCCGGCCGGCGGCACACCTCTTTCGCCTCGGTCTTCGTCTTCCCCGAAGTGGCCGACGACATCGAGATCGAGATCGACGAGAAAGACCTCAAGATCGACACCTACCGGAGCAGCGGGGCGGGCGGCCAGCACGTCAACGTGACCGACTCGGCGGTGCGGATCACCCACATCCCCAGCGGGCTCGTCGTCTCCTGCCAGAACGAGCGCTCCCAACACAAAAACAAGTCGACGGCCATGAAGGTCCTCAAGGCCCGGCTGTACGACCTGGAGAAAAGGAAGAAGGAAGAGGAGATGGACGCCATCCACAGCGGCAAGAAGCAGATCGCCTTCGGAAGCCAGATCCGGTCCTACGTCCTCCACCCCTACCAGATGGTGAAGGACCACCGGACGAACGTCGAGGTCGGAAACGTGGACGCCGTCCTGGACGGGGATCTCGACCGTTTCATCGAGGCCTATCTGATAGAGTTCCAGGTGGATGGATCGTGAAGCCTCTTGGGATGGACTGAACCGATCGAGGACCGAATTGTCCTCTCGGGCCGGGCAAGACGCCGGCCTGCCAAATTTGGTGGAAAACCGGAGGTTTCGAAAAGGCCGGGCGGGTTTCCCGCCACCGGTCCCGCATCCGGTTGACCGAATTGCTTCCGAGGGTTACCATGCCCCAGCTTCAATTCAGTAAATGTTTGATAAATCACCGATTATGTCCGGAAGGCCCGCCCGATGGATGAAGCGAACCCGCTGAGGGCTCAACGGCGACAGAAGCTCGAAAACCTTAGAGCGGAAGGGAAAAACCCTTTCGTCAACCGGTTTCCGACAACCGGGCGTCTCGGGGGGATCGTCGAGCGATGCGGGGACCTGGACCGCGAAACCCTGGAGGCCGACCCCCAGACCCACACCCTGGCCGGCCGGCTGATGGCCATGCGGCGGCAGGGAAAGCTGACCTTCTGCGACCTGCGGGACGGAACGGGGAAGATCCAGCTCATCGCCGAAAAGTCCCGCCTCGGAGAAGCGGCCTACCAATCCCTACAGTCGCTGGACATCGGCGACTTCATCGGCATCCGGGGAGAGATCACCAAGACCCGGCGCGGGGAGCTTTCCATCGCGGCGAGCGAGGTGTCGCTGCTCACCAAATCCCTCCGGCCCCTGCCCGAGAAATGGCACGGCCTTCAGGACGTCGAAACCCGCTACCGCCAACGATACGTCGACCTGATCATGAACCCGGAGGTGCGCGCGGTATTCACGCACCGCGCCCGGATCGTCCAGACCCTGCGCGAAAAACTCGGCGACCGGGGCTTTGTCGAAGTCGAGACCCCGATGATGCAGCCCCTGGTCGGGGGCGCCACCGCCCGGCCCTTCGTCACGCACCATAACGCCCTCGACATGACTCTGTACCTGAGGGTCGCCCCGGAGCTCTACCTCAAGCGGCTCGTCGTCGGCGGCATCGACCGGGTCTTCGAGATCAACCGCAGCTTCCGCAACGAGGGCATCTCCACCGAGCACAACCCCGAGTTCACCATGCTCGAGTTCTACATGGCGTACGCCGACTATACGGACATGATGGCCCTAGTCGAAGCGCTTTTGGTCGAAGTGGCCGACAGCGTCCTGGGCGCCCGGACACTCACCTGGAACGGGCGCGAGGTGGACTTCGCTCCGCCCTGGCGGAGGCTGCCGCTGAAGGATGCCCTGAAAGAAGCGGGCATGTCCGACGCCGACCTAGAGACCGAAGCGTCCGCCCGCGCCTGGGCCGACCGGGAGGGGATCGACGTCTCCCATCACCACGGCTACGGCAAGGTGTTGAACAAGATCATAGAAACGGCGGTCGAGCCGATGTTGATCCAGCCCACCTTTCTTGTGGATTACCCGCGGGACATCTCTCCGCTGGCCAAGCCCAGGGAGGATGACCCCGAGACGGCCGAGCGGTTCGAGCTGTTCATCGGCGGCAAGGAAATCGGCAACGCCTATACGGAACTGAACGATCCCGACGTCCAGCGGGAGCGCTTCGAGGACCAGGTCCGCCAGCGGGAGATGGGGGACGAGGAGGCCCAGATGATGGACTACGACTATCTGCGGGCCCTAGAGTACGGCATGCCGCCCACTGCGGGCGCGGGCATCGGCGTCGACCGGTTGGTGATGCTGTTCACCGACTCCCCTTCCATCCGCGACGTCATCCTCTTTCCCCAGCTTCGTCGGGAGGTCTTCGAGGCGGAATCCGACGGTGATGAAGCCGGCGCCGACCCGACGGAGGGGGCGGCGGGGCCGGGAGACGAGCCGTTTGGCGTATGAGATTTGGGTCGGTCTGCGCTATTTGCGCTCCAAGCGGAAGAACCAACTCATCTCGGTGGGTCCCTGGATCTCCGCCTTGGGCGTCATGCTGGGCGTCGCGACGCTCATCTGCGTCGTCGGCGTCATGACGGGCTTCCAGAAATCCCTCCAGGCGAGGATCCTGAGCGGCCAGGCGCACATTCTCATCCAACAATTTCAGGGGGCGATCAAGGACTACCGGGGGGTGTTGTCCAGGGTGGGAAAGATCGAGGGGGTCGTCTCGGCGGCGCCTTACGTCGTCAACCATGTCCTCCTGCGGGCCGGGCAAAGCGTAACGGGCATCGTCCTACGGGGGGTCGACCCGGCCCTAGAGCAGAAGGTGACCGAATTCGCGCTCAGGATGACCCGGGGGCGGCTCGAGGACCTGGAGCGCACCTTTCCCGGACCGAACTGGACGCGCCAGCCGGCGATCATTCTCGGCGCGGATCTCGCCCGGTCCCTTGGGGTCTCGCCGGGAAGCGAGGTGCTGGTCATCTCTCCCCTGGGCCGCGTGACGCCGGCGGGCCTGATTCCCCGGGCGCGGAAGTTCCGCGTGACGGGGGTCTTCAACTCAGGTTATTACCTGTACGACAACGGTCTGGCCCTCATCTCGCTGGGGCAGGCGCAAGCGTTCTTCGAGATGGGCGACACCGCGTCGGCCGTCGAAGTCAAAGTATCCGATGTCTACAAGGCCCGTGAGGTGGCGGGCGCCATTCGGGAAAAGCTGGGGTTTCCCTACTGGACGCGGGACTGGATGCAGATGCACGCCAGCCTGTTCGCCGCGCTGAGGATGGAAAAAACGGTCATGTTCATCATCCTGGTCCTCATCACCCTGGTGGCCACCTTCAGCATCGTCGCGACGCTCATCATGGTGGTCAAAGAAAAGGCGCGGGACATCGCGATTCTGAAGTCGATGGGCGCAACGGACGGGGGCGTCCTGAAGATCTTCATGGTGGACGGGATGACGGTGGGCGCAGTCGGGATGCTTCTCGGCATGGCCGGCGGGATCGCCCTGGCGCTGAAACTGCCGGACATCGCGGATTTCCTGGAGAACCAGTTTGGTCTTGAAATTTTCCAGGGTAGCGTCTATCTTATCGATCGGCTCCCTGTAGACGTACAGAGCGGAGATGTGGCGCTGATCGTCGCGACCGCGTTCGGGCTCTGCTCTTTGGCCACCCTGTACCCAGCCTGGAAGGCATCCCGGGTTGATCCGGCTGAGACCCTACGGTATGAATGAGGGAGCCGGGGGCCATGAAGGACCCGCCGTCATCGAGGCCGAAGGGCTGCGGAAGGATTTTCAAAGCGGCGAGAAAAGGATTTCAGTCCTTCAGGGCATTGATTTAAGGATTCGACGGGGAGAGATGATCGCCGTCATGGGGACCTCGGGGGTCGGGAAAACCACCCTCCTTCAGATCCTCGGCGCGTTGGATCGGCCCAGCGGGGGCCGGGTGCTGTACGGAGGGCGGGATGTATTCTCATTGGACAAGGCTTCGCTGGCGAGGCTCCGGAACGAATCCATTGGCTTCGTCTTTCAATTTCACCACCTGCTCGGCGAGTTCACGGCCCTGGAGAACACGATGATGCCGGCCCTGATCGGCGGAACCCAAATGGGCCAGGCCCGCGACTGCGCCGAGACGCTCCTGAAGGAGGTGGGCCTCTCGAACCGGCTGAACCACAAGCCGGGCGAACTCTCGGGCGGCGAACAACAACGCGTCGCCGTGGCGCGGGCGTTGATGAACAAACCCGACCTGATACTCGCCGACGAACCCACGGGAAACCTGGATGAGCGGACCGGCGAGGAAATCCACGAACTGCTGGAACACCTGAACCGAGACCAGGAAGCCAGTTTCTTAATCGCCACGCACAATCCCCGCCTGGCCGAGCGCATGGACCGGGTGGTGCGGATTGCGGACGGGCGAATCTTGGAATGACGTGAGCGACCAGAGCGAGGATCCAGGAATGTTTAAACGATTTACTGAGCGCGCTCGAAAAGTGATCATCCTCGCCCGAGAAGAGGCGGAACGCTATCAGCACGAATACCTGGGCACGGAGCACATCCTGCTCGGCATCCTGAAGGACGGGGGCGGCATCGCCATCGCCGTTCTCCAGAAGGTCGGCCAGGACATCAAACCTATCCGCGTGGAGGTGGAGCGGAACCTGCCCAAGAGCCTGACCAGCTCGGTCGAGGGGGACATCCCCTTCACGCCCAAGGCCAAGAAGGTCCTCGAGTACGCCGTGGAAGAGGCCCGGCTGATGGGCCACAACTACATCGGCACCGAACACCTTCTGCTCGGGCTCATCCGGGAAAAGGACGGTTTGGCGGCCAAGATCCTCTCCACCCTCGACATCAAGCTTCAGCAGACACGCGAACAGACCCTCAACCTCCTGCGGGAGCCCACGGCGAAACGCCCGAAGGAAAAGAGCAAGACGCCGTCGCTGGACGAATTCGGGCGGGACCTGACAGACCTGGCCGTCGAGGACAAGCTCGACCCCGTCATCGGCCGGGACAACGAGATCAACCGGGTCATCCAAATCCTCAGCCGGCGCACGAAGAACAACCCCGTCATCATCGGCGAGCCGGGGGTGGGCAAGACCGCCATCGTCGAAGGACTGGCCCAGCGCATCATCGGCCAAGAAGTGCCCCAGGTTCTCTACGGGAAGCGGGTCGTCTCCCTGGACCTGGGCGCCCTGGTGGCCGGGACGAAATACCGCGGCCAGTTCGAGGCCCGCCTCAAGGCCATCATGAAGGAGATCACCCAGAGCCAGGACGTGATCATTTTCATCGACGAGCTGCATACGCTGGTGGGCGCCGGCGCCGCCGAGGGTGCGATCGACGCCTCGAACATGCTCAAGCC
>CAYRGS010000121.1:0-9468 GCA_964423875.1 uncultured bacterium
CGAGGCGACGTGGGAAGCCGCCTGGGCCAGGACGGGAAAAAGCTCCTGGATGACGGGCGATCGCTCGATGTCCGCGAGCCGCGCGCCGGCCCCCACGACCATCCCGCCGTCATCGGTCATCCGGACCGCTTCAAAATCCTTGATCCGGTTCAGGAGGACAACGTGTCCGGGCGCCTTCACCTCCTGCTGAAGCTGGATGAGGACGTCCGTTCCTCCCGCCATGAGCATGGCCTCGTCGCCGTGGCGGGCCAAGATTTCCAGGGCCTCGCCCACCTCGGTGGGCCGGTGCAGCTCGAAGGCCTCCATCACGCGCCCTTTCCGTTCGTCCCGTTCCCCGACGTGGGGCTTTCGGGCTTGCGCGCCTTCCTGCCGCGGCGCTCGACCGCCTGGAGGACCTTCTTGGGCGTGAACGGCGTGGTCTGGATCCGGATGCCCAGGGCGTCGTAGAGGGCGTCCTGGATAGCGGGCGCGGTCGGCACTTGGGCGGGCTCGGCGATTCCCTTCGCGCCGAACGGTCCGGCCTTTTCCTCCACTTCGACGAAGAGGGGGACAATCTCGGGCATTTCCAGGATTGTGGGAACCCGGTAGTTGAGCATCGTCGCGTTGAGGGGCTTGCCGTCCTCCATGACCATTTCCTCGGAAAGCGCCATCCCCAATCCGCGGGAGATCGCCCCCTCCACCTGGCCTTCGGCCCCGATAGGGTTCAGCAGCCGGCCCACGTCGTGAGCCGAGACCACCTTGACGACCTTCACATGCCCCGTCTCTTCGTCCGCCTCGATCTCGACCGCCTGCGCGCCGAAGATGTACGAGGGGCAGTAGTTCCCGTAACCGGTCACCGGGTCGAGGCCCTTGCCCTCCGAGCTGTACTGCCCCGTGCCGACCAGGGAGGCCCCGCGCTTGTAGAAGCAGTCCCGGGCGATCTCGGCCAGCGAGGTCTTTTCCCCCGGGTTCGACTTGACGAAGATGTGGCCGTCGCGGGATTCGAGATCCTCGGGCCGGGCCTCGAGCACCTCGGCGGCGTTCTCGTAAAGCTTCTTCTTGAGCTCGGCCGCGGCGCGGTGGGCGGCGTTCCCGCTGACGAAGACGCCGCGCGTCGCGTACACCCCCAGATCGGGAGGCGTGACTTCGGTGTCGGAAAGCACGAGGTTCACCTGATCGAGGGGAATGCCCAGTTCTTCCGCGACGACGGTGCAGATGGCCGTCCCGAGACCCTGCCCCATCTCGCACGTCCCCGAGAAGAGAGTCACCGAGCCGTCTTCGGCCATTTTGACGATCGCCTCGCCGAAGTTGACCGGGCCGTGAAGGCCGATGGAGCTGGCCGAATGGACGACCAGGGCCATGCCCAATCCGCGCTTGACGCCCTTCTTCTTGAGGTCGGCGGGGTTGTTGTCACCGCGCTTCTTCGACCACTCGATGCCCTCGGCCGCCCGGCGGATGCACTCGCTGAGCTCGCAAGAGTTGACCTCGGCGCCGGAAACCGTCTTGTCCCCCTGATGCGTGCAATTGTTGAGTCTGAATTCCACGGGATCGAGGCCCAGCTCGGAGCAGATGCGGTTGAAGTGGCACTCCTGGGCGAAGGAGGACTGGGGATTGCCGTACCCCTGATACCCCCCGCCGTAGGGCTTGTTGGTGTAGACGACATAGGCGTCCAATTTGTACGCGGGGTTCCGGTAGAGGACGGGAGGCGTGTTCCCGGCCAAGCTGGTCACCCGGTGGCCGTGACTGGTGTAGGCGCCGTTGTCGGTGATGATCCGGACCTGCCGGCCCTTGAGCATCCCCTCTTTCGACACGGCGGTCTTCTGCGTGATGGCCATGGGATGCCGGAACCGGGTGTAGATGAAATACTCCTCCCGGCTGTACTGGAGCTTCACGGGCCCGCGGGTCTTCATGGCGAGCAGGGCGGTGATGGGCTCGAGGGGCTCGATGTCGATCTTGCTGCCGAAAGCGCCGCCGATGTAGTTGTTGATCACCCGGACGTGAGAAACAGGCAGGCCCAGGACCCCCGCCAGCCGCTCCCGCGTGGGATGCGGGTTCTGGGTCGAGGGCCAGATGGTCAGCCGGCCCGCCCGGTTGAACTCGGCCACGCACCCGTGGGGCTCCATGGGACAGGGGGACACGAAATGTGTGCGGAACTCGTCCTCGAAGACGTGGTCCGCCTCCGCGAAGGCTTTGTCCACGTCGCCGAAGTTGCGGTGATATTCCTTGGCAACGTTGCGCTTCTTGCCCTCGTGAATCTCGATGGCGTCATCGGTGAAGGCGTCTTCCGGCTCGTAGAGGGCCGGAAGCTCCTCATAATCCACTTTGATCAGGGAGAGGGCCTCCAGGGCCGTCGCGTCGTCCACCGCCGCGACCGCGGCGATCTCGTCCCCGACGAACCGGACCTTGTCCGGCTGAAGGGGGAGCTGGTCGATGGGTCCGTCCGTCACGCCGAACTGGATTCCGGGCCCGGTCTCTCCGGTGATCACGGCCTTGACGCCCGGCAGACTCTCAGCCTTCGAGGTGTCGATGTCGAGGATCTTCCCGTGCGGGATGGGGCTTCTCAGGACCTTGGCGGTGAGCATCCCCGGACGCTTGAAGTCGCTGACGTAAACGGCCTCGCCCGTCGCCTTGTCCCAGGCGTCGCTCCTCGGGAGCCGCTTTCCGATGACCGCGAATCCTTTAGTCACGATTCAGTCCCCCTCCTTGGCACTTGCGTGCCGGCCAAGCTGCGATTGAAGGTTCTATCCACTCTCTACAACGTCTCCGGCGCACGGTGCTTCCGAATAGCCTACGGTTAGGTATGCGGGCGCGGGTCAGTGACCCTCCAACCCGTCTCCGGGGCACTTGCGCGCCGGCCAAGTTGCGGTTGAAGGTTCTATATGCTCACTACAACGTCTCTGGCGCACGAGACTTCTCACAGGCATCCGATTCCAAGCCCTAAGCCACCGAGGGCCACAGCCAACCGGCACAACCAAAGACACCCACCCCCCATAAGGCCGAGGAAAGCTCGGCCGCCGAAAGTTTTTCCAGGGGTCCAGGGGGGCGGTTTTTCAAAAAAGCCCCCCTGGCGCCTTTGCGGCGGCGCTCCGGATCGCCTCGATGATCTTCACATAACCTGTGCAGCGGCAGATGTTACCGGCCAGGGCGCGGCGGATCTCCGCCTCGGAGGGATCCGGGATTTCATCCAGAAGCGCCCGGCTCGTCATGAGCATCCCCGGGATACAATACCCGCACTGGGTCGCGCCGAACTCGATGAACGCCTCTTGGAGCGGGTCCAGCTCATCCCCCTCGGACAGGCCCTCGACCGTCCGGACGTCCGACCCCTCCAGCGACGCGGTCAGGATGAGACAGGAGTTCACCGGCCGGTCGTCGAGGATGACCGCGCAGGCCCCGCACGCCCCGGTGGTGCACCCTTCCTTCGTCCCGGTCAGGTCGATCCGCTCCCGCAATGTGTGCAGAAGGAGCTCCCGGACGTCCACATCGAGACGGACGGGTCCGCCGTTCAGCGTGAATCCGACGGTTTGTGTTACGGCTTCCACCACGTTTCACCTCGCTATACAGTTCGCTGAAGGCGGCGGGAGGTCAACCGACCCAAATGACCACCCGAAGCCTGAAGGGTCAGGCCGAGGGACCGCTCTAAACCTTTCCGGCCTCCGGGCTTTCACCCGAGACGCTCTCAAGGACCTTTTCCTTCACAATCCGGATGTGCTCGCGGGCCAGCCTTTCCGCGCGAGCCCCGTCCCCGCTCTCGATGGCGTCAAAGATGGCGGCATGCTCTTCCACGTCCTTGACGGGTCTGCCCGGAAAATAGGTCGCCCGGAAACCCAGGGCCCGGGCCTGGCCGATGATGCTCTCCAGCAGCCCCTTCGCCTGGCCGTGTCCCGAGGCCGCCGAGACGGCGCGGTGAAAATTCTCGATGGCCTCGACGCACCCGTCCAGGTCATGCCGTTCCAGGCACTCGGCCTGCCGGTCGAGGGCTTTGCGGATTTTGGACAGGGCGGCGGGATTCTGGCGCTCCGCCGCGCGACGGCTCACCAGCCCTTCGAGGACTTCCCATAGGGAGTATATCTCCTCCACCCGTTCGGGCGAGTAATTGAGGACGAAAACCCCGCGGCGCGGGACGTTCTCGAACAAGCCCTCCTGGGTGAGTTTCTGGACGGCCTCCCAGATGGGCGTGCGGCTCACGCCGAACTCGCGGGTCAGCTTCTCGACGTTGATCCGAGCGCCGGGCGGATAGGTCTCCTTGACGATCAGCGCCTTGAGCCGCTGATAGACCTTTTCCCTGAGGTTGTCGTGGGCGATGTTCAAGCCGGTATTCCCCCCTCTCCCTCCTGTCCACCTTCCCGAATCTTTTCGGGAAACACCTGAAAGATACCGCCATGGGAGTCGGTCTGTCAACTTCGTATTTCATTTTTCATGAAATTTATTGGTTGAAACGGAAAGAACAGTAAAGAAGCGGTGTCGCGTCAAGTGTTCAGGGCTATTCTTGAGCGAATCTGACCCCATCATCAGGTTCCACTAATCGGGGGGACATCATACTAATTTCTGCTAATGCCCTCTTTTTCGTCCTGGCTTCTGCCGTTGCAGGATACAACCCAATGGGTCTTCAAGCTTTCCGAAAAAATCGTCTTTTCCCAAGGGTCTGCCAGGGAGACATGGGGTCAGGGGAACCTTGAGGTTAGATCCTGACTTTGCACTCCGTTACGAGTTCGCGCCCAATTGAGGCACGACTTCTGGTATCCCCCTCTCCTGGATGTGAGAAACTGCGGCTAAAGTGCATTTTAGTCCGTGATTCCTCGTATCGGCATGGGATTCGGGATCTGGAGCGTCCTGAGTTGATTTCTTAATAGGATGCCACCCTTGTTTTTGAAAATCTGTGCAATCTGTGCAATCTGTGTAATCTGTGGATAAAATGTCTTTTAGTCCGTGCTCAGTCGGTCCACCGTAGAAGAGCCGAGTCCCGCTTTTTCGGCGGGTTTGGCCACAGGTTTGGAGGAAGGTGTCTCATGCCAGATTCCTATGACGTGATCATCGTGGGAGGGGGCTCGACAGGCTGTGTCGCCGCCTCCCGGCTGTCCGAAGACCCCAAAAGACGGGTCCTCCTCCTGAACGCCTCGCCCGATCCACAGCCCCTTCCGGAGATCGTCGCGGACTCCCGGCAAGTCGTGAATCTCCTGATGGAAAGTCCGTACCTCGGGCTTTATCCCACACCGCGAAAACTCGACGGAAGCGTTTTCTACTCCCTCGCCGGACTCATCATGGGCGGGGGGTCTTCGGTGAACTTCATGTCGGTCATCCGCCCGATCCGGCCGGATTGCGATAACTGGGTTCAGCAGGGAAATCCTGAATGGTCTTGGGAGAACGTCTTGCCGGTCTTGCGGAGGCTCGAGGCCGACCAGGATTACGGAGACTCGGCGCTTCACGGCAAGGATGGCCCACTGTACGTGAAACGGGCGTGCAGCTTTGACGCCGTCCCGGAAGGCCAACAGCAGGCCTTTGTGGATGGCGTAACCAGCCTCGGTCTGCCCATCTGTCCTGACCAGAACGTCCCTTCCCCCTACGGGGTCTCCGCCACGGCCTCCTGCATTAAGGAGGGGCGCCGTCAATCCGCCGCCGTCGCCTACCTAGACCCCGCGCGCGCACGGCCGAACCTCACCATCTTGGCGGATGCGCCGGTCATTTCACTGGATATCCAGGGCGATCAGGTGGCCGGTGTTCGGTACGAAAAGGACGGACAGGTTCAAACCGTCCGGGGGGAGCAGGTGGTCTTGAGCGCCGGCGTTTACCACACGCCGCAGATCTTGATGCTTTCCGGCATCGGCCCTCCGGCCGTGCTGGAGCGGCTGGGCGTCCCCGTGGTCCATGGCATGGAAGGCGTCGGAGAGAATTATCAGGATCACGCCTCCATCATTATGACCTTCGAAGGCAAAAAGGATAATCAGGAGGACTGGGTTGTCCCGGGCTTTATGCTGAATTACAAGAGCGACCCGAGTCGTGAATTCCTCGACTTTCACATCTTGATGCGGCAATCGACGATCATCGAGGGCCTGAGCCCCTTGCTGCCCGTGATGATCAACCTGCTGGAGCACCGGGCGCGCGGCCGCATTGTCCTCAACAGCCGGGACCCCCATGAGCTCCCGGGCGTCGAATCCGAAATGCTCGAGGACCCGGCGGATATCCAAGCGATGGTTTCGGCCATGGCGTTCGTCGTCGAGCTCACCCAAACCGGGCCCATGCGGGAATACTACGGTCCGCCGACCCTGCCGGAACCCGGAGAGGATTTCGCAAAATTCGCGCGCACCAGCTTCGAAAGCTTTCATCACGGCGTGGGCACGTGCGCGATGGGCCCCGGCGCAAACGGTCGGGCCGTGGTGGATCAGCGCCTGCGGGTTCACGGGATGTCGAACCTGTGGATCGCCGACGCCTCGGTCATGCCGGTCGTCCCCCACTGTCACACCAACACAGCGTGCCTGATGATCGGAGAACGCCTGTCCGATTTCATGCGGGGCGAAACTTGATGGGCTATTTACGGACGCTTCCCCGTCTCGGTCGGGTGGGCCACCCTGCGATTCACTCGGGCGCCGAATCCAATGGCGGTGTAGCGCGGAGGCTTCAGCCTTCCCCCGTTTTTTGCGCGGGGAGGATCACCCATTGATGGTTTGACCCTTCCATCAATGGCCCACCGAGCCGCACGGGAGCCCGCAAGGGGCCCCCTACATCCTCAAAGCAGGACGGTCTGGAAATCCGTTGTGGCAGCCTTTGGATTAGGCGTTTTTCCGCATCCTGCTAATCAATGAGCTTCTTATCCAGGTAGGGCACCTTTAACTTGCCGCTTTTGATGTCCTTTTCGACCGCCCGGACCCGCCTCGCGATCTCCGGGGACACCTTCTTGTTGAAGGGCGCCAGCACCGCGCCGCCGTTCGGAATGCCCACCAGGTAGAGTTTCTCGACCTTCCCCTTCTTCATGTCGAGGACGATCTTCCTCATGGCGGCATGCCAGATGAAGACCGAGCTGCTGATTACGGTGTCGGGCGCCATCCGGTTCAGGTCCATGAAGCACCCGATGGCGAACTTGCCTTTTTCCTCGGCGCCCTTGATCCCGCCGAAACCCATGGGACTGGAGGTCACCTGGATTACGTCCACTCCCTGTTCGATCATGGCGAAGGCGGCCTCCTTCGCCTTGGAGACGTCCATCCAGTCGTTGATGAAGACGGACAGAATCTTGACGTTGGGGTCCACGCTCCGAGCGCCCAGCTTGTAGCCGTTGTGCTCGGACATCACCCCCGGAACGGGAAACCCGCCGATGACGCCGATCTTCTTGGTCTTACTCATGAGCGTAGCGAGGACACCGCCCAGATAGCCCGTCTCGTGCGAAAGGACCATATAGGTCACCACGTTGGGGCGACCCTTAGTATTATAGAAACCGGCCGCGGCAAAAATGGTGTCGGGGAAATCCTTGGCCACCTTCAGCATGGGCTCCCCCCACTCATACCCGTGGCCGAAGATGAGGTTATATCCGGCGAGGGCCCAGCGCCGAAGCGAGCGCTCCAGGTCGGCTCTCTTGATGCGGTCCTGGGTGGTGACCTCGTCCACGCCGGGATCTTTCTTGAGCATCAACGCCCCCCGGTATCCCCCCTCGTACCAACCATTGTCGTTGATCGGGCCGTTGTTGCCGATGGCGACGCGGATCTTCTTGGCCGCCGCCGCGGGGCCGGCAATGAAAGCGACCGCGAGCGCAACGGCCAGAAAAAACCCGACAAATGTCCTCAAAACGCTTCGACTGTTCATGGTCCGTTCCCTTTCCGTTCAGATGTTGCTCCCGGATTCAACGGCGAACAAAACACCTTATCTCCCCCAGTCAACCCGCAAAAAATGGAATCTCGAAACCCGCTCAGGACCCGGGCTGGATAGACCGCCGCGATGGCCGGGCGGGGCATGCGTTTGGCTGATCATTCAAGACTCTTGGCTCCAGACATTTTGTCCGTGGGCTCAGTCTATGTTTTTACCGCTACACTATGCTCCGCCCAGGCGGCGGCGACCTCATGGACCGTCGCAACCCGTCCGAAATAGTTGCGGCAGTTCAACAGCGTTCCCTCGTGCTCCTCACGGCTCGTGGTCGCGCATGCGTCATCGACCATGACCACGTTGTAGTCCAGCATGAAGCCCTCGCGGGCCGTGCTCTCGACGCACACGTTCGTGGCCACACCCGTCATGAGAATGGTCTTCACGCCCAGGCTCCGAAGGATGAGATCGAGGTTTGTCCCCGTGAATCCCCCATACCGATTCTTCTTGAGGAGGATGTCTCCGGGCTCGGGTTCGAACCCCTCGCAAAGGTCGGCGCCCCAGGTCCCTTCAACAACCAGGTCCGACCCCATACCCCCGGCCCCGGAAAGGGTATCGTCGGGACCGCCGTCGGCCGAACCGGACTTGAGCCGCTCCAGCCGGTGATAGGCCGACCAATTGCAATCCGGCGAATGGACCACCTGGAACAGGACGACGGACACCCCGACGCCGCGCGCTTCCTTCATCAGGCGCCGCAACGGCGGGAAAATATCCTGAATGGCGCCCATGTCAAAACCTCTTTTGCCGAAAACCCCTTCGGAATGACAGAAGTCGTTTTGAACGTCCACGACGATTAGAGCGGAGGTTGAGGGGTCCACCCAATCGGCCAAAGCAAGGTCATTTTTCACTCGAAATCCCTCCTCACGGATTACAACGGTTTTGTTGCGGCCTTCAAACAAGGGAGGCATGGGGGCAGGATTCGGATTTGAACCTTTTCCAGGCTTCCCGGCCCCCCTAAGACCTTGGGCCATCAATCTCAACCCCGAGCTCCTGCATAAATCGCCTGTAAGCCACGGCGACGGCATCCGGTCCCCGGACATGGAGCTCCTCGGTCAGATCCAACGGCAGCTCCTCGGGCCGCTGGTTCTCGACAATCGGCTTGTCCTGATCGGAGATCAAGTCCAGAAGATGAATATACTCCGGCATCCGGCCATCGATAGCCCCATCGCGCGACTTCATCTCTTCACCCTTCACCGTGATCGGTCCATGGACAACCTCAGGCGCGTCGAAGTCGTAATTCCGAGCCACGATCAGAAAACGCGTCGATTCCCTCGCCGAGTGGGGCGTGCACGGGTAGAAGTAGATCTCGGTCTTGTCCTCTGGCATCCTCATCCACTGAACAATACTGAACGGCCGAGTCAGACGGTAACGGCGGCGATAGGGGTCTGGATGAGCGATATCGGTGTCCCCGGCCGACTTCTCAACCGATGTTGAGAAGTCGGCCTCGAACCAAAGGTCCTCGCCGTCCTGTCTTACGTCGACGATCGGTGCCAGGGGTTGGTTGCGGTCGCCCAATATCCCATCGTGGATCCATGGAAAATGCGCAAAATCCACGAAGTTTTCGATGGACCGGGCGGCCGTGCACTGCCACAGCTTTCTCTGGCGGAAATAGATGCGGTAGCTCGGGTCTTCCAGCTCGGGAACGTC
>CAYRGS010000122.1:0-9428 GCA_964423875.1 uncultured bacterium
CGCCTCCTCCAAGCTCCGCGGCGCTGTGTAATCGAAATTCTTCATCGCTCAATCCTGTCAGTGTTGGATGGCGTGTTTCCATCCAATCGGGTGATTTTATTCGCAATCGGGAATCACGCGACGGATAATACCACAACCATCGCCGCACATCGGACGGCCTCCGGCGCGTCCCACCCGGCCCGCCGCAAACCGCGACGCCCTCCGGCCCCTAGCAATCCCGATCCAGAAACCTGCCCGTCCCCGGCTTGCCGGTTATTTCCCCGTCCCGGGCGCACACCTGGCCCCGGACCATCGTAAGCTCCGGCCAGCCCCGGACGGTCTTCCCCTCCCAAGGCGTGCAGTCGGATATGTGGTTCAGGTCGGCGGCGCGAATGGTGACCTCCCGCTCCGGATCGACGAGCACCAGGTCCGCGTCCGAACCGGGGGCGATCAATCCCTTTCGGGGATAGAGCCCGAAAGTCCGAGCGGGGGCCGCGGAGATGAGGTCCACCATCTTCTCGGCCGAAATCCGCCCGGCGTTCACGCCGTAGTGCGTCATCACCGGGAGCAGCGTCTCCAGCCCCGCCGATCCGACGATGGCGTCCCAGAAGTTGGGTTTGTGCTTGACGGCGTCCGGGGCGTGATCGGAGCCGACAACGTTGATGTGCCCCGCCTGAATGGCCGCCCAAAGGGCCTCGTTGTCGTCGTGGGTCCTGAGGGGCGGGTTGCACTTCCCCAGCACCCGATCCGTGTCCTCCGCCGCGAGGGTCAGATAGTGGGGACAGGTCTCCGCGATCAGCCGGACGCCCCGCTTTCGGGCCTCGACCAGGACGTTCGGCCCCTCTTTGATGGTGATGTGAACGATGTAGAGCGTGGCGCCGGTGAGCTGGGCGAAGTAGCAGATTCGCCACATCGCCTCCTCCTCGGTGAAGTTGGGGCGCACGTCCCGCCACTGGAAGTCGTCCCGACCCGAGGCCATGAGTTCGTCCTTGATGACGAAGATGGGCTCGATGTTCTCGCAGTGCACGAGGGCGACGACCTTCTCGCCCAGCGCGGCGATGGCCTGAAGCCCCTTCCAGATGGTCCCGTCATCGGTCGGCTCGAGGGGCGGCACGGCCTCGGAGCCCCGATAAGGCATAAAAAACTTGAACGAGGGGATACCCATCTTCGCGACGGCGGGGATCTCCTCGACGTGCTTCAGCGAAAAGACCACCGCGTGAACGCTGGCGTCGGAAAAGGCGAAGGCCTCCCACTTCTCCTTGCGCCGCTGGACGCCTTTCACCAGACTGCCCGGCTCGATCATCATGTGCAGGTTCGTCGTCACCCCGCCGGTCACGGCGTTGGACGTGCAGCGGATCCCTTCCTCGAGCGGCCAATCGGGCCAGTCCCAATGACAGTGGGAATCGACGACGCCCGGAACCAGCCATTTGCCGCCCGCGTCGATCACCTCGGCGGCGGACGGCGGATTCGCGTCCGACCCGCACGCCGCAATCTGCTCGCCGGAAATTCCGACCCACCCCTCGAACCGGCTGCGGGCGTTGATGACAACGGCGTTCTGGATGACGGTGTCGAGGTTCATTCATTCCTCCCGAAATTCAGCCAGGAGCGGCCGGGCAAGATGCCCGGCCTACCGAACAGTGGAAAGCCGGTGTTATCAAACCAGGTAGAGCGGGCGTTTGGGTCGGTTGACCCCTTCCCCGCCTTCTCTAGCCCCCGGACGATTCATTCTCCGACGACGCTTCCACGGCCGCCGAAACGGCGTCGATGATCCCGGAATACCCCGTGCACCGGCAGAGATTCCCCGAGATGGCTTCCCGGATCTCCTCCCGCGTCGGCCGGGGGTTGTCCTTCAGGAACTCCGTCAGGGTCATCAGGAAGCCCGGCGTGCAAAATCCGCACTGGAGACCGTGATGAGTCTTGAAGGATTCCTGGAGGCCGCTCATGGCCTCCAGCGTCCCCAGGTCCTCGACGGTCCGGATCTCCCGGCCGTCCGCCTGGACAGCGAACAGGAGGCAGGAGCGCGCCCCACGTCCCTCCACGAGGACCGTGCAGGCCCCGCAAACGCCGTGCTCGCACCCCACGTGCGTCCCCGTCAAGCCCGCGTCCTCCCGGATGAAGTCGCTGAGCAGCTTCCGCACCGGGACCGCCGCCGTGTAATCCGTCCCGTTGATCCGGACCGTGATGGTCCTCTCCCTGCTCATCCCGGACTCCCTCCCGCGCTCTGAAAGGCCTCGGTGAGACACGCGCGCGTCAGGCGCCCGGCCAGGTCGCGGCGAAAGGCCGCCGTGGCGTGAATGTCTTCGTCCGGGTCGGCCTCTTCTCCGGCGAGCCGCGCGGCCTCGTCGATCCGCGCAGCCGTCGGCTCGGCCCCGCCCAGCGACTCGGACGCCCGGACGGCCCGGACCGCCGTCGGCCCGACGCCCATCAGGGACACGCTCGCCCTTTTGCACACACCACCTTCCACCGTCACCAGGGCCATCGATCCCGCGATGGCAAAATCCCCACTCCGCCGGGCGAATTCCTGGACCGCGAAACCGGAGCCGGGCGGGTGAACGGGGATCCGGAAACTCATGAGCAGGTCCGTCGGCTCCAGCGTCGTCGTCAGGTACGTGACGAAGAAGTCCGCCGCCGCTTCTTCCCGGACCTCACCCGCGGCGTTTCGGATCAGGATCCCGGCGTCGAGCGCGAGCAGGGCCGACGGGATCTCCCCCGCCGGGTCGTTGTGCGCCGCGCCGCCGCCGATGGTGCTCCGGTTGCGAATTTGGGTGTGTCCAATCCAGGACGAGGCCAGGGCCAACAGACCGCACTTCTCCCGTATCAGCACCGATTCCTCCAGGTCCCGGTCCCGGGTCATCGCGCCGATCTCCAGACACCCCTCTCCCTCGCGGATGTAGGCCAGCTCCTCCACGCCGTTGAGGTCGATGAGCGCCGAGGGGCGGGCGAGGCGGAAATTCATCAGCGGGACGAGGCTCTGCCCCCCCGCCAGGAGTTTCCCGTCCCCGCCGTGCTCCGTCAGGAGCGCCATCGTCTCTTCGACGGTCCGGGGATCGAAGTAATCGAAGGCCACGGGCTTCATGGGCGCGCTCCCCACTTTTCCTGGAGAAGGCCGTGCAGAACCCCGGGACCCAGGGGAACCGCGTCGATCTCGACGCCGAACTCGGACAGCGCGTCCTGAACAGCCTGGGCGATGACCGTGGGCGCGGGGATCGTCCCCCCCTCGCCGCACCCCTTGACCCCCAGGGGGTTGATGGGGGACGGCGTGACGAGGTGGTGAATCTCGACCTCCGGGACCTCCGAGGCCGTGGGGACGCAATAGTCCATCAGGCTCGCGGTGAGCAGCGCGCCGCTCTGCTGGTCGTGAACCAGCTTCTCGTAGAACGCGCCCCCCAGACCCTGGGCGAAACCTCCCTTGATCTGGCCGTCCACAATCTTCGGGTTGATCATGTTCCCGCAGTCATGGACAATGACGTACTTCAGGATTTTAATATCGCAGCGATCGGGATCGACCTCGACGATGGCTGCGTGCGTACCGCTGGAGTAGGCCGCCGTTTTGGGGACGTGGAACTCGGTCGCCTCCAGGCCGGGGATGAAGTCGGCGGGGAGGTTCCCCCGGAGGGGATTCGCGAGGCGCGCCACGTCCCGGAAGGTCAGCTTTCTCGCTGGGGCGCCCTCGACATAGACCTGGCCGTTATCGAAAACCAGGCTTTCAGGCGGCGCCTCCAACGCCTCCGCGGCGACCTTGGCCATCATCTCCCGAACCTTCACGGCCGCCTTGTGGACGGCCGAGCCCGTCACGACGGCCGTCCGGGAGGCGTAATTGCCGACCCCCCAGTGGAACTTGTCCGTATCGCTCGTCGAGACGCGAATCCGGCCGGGATCGATTCCGAGCGCCTCGGCGGCAATCTGCGAAAACGTGGTTTCCGCCCCCTGCCCGGTGGCCCCGCTCCCCGTCCCAACGAAGACATCCCCCGTCGGCTCGACATACACCTTCGCGCCCTCATACGGACCGATGCCGGTCCCCTCGACATAGTTGGCGACGCCGATACCGACGTACCGGCCTTCTTTCCGGTAAGCCGCTTTTCCGCTTTTACGGAATTCCTCGTAACCGACGGCCTTGACGGCGGTGCGCTGGCAGGCGGGGTAATCGCCGCTGTCATAGATGACGTCCGAGGTGTCCTGATAGATCATCCCCATGTCCCACGGGAACTCGTCCGGCTGAATCAGGTTCTTCGCGCGAAGCGCCAGCGGGTCCATGCGGAGGGCCTTGGCGGCCTCGTCGAACAACCGCTCGATAACGAAGACGGCCTGGGGACGGCCGGCGCCGCGGTAGGGCGTCACCATGATCCGGTTGGTGTAGACCGACCGGAGGCGGGACCGGTAGTTCCGCAGGCGATACGGGCCGGGCAGGGTGGTGCTCGTGACGATCCCGACGATGATCCCGTATGGGACGTAGGCCCCCGCGTCGAGGAGGAAGTCGTCCCGGACGCCGAGGAGGGTCCCGTCCTTCGCGAAGGCGATCTCGGCCTCGTGGACTTGGGCGCGCTCCTGGGTGCTCGCAAGGAAGTGCTCCCGCCGGTCCTCGATCCACTTGACGGGCGAGCCCAGAAGCATCGCGCAGTGCGGAACCAGGATCTCCTCGGGATAGAAGATGATGGCCTTCGGTCCGAACCCGCCGCCCACGTCGGGCGCAACGAGCCGCACGTCGTGCTCCGGCAGGCCGAGGATTTGCGCCAGCCCGGCCCGCAGCGGGACCGGGGCCTGCGTCGAGACATGGACCTTGAGCTTGCGGTCCCGCGCGTCCCACTCCGCCAGAACCCCCCGGCCCTCCATCGCGATGGAGGCCCCACGGTCGATGACGAACCGCTTCTTGACCACGACGTCGGCCCCGGCGAAGGCCCCATCGGGGTCCCCCACGACCTGGAGGAAATCAGCCGCGACGTTGGAGCCGGTCTCTTCGTGGACGAGAGCGTCCCCCCCCTCCTCGTCCAGCGCCGCCTCCACATCCGTCACGGGCGGGAGGGCCTCGTAATCCACCTCGATGCGCTCGAGGGCGTCCTCGGCGGTGTAGCGGTCTCCGGCGACAACGATGGCGACCGGCTCGCCTTCATAGCGGACCTTGCCAACGGCCAGCGGGGTCGGCGTCCTGGGGTCCTTGATCGCGGCGTGCGGGACAAGCTGCGGAAGCGGGGCGGCGAGATCGCCTAGGTCGGCGGCCGTCAGAACGAGCCTTACGCCGTCCAGGGCGCTCGCGGCGTCGGTCCGGATGGAGCGGATCTTCGCGTGGACGTGCGGGCTCCGCAGGACGACGGCGTGCAGACATCCCGGCGGATGGATGTCATCCACGAACCGGCCGCGGCCCGTGAGGAGACGCGAATCCTCGAACCGGGGCTGGCTCTTACCGAAATAGCGGCCTGTCTCGACCCCCTTCATCGATTCAGCCCTCCCCCCCCAGGATTGTGAATCCCCCAGTCGGCGGCTGATGCCTTTTATCCCGACAGCGGGAATCAATCAGGATGCGGCGAACATCGAGCGGATCATTTCTCAGGATTTGTCCAATGCCGGCCGAAACGGCATTATATTCATTTGCCGCGCTTCAGGGAACCCCGGACCGGTCCCGGGCCGGGCCAGTCATGTCCACGGAGTCAGGGGAACCCTTGAGCCGTTCAGACCGGATTCGCCATAGCGTCCGGTTGCACCTGAAGGATTGCCCATGCGCCGATGGACCGAAGCCGCCGCCGTTTACCGGGACAAGCGGATCCTCGTGATCCTGTTCCTGGGATTCTCCAGCGGGCTTCCCCTCCTTCTGACCTTCTCCACGCTGTCCATCTGGCTCAAGGAGTTGGGCGTCAGCAAGACGGCCATCGGACTGTTCGCGCTGGTCGGGACGCCCTACACGCTTAAATTTCTGTGGGCACCGCTGGTCGATCACCTGCGCGTGCCGTTCCTCACCGCCCGCCTCGGCCCCCGGCGAAGCTGGGCCATCCTGACCCAGGTCGCGCTGATGGCCGCCTTGATCGGCCTGGGCGCCTCCGACCCGCTCGAAGACCTCCGGCTCACCGCCATCCTGGCCCTCGTCGTCACCTTCTGCTCGGCGAGCCAGGACATCGTCATCGACGCCTACCGCGTCGAAATCCTGGAGGAGGGCCAGTACGGCGCCGGGGCGGCGACGATCGTCTTCGGCTACCGCGTGGGGATGCTGACATCGGGCGCGGGGGCGCTCTACCTGGCGTCCTTCATGGACTGGTCCGCGGTCTACGCTGTCATGGGGGGCCTCGTGACCGTCGGGATCGCGACGATCCTCCTCAGCCCCGAGCCGAAGCGCGGCGGCGCCCCCGAGCCGGGGACCAGGCCGCCTCCCGGACGATCGGGCTGGGCCGAGGCGACCGCCTGGATGCGGACGGCCGTGATCGACCCCTTCGCTGACTTCATGGACAGGCGCGACTGGGTCCTCATCCTGATTTTCGTCATTTTCTACAAGCTCGGCGACACCCTGGCCGGGGCCATGGCGAACCCGTTTTACCTGGAGCTCCAATTCACAAAGATCGAGATCGCCAACGTGAGCAAGCTGTTCGGCCTCGCGGCGACGCTCGCGGGCGGGTTCATCGGTGGCGTCCTGGTCAACAGGGTCGGCATCCTCCGGAGCCTGCTGATCTGCGGCGTCCTTCAGATGCTGTCGAACCTGATGTTCGCGATCCAGGCGGTCGTGGGCCACAGCGTCCCGATGCTGGCCCTTACCATCGGCATCGAGAACGTGACGGGCGGTATGGGGACGGCGGCGTTCGTCGCCTATTTATCGGGTCTTTGCAGCGTCGCGTACACAGCCACGCAGTACGCCCTGCTGAGCGCCCTGATGTCGCTCCCGCGCACCCTGCTCTCGGCCTCGGCCGGGTGGCTGGCCGATCACCTGGACTGGGTGACCTTCTTCCTCCTAACGACCGTTGCGGCGCTCCCAGGCCTTCTTCTGCTCTGGTGGCTGATGCGGCGGGAGCCGGGACCGGCCGCTGAACCTTATTCCACGTGAATTTCCGGGGGTCAAGATCGACCCCGAATCCGGACGAGACTGCCATGAAATCCACAGATTACACAGAAGCGTTCAATGACAAATTTGCATCTCTCAAGGCGATCCGGAGGCGGAAATGTTCATGATCCGAGGATGTGTCAATCGGCTGTAGGGGGAGGTGGGGCGTCCCACCGGCGGCCTGTCCGCCAGTGCGTTCTTCAGAGAATAACGCCGAAAGAGACCTGAAGCGGGCTACTTCCCCGCCGGCCTCTCCAGACCGAAAAGCTTCAGCGCGGACTCGCCCAAGATGTTACGTTTGGCCTGCTCGGACAGGAACGGTAGGTCGCAAATCGTGCTGGGTAGATCGAAATCCCAGTGAGGCCAATCCGAGGCGTATAGGAGTTGGGTCTCGGCGTTGATCATCGCCAGGGTGGTTTCGAGACCCCTGCGGTCCGTTCTTTCCAGAGGCTGGGAAGAGTAGTACATCTCGCGCATGTAATCACTCGGCCGCCGCTTGAGCACTGGCGCTTCGGACGTGCGCATCATGTACTCGCTGTCCAGCCGCTGCATCATGAATGGGACCCAGGCTATCCCGCTCTCGATCCAGAGAACTTTCACGTTGGGGAATCGCTCAGGGAGACCATTGAGAATCCAGTTGGTCATGTGAAGCATGTTCCAGAAGACGAACCCCAGAGCATGGATACCGATGAAACGGCTAAACTGGGCCATGGAGGGGTTCTCCCACGTATACCCCCCGTGAAACGCAAGGGGGAGCCGCCGTTCGTTGAGGGCCGCGTACAGCTTCATATACTGGTTGTGGTGAACCGGCTTATCCCGGACGCTGGTGACCATGAAACCAATGACACCAGGCTCGTCCGCAAACTCCTCGACCATCCTAAGAGCCTCGTCCGGCTCGCTGATCGGTAAGTAGAGCATGGATTTGATGCGGCCCTCGGCCTTCAGGATGTTCTCCACTGTCCAACGGTTGTAGGCCCTCGCCAGCAGGCACTCCATTTCGGACTGTGGGTGCATCCCCAAACTGAGCATCTGCGTGGGGAAGACCACCATGTAATCGATGCCGATGCTATCCATAGCACGCCGCGTGAGGACCACGTCACGGTGCACGCTTTTGTCCTCAACCTTCTCTCGTCGGTCGGAATGGTGGGAGATCCGGCCGCCGACATCCTGATACCGCATGCCCAGGTGGCCATACATGCCGTAAGGGGGTGCACCCACACGGGACTCGTGATACGCCTTCGCCTGATCGCGGACCACCGGGTCTTCAATGAATTCCATCACCTCTTTCCAGGAGGCAACCTCAACGTGGTGTGAATCGATATCAACAATCACGTAATCCTGGAGGTTTCTCTCCTCCGCCTGCCGCCTCGCATGCGCTAGGATTTCCCGCGTATCGGTATAGACGTCGAACTGCTTGACCGGGATTTCCCGGACGCGCTCGGTTTCCGTCTCCATCACCCTGTCTCCTGAATCCAACCTGAGGGCACGCAGGGTAGATGGCGGGCAAGATGCCCGCCCCACCTGTTTTGAAAACACCGGCTTTCCACAGATTGGTGGGCCGGGCATCTTGCCCGGCCGGAAGGGAATACGCGAGTCTCCAAATGTCATCCCATTTTACGAAATATTACCCTAGACGACAAGAAACACCTCGCCGCCGCGCACCGCGACCTCGCATTTTCTGATTTTGACGTTGTGATCACCGGGGTGCTCTCCGGTGTCAATATTGTATTCAAAACCGTGCCAGGGGCAGACGATATGAACATGGTCTTCGGAATATTTCAGTCCCCGGCTGCTTTGATCCTCGGCCAGATTCTCCTCCACCTTCCGGATAATCTTCCCTTGGCAAACCGGACCCCCCTGGTGAGGGCAATGATTGTAGAAAGCGCGGAAATCGCCGTTGATCCGAAATATACCGACCTCATGCCCATCCACGACGAGAATCTTCCGGTCCCCTTCCGGAAAATCCGCTTCGTTTCCCACATAGATTTCAGGCACGCCGCGTTCCTCCCGCTCTCTCAACCACCCACCGCCGCGATGAAGCGCCGTCAAGTTCTGGCCGCAGACGCCTCTTCCGAAAACCCTTCTGCCCGTGACGGGCTCGAAAAGGGGATTTCCCTTTAGAATCACATTGACCGGAATTTTAGTGTAAGACCCTGCATCTGTTCAACTGTCAGCCGATTAAAATTTTTGGGAGCCCATCACTGGGGAGGAGACAGGTCGAAGGGTCTTCGCGGGGCGTTGAAGGGCCTACCTGGATTTCTCACCCACCTTAAACGCCCGAACGGGGTTGGTCGATTGAACCAATTAGCTTTCAATAATTTATCCAACGGACGGGTGTTGACCAAGTCCCAGCATTTTGTTCCCGACGGGAGTGTGACGGGCCGGGACGGAGACCGGCCCCTACGACGAAAAAACCCTGTTTACCCGTAGG
>CAYRGS010000123.1:0-9083 GCA_964423875.1 uncultured bacterium
GTAAGATTCGGTGTAACGCCTTGAGACTTTTGGCGTTTTGGTCCATCGAAGAATCCCTCCGGAAGAAAGGGGAGCCGAAATGGCGGATGGCGGGAGTAGTGGCTCACGGGTCCGGTTGGCGGCTGACAGGACGGCGCTGGTCGTAGTGGATATGCAGGAGCGCCTGATGGCCGCCATGCCCGAGGAAGCCCGCGACCGAACCGTCCGCAACGTCGGGATCCTCCTGAGCCTGTCCGGGCGGATGGGTCTCCCCGCCTTGGCGACCGAGCAATACCCCAAGGGCTTGGGCCGCACCATCCCCGAGGTCCGGGGTGCCGTCGCCGATTTTCGCCCGGTGGAGAAGATCGCCTTCAGCTCCTGCGGGGCCGCGGGGTTCATGGACCGGATCACGGCGAATCGAACCCGAGACGTGGTGGTCGCCGGGACCGAGACCCACGTTTGCATCTTCCAGACTGTCTGCGATCTGCTGGACTCGGGATTGAACGTTCACGTGCCTTCGGACGCCGTCTGCTCTCGGACCGCTTCCAATTGGGAGGTCGGCCTGCGGCTGATGGAAAGGGCCGGGGCGGTCATCACCTCCACGGAGACCGTCGTCTTCGACGTCCTCCGCGTCGCCGGGACGGATGATTTCAAATTCATGGCCCCCCTCCTGAAGTAGCGTCCAAGCGGGACGCCTCGAAAGGAAAAGATCATGGCCCACCATCGACTGAAGGCACGCCTGAACGCGGGAGAAACGCTGTTCGGCGTATTTCTGGGCATCCCCGCTCCGCCCATGGCGGAGATCGCCGGCTGGGCCGGGTTCGACTTTGTCTTCGCGGACACCGAGCACGGGCCCGGACATTCGGAGAGCGCTGTGGGGATGGTCCGGGCCGCCGAAGCGGGCGGGACCGAGGCCCTCGTCCGGGTGACCTCCTCGGAGCGGACGCAGATCCTGCGCGCCTTGGACGCCGGCGCTTCGGGGGTCCTCGTACCCCAGGTGAACTCCAAAGAGGAGGCCGAGCGGGCCGCCGCCGCCGCCCACTATCCGCCCGACGGCGTCCGCGGGATCGCCTTCTCCATCCGCGCGGCGCGGTACGGCCTCAGAAAGCCCGCCGAATACCTGGCCGCCGCCAAGGAAGAAACCCTCGTGTGCGTTCAGGTGGAGTCCGGGCAGGCGGTGGAGCGGGTGGCGGAAATCGCCTCGGTCCCGCTGATCGATGTCCTGTTCGTCGGCCCTACGGACCTGAGCATGAACCTGGGACACCCCGGAGATCCGACCCACCCGGAGGTGGAAGAGGCCATCGACCGGATATTCGAAGCGGCGCTGGCTTCCGGCAAGGTCCCCGCTATCCTGGCCAACGATGTCCCCACGGCCGAAAAATGGATGGGCAAGGGCGCGAGGATGCTCGCGGCCAACGGGACGGGCATCCTCTCCAAGGGCATGGGCGACCTCCAATCCGGTTTCCGAAGTCTGACAGGATGAGCCGGACCGTCCGACGGGTTGCGCTCCTGTTCGGCGGCCGGTCGGCCGAGCACCGGGTGTCGCTGGCCTCGGCGGCCTCGGTCGCCCGCTCCGCCGACCCGGAAGACCTGCTGATTCTGCCCGTTTTGATCGGGATCGGCGGGGCGTGGACCCTCCTGGAGTCGCCGGAGGCCCCCCCCACCTCCGCGCGGGGCGTCCGGGTCACCCTGAGGCCCGAACCCGGCCCTCCCGCGCTGGTGGAGATCCCGGGCGGAACGGTCCATCCGTTCGACGTGGCCTTTCCCGTCATACACGGCCCGGGCGGCGAAGACGGGTCCCTCCAGGGGCTTCTGGAGTGGGCCGAGGTGCCGTTTGTCGGCGCGGGCGTGGCGGCTTCGGCGGTCGGGATGGACAAGGAATTGACCAAGGTCATCTGCCGCTCGGCGGGCGTGCCGGTGGTCGATTGGGCGACGCTGCGGTGGGAGGTCCACCGGGACGATCCAGAGGCGGTGCGAAGGGCGCTCGAAGAACGGGATCTCGAGCCGCCGCTCTTCGTCAAGCCGGTCGCCCTGGGGAGCAGCGTGGGCATCAGCCGCGTGGACCGCGAACGGGACCTGGACGAGGCGGTGGCCGCGGCGTTCCGCTTCCACAACCGCGTGGTTGTGGAAAGGGCCGTCGAGGGCCGCGAGCTCGAGTGCGCCGTTTTGGGGAACACGACCGGGGGGGGGGAGGGGGGGGGATGATGCCCCGACGGCGGCCGCGCCGCTGGCGGAAATCCTGCCCCGGGGGGGCTGGTACGACTACGAGCGGAAATACACCGATGGGGCGACGGAGATCGCCATCCCGGCCTCGGTCGAAGAAGGCCTCGCCGATCAGGTCCGGACCTTGGCCCTGCGGGCTTACACGGCCTTGGGCGTGGACGGAATGGCCCGGGTGGATTTTCTGGTCGAGGACTCCTCCGGGAGCCCCACGGCGCACTTGAACGAGTTGAACACCATCCCCGGCTTTACGGCGACCAGCGTGTACGCGAAGCTGTGGGAGGCGGGAGGGCTCCCGTATCCGGGGTTAATCAGCCGCTTGGTTGATCTGGGTCTCGCCAGACGCCGGTTCCTGGACCGGTTCGCGGCGGCGCGCGGCATCGACGAATGAGCTGGGATGGCGGAGGGGAAGGGGGAGGGCGGACATCACCGCGGGAATGCGAAGATCCGGGTTTCGGGATCAGGAGGTTCTATGAAGACTGAAGACGCGCCCAAGGGGAGCGGCCGCCGATGACCCTCGCGGCTTTGATCCTCCTGGCCTATGTCGGGTTGACCTACGCCTTTCGTCTCTATGAAAAAGGGAAGGATCCCGATTGGTCGCTGCGCTTTTACTGGATCTCGTGGCGAGGGATCGGGGGCGTCCTCGTCGAGACGATGTGCACGGCCGTCCTGATTGTCCTTTGGATTGCGGATTGGGTGTGGACGCTGGCGCGCCGCTGGCTCCGGATGGAGAGGAAGGCGCGGGCTTCCTTCCGGCCCGGGGATCGGCCCGTGGTCCTGTGTCACGGATATCACATGCGGGGCCTGACGTTGGGGGTCCTGGCTTTGCGGCTTCGGAGGATGGGTCGATCGATGGTCACCCTGCCCAGCTTCGGACCGAGCACGGGGGGAATCCGGTACTACGCCGACCAGTTGAGCGACCACATCCGCGAGGTCCTTCAGGAAACAGGGGCCGACGCCGTGGACTTGGTCGGGCACAGCATGGGGGGGCTCGTTGCGAGGGCCTGTGCGGCAAACGCCCGCCGCTCGGCCTCCGACGATCTCCGCATTGCTCATCTCGTGACGCTCGGGACCCCGCACCGGGGGATGGGTTTCTGGGTGTTCACATGGGGCGAGTGCGGGCTGGACATGAGGCCGGGGAGCCCGTTCCTCGCGTGGCTGGAGGAAGACCCTCCGGACGTTGACGGGACAGCGGTTTATTCGCCCTTCGACGCCTTTGTGCCTGAGGATTCCGCCTCGGGATGGAGCGCCGCGGCCGTCCGGAAGGTCCGCGTCGACGGCGCGGGCCACATCGCGCTGAGCATGCTCGCCGACCCCGCCCGGCGGGTCTTCGAGGCGCTGAAAGATTGAATCGTCCGGGAACCGCCCCCGGGGGGGAACCACCCCTGGGGGATGAGGGGGCGCTCTTCCCGGCGGGGACGAAGCCGGCCCTTTCGGGCGGGTCCTTCGTGATCCATCTTCCTCCGAACTCGTTCCCAGACAGGCGGGTTGATGCGCGTCTTGATCATCGGCAACCCGATCGCCGGCGTGGGGAGGGCGGGCCGGCGCGTCGGGGAGCTGGGCCGGCTCCTTCAAGACCGGGGGTGCGAGGTGACAACGCGCCTGACGCGCGGCCCGGGGGAGGCGCGCGCGTTCGCCGAAAGCGTCGGCGACGGCACGATCTATGAAGCAGTCAACGGGTTGGCCGATCCGTCCGGCACGCCGATCGCGATCCTCGGCGTCGGCACCGCCAACCTGCTGGCGCGCGACCTGAACCTGCCTCGCACCCCGCAAGGCGTGGCCGACTTGATCCATCATGGCCGGACGCGAATGCTCGACCTGGGGCTGATCGGCGGAAAGCGGCGGTTTTCGCGCTTGCCAGCGCCGGGTTGGACGCGATGGTCATTCGCACCCTGGACGGGACGCGTCGGGGCGCCCTCGGGTTCGGGGGCTATCCGCTTCCGATCCTCAAGGCGATTTCCCGTTACCGGGCACCGAGGCTCCGCGTGAGCGTGGAGGGGGGCCGACCGATCGAGGGCGCGTGGGTTGTTGTGGCCAACACGTTCACGTACGCGGGATTCCTGAGCGTGGCCGACCGCGCCCGGTGCGATTCGGGCCACCTGGACGTGGTGGTGTTTCCGCGGGGGTCGCTCCCCGCGCAGGCCCGTTACGCCTGGGCGGGCTGGCGGAGGCGGGTTTCGAGCCTGCCCGGCGTTTCCTACCTCACCGGCGCGTCCGTCCGGATTGATTTGTCCGATCCCGTGGATGTCGAGGTGGACGGCGAGTACTACGGTGTTACGCCGATCGACATCACGCTGCAAACCGCGGCGGCGCAGGTGCTGACGCCGGTTTCGCCTGGTTCGACGGCCCGCTCCGGGTCTCTCAGCGGCGCGTTTGACAGGGCGCGGGATACGCAATAGATTGCCTTCCTGACAATCGAACGGGGTTGCGTTGCGGTGGACCCGCGGGGAGGTGTCGGGATGGTCCAGAGCCAGGAACAAAGACTCCACCTTGCGCAGGATTCCTTCCGGCGGCTGATGCGGCGGGGCGCGACCGCGCACGCCCAAAACCTGCTCGAGAAGCTTCACGCGGCGGACCTGGCGGAAATCCTCCGGCACATGGCCAAGGAGGAAAAGCGGTCGACCTTCGGGTTGATCGAGGACCGGGTGCGGGCGGCTCAGGTTCTCAGCGAATGCGACGAGCAGACGGCCAAAGAGCTCCTCGATCCCATGGAGCCGAAGGACGCGGCGGCGCTTTTTCAGGAGATCGACGCCGACGACGTGACCGACCTCATCAACCTGCTGCCGGATGAGGAGGCCAAGGCGGTTCTGGACATCCTCCAGGCGCCGGTGGCCGAGCCGGTGACCGACCTGCTCCAGTACGGGGAGGAGACCGCCGGCGGGATCATGACGCCCCACTGTCTGGCGCTGCACGAGGCCATCACGGCCGGCGAGGCCATCACGCGCGTCCGGAAGGAAAGTGAGGCCGAGACGGTCTTCTACATTTACGTGGTGGACGAAGACAATCACCTGGAGGGCGTGATCTCCCTGCGCGACCTCCTCCTGGCCCCCCCGGAAGCCACCCTCAAGGGCATGAGCAGGGAGGATGTCTATCGGGTGTCCACCGACACGGACCAGGAGGAGGTCGCGCGGCTCGTCTCCCGGTATGACCTGCTGGCGGTCCCGGTTGTGGACCACGAGAACCGCCTGGTCGGGATCGTCACGGTGGACGACGTCATCGATGTCCTCCGGGCCGAGGCCACGGAGGACATTCTCAAGATGGCCGGCACCCACGACGAGGAGATCCTGACCCGCTCGGCCTTCCGCGTGGCGCGCTACCGTCTCCCCTGGCTTCTGGTCGGGCTGGTCGTGGGGATGCTGACCGCCCAAGTCATCGCCCGTTTCTCCGGGCTCATCTCGGACCGGGTCTACCTGGCGGCCTTCATGCCGTTGATCCTGGGGATGGGGGGGATTGTGGGCAACCAGTCGGTGACCGTCCTGGTCCGGGGGCTGGCTACCGGGCGGCTGAACCCCGCGCAGTGGATCCAGATCATCTGGAAGCAGTTCCAAGTGGGGGTCCTGCTGGGGCTCGCCATCGCCATCCTGCTGGGCGGCATCACCGCCCTGCTCTACTCGGAAACGCCGTGGCTCGGCCCGACGGTTGGTCTGGCCATCCTGATCGGAATCGTGGCCGCGGCGGTGTGGTCCGTCCTGGTCCCGCTGGCCTTCACCTGGCTCCACATCGACCCGGCCGTGGCGACGCAGCCCTTCGTTTCCACGACCATCGACATCGTCAGCGCGCTGATCTACTTTACGACGGCCTCCCTCCTGCTCATCTGAGGGAGCCGGCTGCTTGTCTCCCCGCGTATCCGAGGTCGTTGTCCGCTACGCCGAAACCGATCAGATGGGCGTGGCCCACCACGCGGTTTATTGGATTGGGTTCGAGGTGGCCCGAACGGACCTGATCCGGAAGTTGGGATTTTCGTACCGGAGGCTGGAGGAAGAGGGTTACCGGATGCTGGTCGCGGAGGCGGGCTGCCGGTATCGGGCGGCCGCCCGATACGAGGACCGGGTTTCCGTTGAGGCCCGGGTGAGCGAGGTCCGTCGGACCCGCGTCCGGATCGACTACACCGCGCGGGACGAAGACGGCAAGACGCTGGCCGAGGGCTTCACGGTCCACGCCTTTCTGACCCCCGATATGCGCCCTGTGCGCTTTCCGCCGGAGTTGGCTGCGGCCATGCGCGCGGACTTGGCGGAGACCGCCTCCTGATGCCGCCGCGCCGTCTTTTCGACGAACTTGAGCACCCGGCGGAGAGTCACCGGGTGAAATAGGTATACAACGCAAGACCCAGGACCGCCGCACCGCCCCAAGCCAGCCGCCCCTCGATCCGCTTCGCTCGCCTCCAATCCGCCGGGCTTTCGTAGCCCGCGAAGGGTTTCTCTTCCTCGGCGGCGGGGGCCTGGGACCTTTCCGACCAGTTCCGAAGGGCGAGGTACAGGGCCGCCCCGAACAGGTAGATTAAAGCCCCCGGTTTCTTCCCGATGGCCGCGCTGATGAGCAGGCCGACGAGGATGAGGCAACCGATCATGGGCCGAAGACCCTGGGGTCGGTCTCGCCCCGGGCCTCTAGGCCGGCCGGGACGCCTCGCGTTTGAGGGGGAGTCGAGAGAACCGTCAAACCTGGATGATTGCCTTTGGCGCGAAAGGATTGCGGAGGCGCCGCCCGCCGAAAAAAGCCGCCGGGTCTACGCCGAATCAAGGTTTCCCGGGGGCCGGGTGGGAGAGGCCGCCCCTTTCGACGCGAACCGTGGACGCCGCGTGCGTCCCCCCCTCCTCCTCCCGCCGATGACGTGGCCGTGCGCCTTGAGACCCGCCTTGATGAGGCACAGGGCAAGGAGAGCGTCTCCCAAAAGCTCGACTGGGCCGATTCCGGACCCGATGAAGGCCACGGAGAGCAATGTCAAAAAGCCCCAGACGATGTGACCGGCCTTCAGCCTCTTTCCCTGTTTGCGTCCCATTCGAAGGTTTCCGGTGCTCACCGCTTGACGGGCTCGACGGGTCCGGGCGATAAGGACGGGTGGAGTGGTCTGCCCTTCCGCTTGTAATAGAGCCGAATGAGGCTCGACGCGATCTGTGTGGACAAGACGGGATAGAGCCAGACCTGGATCCAGAGCCAAAGCCCTGTGCCGGAGCGAACCCTTACGGCGTCCCAGAACCCGATCCCCTTCACAACGGCCACGTTGCGCATCCCGTAATATATCCCCGCTCCGCAGAGGAGGGTCCAGCAGATGCCGAAGACCGTGAAGAGCATCACGTAAAACCCCCCGCCCTGGAACCGCGTCCACGGAGACAGCGGCGCGTAGACGCGCGGCTTGCCGACGTAGGGCCACTCGCCAGCCTGCTCGCCGTCGGCTCGGGCGCCCACGTCCTCGCGCGCCGGGGGGTCGTTGGCGGGATTGGACACCGATCATTCCGACCAGAGAACGTCGCCGTAGACGGGGCCGCTACGCTCTTTCGAGGCGAAGACGGCGTACTCTTTTTTCGAATCGCCAACGGTCGTGTTGTCGCCGTGTCCGGGATAGAGGACCGTCTCGTCGGGCAGCGTGTACACCCGCTTTTGAACGTTGTCCACGAGGACCTCGAAGTCTTCCGGGCTGTTGGTCCGCCCCGGCCCCCCGGGAAAGACCGCGTCTCCGACGATGCAGTGTCCGCCGGACAGGAGGAACGCCGTGCCCGTGGGGGAATGCCCCGGACCGGCCAGGAAGGCCCCGACCTCGCACTCTCCGAACCGGATCGTGTCGCCGTCGTTGATGTCGAAGTCGCCCTGGATGCCGAAGTGAGCGGCCTCCACGGGGGGGATACCGACCGGAACGCCCGTCGCCGCTTTCACCTCATCCAGCGCCTGGACGTGGTCGGAGTGGCAGTGCGTCATCAGGATGTAACGGACGTTCGTCCCCTCGGCGGCGGCCAGGATCTTGTCGGCCTCGAAGGAGGCGTCCACGATGACGCTGTCGTTTGTCTTCTTGCAGATCAGGACGTAGATGTTGTTTCCGAAATCTCCGACGCGGACCTTCTTGATGAGGGCCGCGCCGGCGTCCGTTGTTTCCATGAGTTTGCTTTCTCCCCGCGCGGGTTTCACAACTTATTGGAATTCAACGCTTAATCTCATGCTAACACTGGCCCGTTGCGCACGCAAGACAGGGGGTTGGAGGCGGCGGCCGGGACTCCCGCCGGTCGGCTTAATCCACCGCCGCGCTCTCCCCGCCGGTTTTTTCTTCGATGGCCACCTCGACCAGCGTCTCGTAGACCGCCCCCTGGGGATGGAGACGGCTTTCCATCAACTCGATGTGCCGGATGGGGAAATCCGCTTCAAGCCCGCTCTCGATCTCACGGATAGCCTCCGCCACCCGGCCTGGGTTGACGTTGTCCCGGATGCGGCCCAGCGTGAGGTGGGGGTGAAAGGGCCGGTCCTCTTTCTCGAAACCCAACAGGTGGAGGGCCTCCTGGACGTGGAAATGGACGGCGCGGAACTCGGCCGGAACGGCTTCCGGGTCCGATCCCCACCACAGGACGCGGGGCCGCTTGGCGTTGGGGAAGACCCTGAGGCGGTCCAGCCGGGTTTGCGTGGGGCGGCACCCTTGCGCGACGATGGAGAGTTGTTGGGCGATGTAGGGAATGTCTTCGATCGGCACGTCCCCGAGGAATTTCAAGGTGATGTGAAAGGCGTCGGGTTTCAACCACCGGATTCCGGGCAGCTCCCGGCGCCGCTGGAGCGCGGCTTGGATGTCCGTCGCTTGACCGCGGACGGCCTCCGGGGCCGATACGGCGACGAAGCAGCGCTTCGTCACGACCTGCCATTTGTGACTGTGATTGGTATCGATGCGGGTTGGGGGCAGATCCGCAAGC
>CAYRGS010000123.1:9093-9415 GCA_964423875.1 uncultured bacterium
CTTTCGGGATCTTCAATCACCATATGTGCCGTCGTCATCCGGTGTTTCGACTGAGTGGACATTCTGAATCCGGGGGTGTCATAGCAAAATTCAGCAGACGCCTAGGCGTGTACGACACGACGATCAACAAAATCGTCAACCGTACGGAGTCGTAAACGGATAATTCAAGACCTCACCGCAAACGTGTGTGACCCCAACCGGTGTGTCCTTTTACCTATTGGCCTCTTCTTTCCTTACCGTATTGGGTCCACGCGCTGTGAAGTACAGATAAGGGGCAGTTCACCTTCTTGCTCCTGAGATATATCTGAACTCCAGTAAGCCA
>CAYRGS010000124.1:0-9331 GCA_964423875.1 uncultured bacterium
TCCAGACCGAGATGACAGGGAAAGGCCACGAGGTTCAGTCCCGTCACCACGCGAGCCCCCATGGTGAAACAATCGCTCAACGCGTTGGCGGCGGCGATGGCCCCGAAGTCGTACGGGTCGTCCACGATGGGGGTGAAGAAATCCACTGTTTGGACGATGGCCAAGTCTTCGCGGAGTCGATAGACTCCCGTATCGTCTCCGGCGTTGGTGCCGAACAGAAGATTCGGGTCGGTGAAGCAAGGCAACCCTTCCAGGGCCGCTCGAAGGTCCTCGGGACCGATCTTGCTCCCTCAGCCACCGGCTTTGACAAGGCGGGTCAGCAGGAGTTTTTCTTCGCTCGCGGTCGGCAACGCTCTTCCTCCGCAGGTCATCGGGGCGCCGGGTTCATCGATTTCGATGGGGTGGTTTCCCCTTTGGGTCCCATATCTACAGACAGCCTCGGGTCCGATCCAGCTTCTTTGAAATATAGCACGGAGCCAAAGGGGTGTCTTGCCGGCGCGGCGTCCCCCTTTGTTCAAAAACGGCTCATTGCCGGAGAGATTTCGATACATGACGCGGATTATGTTTTTGCGTTCCGCCGGGACGTATCCTTAGGGAACGAAGAATGAGGTTGTGGGGCCCCGGCCCCGGTGGCGGCGTCTTCCGCGGGTGTCCCCCCCGACCGATGGCGGGGAGCGAAGCGCCGGGCCGGGACACCCACAGCCTTGTTCGGTTTGCCGCCCATTCGGAAATCTGCTTCTCCCGCACCCGCCGCTGTCTGTCCCTTATCCATCCAAACCGGTTATCACGGGCTTCGGACCGCCCGATTCCTGTGTTATCATCTTTGCCTGGGAGGAGCGCGCGGCGGCCGGCCGCGGCGCGCTTGGGTCCCAAAACCGATTTCAGCTCCTCTTCTCTAGATTTCGAAAGAAAACCGGGGGATGAGATGACCCAGACGAAGGCTCTGCGCGGTTCCGATGGGGGTTACACAATGGTCGGCAAGCCGCTGCCGCGGCTGGATGGACCTGAGAAAGCCCTGGGGACCGCTGTGTTCGGCGATGATGTTTCCCTGCCCGGAGAGCTTGTGGGACGGATCCTGCGGAGCCCGCTGGCCCACGCCCGAGTCGTGAGCATTGATGTCGAGGCGGCCCGCAGCCTTCCGGGCATCCATGCTGTCCTGACGGGCGGCGACATCCCCGACGTCCGTTACGGTACGATCATCAAGGATCGGCGCGCGCTGGCCCTCGAAAAGGTCCGCCACGTGGGCGACCCGGTGGCGCTCGTGGCGGCGGAGGACGACGAGACGGCCGAAGCCGCCCTCGGACTCATCCGGGTCGAGTTCGAGGAGCTTCCGGCGCTGTACGATCCCGTCGAAACGGCGGCCGAGGAGAAGGTCCTCCTCCATGAGGAGTTTGCTCAGTACGAGGGGCCGAAGGTTTATGAGAGGCGAGCCAATATCTGCACCGTCAAGACCGATGTCGTGGGCGACCCGGACGCGGCCTGGGAACGGGCGGAGATCATCATCGAGGGCGAGTTCTACACCCACGGGGTCCAAGCGGGGTACATCGAGCCGCACGCGGCCCTGGCATCGGCCGACCGGACGGGAAATGTGACGATCTGGACCACCACCCAGTGGTCCTACGCCTGCCGGGATCAAACGGCCCGGGTGATGGGACTGCCTCTCAAGAAGGTCAACATCATCCCGACGGCGGTTGGGGGGGGATTCGGGGCGAAGATGCCGGTCCTGATCGAGCCCCTGGCGGCGCTTCTGGCCGCGGCGGCCGGCCGGCCGGTGAAAATCCTTCTGAGCCGGGAGGAAGACACCGAGGGGAGCACCCCGCGTCACCCGACGGTGACCCGATCCCGGCTGGGGGCCGACCGGGAAGGCAACCTTCTAGTCCGGGAGGTTGATTTCTACATGGACACGGGCGCGTACGCCGATTTCGCCCCCAACATGGCCAACACCCGGGCCCAGATGGCCGTGGGTCCTTACCGGGTTCCGAACGCGCGGGTGAACGTCTACGCGGTCTACACGAACAAGCCCAGTTGCAGCATCGTCCGCGCGCCCGCCGGCCCTCAGCTGACGTATGTGACCGAAAGCCAGATGGACGAGCTGGCGCGCCGGACCGGGCTGGACCCCTTCGAGCTGAGGGCGCGGAACTCCCTGCGGCGCGGGGATGAAGGGCTGGACGGGAAGCTGGACTTCAACATCAGCCTCCCGGAAACCCTGGACCGGGTGCGGGAGGCGGCGGGTCCGCCCCTGAAGAACGGGGACGGGCGTCTCTACGGCCGGGGCGTGGCGAGTAGCTTCTGGAAAGGCCCCGCCGGCGCGGCGAGTTGCAGCGTCCGTCTGGATGACGACGGCACGGCGCGGGTCATCACGGGTTCGATCGACATCACGGGCTCGAGCACGTCCATCGCCCAAGTGGTGGCGGAGGAGCTGGGCCTGGGGTTCGACCGGGTTAGCATCGTTACGGCGGACACCGACTCGGGGTCCTGGTCGCCGGGAAGCGGCGGCAGCCAAGTCACCCGGGCCTTGAGCACGTCGGCCCAACAGGCCGCCCTCTCGGCCAAGCAACAAATCCTGGAGACCGCGGCCGCAAAGCTCGAGGCCCACGTGGAGGACCTTGTCCTGGCGGACGGGCGGGTGACGGTCCGCTCCTCCTCCGAGCTCAGCATTTCGCTCGAGGAGGTCCTCTCGGCGGCCAAGTCGATCCGCGGCCCCATCTTCGGGCATGGAGTCTCCCCGAACCTGCCCGCGGCGCCCATCTACGTCACCCAGGTCGTCGACGTGGCGGTGGACCCCGAGACCGGCGAGGTGGAGATCCTCCGGGTCGTCTCCGCCCAGGACGTGGGGTTTGCCATCAACCCCCTCAGCATCGAGGGCCAGATCGAAGGCGCGGTTTTGCAGGGGATGGGATACGCGACGATGGAGGAGCTGAAAATCGAGGACGGCCGCATCTTGAACCCGGACCTGGACGGGTATATCCTGCCCACCGCGCAGGACGCGTTCGATGTGGTTCCCGTCATCGTCGAGGAGGCGGCGCCGGAAGGCGCCTATGGCGTCCGGGGGGTTGGAGAGCCGCCCATTATCTGCACGCTGGGCGCCCTTGCCAACGCTGTCTACGACGCCTCGGGCGTCCGGGTGACGCGCTTGCCGATCAGTCCCGAGCGTGTTGTGAAGGGTCTGCGCGAGAACGCCGCCCCGCCCCGGGCGGTCTCCGAGGAAATTCCCGGTTGAGGGAGGCGGCCCGTCATGGCGGATACCCTGATCGAGGTCTTCGAGGAGAGCGCGCGCGCGTTCGCGGACCGGACCGTTTCCGAGCGGGAGGGTGGGGAGGGGAAGGTTCTTGCGTTCAAGTATGACGAGTTCGCTCGGAAGAGCCGCGGGGTGGCTTGGCAGCTCTCTGGCCTGGGCGTTTGTCCTGGCGACAAGGTGGGGGTCCTGTCCGATAACCGGCCCGAATGGGGGATTGCTTTCTTCGGCGTTCTCCTGGCCGGCGCGGTGGTCATTCCACTCGACATCCGGCTGAAGCCCGCGGAGCTGGCGAACATCCTGTCCCGCTCGGGGGCCCGGGTCTGTGTCGCCGGTGCGGAGGTGGAAGAGACCCTCGCCGAAGCGCGTCCGTCCGCTCCCGCCCTCGAGCACATCGTCTCCATGGATGACGCTGGCTTCGGGCCGGCGCGCGAGGACTCACCCGAGATCCCGCCGCCCGACCCCGACGCGGTCGCTGTCATTCCCTTCTCCTCGGGGACGACTGGCGTCCCCAAGGGGGTGATGCTTTCTCAGCGAAACCTGGCGAGTAACGTGCAGTCCGTCCTGGACCTTTGCATCTATGAGACGGGCGGCAACTTGCTCTCGATCCTTCCGCTCCATCACACGTTCGAGTTGACGGCGGGGTTCCTGACGCCTTTCGCCAAGGGCGTCAAGGTTTTTTACCTGAACGTAATCTCGCCCCGAGCCATCTCGGCCGCTCTGGCCGAGCGGGAGATCACGGTCTGCTTGGTGGTCCCCGCGCTGGTGCGGCTGTTCCACAAGAACATCTTCAACCAAGTGGAAAAGCAGACGGGCGTCCGGAAGTTTCTGTTCTGGGTCCTCTTCGGGGTGAGCCGGGCGGGCCTGAGGATGGGACTCCGGTTGGGGAAGGTGTTTTTCGGTGCCATCCGGAAGCGATTCGGCGAGGGCTTCCGGTATTTCTTCAGCGGCGGCGCGGCCCTGGACCCCAACGTCGAGCGCGACCTCCGGGTCTTGGGTCTGGAGGTCCTTCAGGGGTACGGCCTGACGGAGACCTCTCCGGTGACGAACGTGAATCCTCCGGGGAAGAACAAGATCGGCACGGTGGGACCCCCGGTGCCGGGAGTAGAGGTGAAGCTGGGACCCGTCGAGGGGGCCGGACCGGGGGAGGGAGAAGTGCTCATCCACGGGCCGAACGTGATGCTGGGCTACTTCGAGAACCCCGAGGAGACGGCGGAGGTGCTGGTCGACGGGTGGTTCCACACGGGGGACATCGGCCGACTGGACGGGGACGGATACCTCTCCATCTGCGGGCGGTCCAAGAGCGTCATCGTCTCCGAGGCGGGCAAGAATATCTATCCCGAGGAGGTCGAGGAAGAGTTGATGCAGAGTCCGTACTTCCAAGAGGTGTGCGTTCTCGGCAGAAAGTCGCAGAAGGGCGGCGAGGAAGTGTTTGCCGTCATCGTCCCGAACGAGGACGCGTTCAAGGACCGGGGCGAGACGGATCAGGAGGAAGAGATCATCGCGCGAGAGGTCAAAGCCGCTTCATCGCGCCTAGCCGACTACAAGCGCGTCCAGAAGTTCGGCGTCATGGACCAGGAGCTCCCCAAGACCACCACGCTGAAGCACAAACGGTTGGAGATCGTCAAGCTGCTGGAGGAGAAGGGGATTTGGTAGGTTGGGGTAACCTCCATTTTTTGTTTGAGACTGGCATTATCTTTAGTGGTCAAATCACCGTTTCCCTCCTAGCGGGCAGGGCAATCACCAAAAGCGAAATCGAGGCTACAGGTTTTCACCCCTCCGCCTTCGCCACCAGGGACTCGTAGCTCACGCCGTCTCCGTTGTCCTCGCTTACCGGGAGGCCAAGCTCCGTCCAGCCCGGGGCGAGGGTCCGGCCGGACTCGTCTTTCATCCCGCCGAATCCTCCCTGGATGTTGGCCACGTTCTGATATCCCCCTTGGACGAGGATCTCGGCGGCCTTCTGGGAGCGCATCCCCACCTGACAGCCCATCACCAGCCTGGCGTCCTTAGGGAAGTTGGCCTTGACCACCTTGAAGAAATCGGGGTTCTCTACCATGCCCCCTCGCTCGACGTCGAAATGCAGGACGGGGATGTTCACCGCCCCCTCGGGGTGTCCCTGGGTGAACTCCGGGATAGACCGGACGTCGATGTAGCGCTCCTTCTCCTCGCGGTGCATCCGGCCGTGTGCGTCTTCGGGTGTGATCTGCGGAATGTACATGGCGAATCTCCCCGTTGATATAGCGTCTCGTAAATGGGTTTGTATATCGAGGCCGGCCTTGTCCTTTCCGGCCAGGCAAGATGCCCAGCCTACCGGTCGGTGGAAAGCCGGGCGTCATTTCTATTCTACCGGTTAAATCCCCAACAGGTAAGCGGGGGGGCGGGGAACCGATGAAACGCCATCACTGAGTCCGGTGCTTCCGCTTGTGTCCGAGTGCCACGAGGAACATCACGCCCTTTCCCTGAGCGTGGGGCGAGAAGAACGCGGTCACGTCGTCGTCGAAAAAGGTCAGCCCCGTCGCCCCGAGCCCCTGTGCGTAGGCGGCCAGGTAGAGCCTTCCGCCGAGGATTCCCGCTTCGAGCTGGGCTGCCCGGTACCCCCGGTTCCCGAAGCGCTCCAGAACCGGCTCCAGGTGCAGCAGGAAATAGACGTTCACGGCGGCGTCCGCGGGCAGCGACTGCCCTAGGCCGAGGTGTCCGGCCCGGCTCCTGAAATCCCCCGCTTCCAGGAGCTCGAGGATCTTTTCCTTCGGGTGATACACGTATTGGCCCGGGGGGATTCCCTCCACGGCGTGAACGATGAGGTACACATCGTTCAGAAGGACGCCGGGTGGGTCCAGAAAGTCCGCGGGGAAGCCGGTGATTGCCCGGTCCAGCGTGGTCGAGAGCTGCTCGAAGGAGATTGGATCGCGGGCGAACGCTCTGCTGGACCCCCGCCGGATGATGACCTCGCCAAGGCGGTCGTCCACATCCCCGAGGCTCCACGCGGGTTCCAGGGGAAATGTCTTTCCCGCGGCTGGCGCCGGCTCCGACGCCGGCGTCTTCCCGCGCCAGGCGGCGGCCTCAGCGCCCGAGATCAGCGAGGAGGCCGCATGAATCTCGCCGATGGTCGGATACTCGACCCGTCGCCCCGAGAGCGGGAGGGTTTCCAGATTCAGGGGGCGGATCTCAGGTGGTTCCGGGAGGGGTTCGGCCGGCGGACTTTCCGCCCCGCCGAGCGGGATCAGGGAGAGGGCCGCCTCACGTCCCTCCTCCAGATCGAGAAGACGGTTCACCTCATCGTCCACGAAGCCGCAGACCACCTTGGCGGGAACGCTGTAGCCGGCGGCCGCGGCCAGGAGGTTCGCGAGGATGGTTCCGTTGTCCCACCCGCAGTGCCGGTAGGCTCGGGCGCGATACTTCCAGGCGTTTCGCCAATAGGTCGAAGCGGAGACTAGGATTGCGGGAGCCCATCTCACCGACAGCTCCTCCCCGGCGGCGCGGACCAGACAGGAGCGGTGGTCGCCGGATCTGAGCCTGCTGAGCGCGAAATCCTGTGGACCGAAATGGTAGACGCCCGCGTCGAGGCCGGGGAGATCGCCGCAGACCAGATAGAGATCGATGTGATAAAGCGCCCCAGTGCAGGCGGCGGCCCGGAAGTACATCTCGCCTCCCGGGTAACTCCGTTTCTTGGTGATCCCGGCCGAGAGCAGGAGAAGCCGTCCCAAGGTTTTCAGGTCGGGAATCCGGTTTGCGGGCGGTCCGGTCCCGGCGTAGGAGAGGGCCGACAGGGCTCCCATTTCGGAAGGCGGGAGATTCGTCGGGAAAGGGATGGAGTCCAGCCCCGGATACACCTTGAAAGGCAGCGGCTGGTTTTCCCAGTCGAGGGGATGGGGGTCCGCCCGGATGCTTTGAGGGGAGTGTTTGGTCCCTTCGTGATAGTTTCGGGCGATTTGCGGATCTCGCTTGTTCACGGATTCTCCCGTGACGGTTTTCTCCAGCCAGGCGCGCCGGCAAGGGCTGGTCCTGTAGAGCCGGCCCGAATCCCCACGAGTTTTATCTCAGACTTCGATCAAGATTTCGTCGCCCTCGAGGCGGATCGCGTAGCATGAGATGCCGGACGGCGCGGGCGGGCTGAGGGCATCGCCGGTCTCGACGTTGAACCGGGCCCCGTGCCAGGGGCAGGTCACTTCGTTATCTTCCACCTCGCCTTCGGACAGCGGTCCTCCCCGGTGGGGACAGGCGTCGTCGATGGCGCAGTAACCCTTTTCCGTGCGGATCAGAGCAATGCGCTTGCCCCCCGCTTCCACAAGCTTGGCTGTGTTCTCCGAAAGCTCATCGACCGTCGCGACTTTTGCAAATTCACCCATGGTGACTCTCCTTGAGGTGATGCGCCCGGTCCGCCGGATTCGGGGACCGGATTTTGAGTTCCTTTCCCTCTCGAACCGGGGGGCGAATTCTTTCCGCTGTTGGAACTCTGGGGCGCGTAACCCCACTCAAAGCGGGACCCGCCTTGTGGTTCGGAAGAGACATTTGGTCCATTATATAGGGGTTTTGGGTTTTGAGGGTTTCGTTTTGTGATTTTGGGTGAATCGGCGGTTTGATGAATTCGAGGCTCATCCGCTTCCGGCTGAGGGGGGGAGAACTGACCGATGCCAATCGTGAGCCGGTTGTTCGTCAAGACCAGTCTCGTGTTTTTTGTCCTGACCTTTGTGTCGGGCGGGATGCTGTTGACATACCAATCGTTCGGAAAGATGGACGCCCCCTGGGGATTCATCGTCGCGCACGCGTGCACGGTGGGCTGGCTGGTCATGGGGGTCGCTTACTGGATGTACCCCCCTGGACAAGAAGCGGTTCGAAGGCGGACGGGGGAGATACGCAGGAAGGCTTGGCCTTGGGGCCAGCTATTGGCTGGTGTACGGCGGCCTGGGCATCCGCATGGTGGTCGAACCCCTGACCGCGAGGGGGGCCGGCGGCGTGTTGGGCGGAATCTTGGCCCTTTCCGGAATTGCCCAGACCGTGGGGGCGCTCATCTTCGTGTGGGAGATCTGGTCTCGCGTCTGGGGAATCGGAGAGGAGGCTCCATGAGTCAGGGGCCTGAAAAATCTGGCTCCCGCATGAGCGGGGATGCGAGTGCTTCCGGGAAAACTACCCCCGCGAAGATTTGTTCTTCAAGCTGGGACCGGGTAGAATAAGGGAAACCCAGAGTGGAGCGTTCGGTTTCCGAAGAGGGCCCATCGGGGCTGAGCAGTTCGATTTTCGGCTCTCACCCCCCATCGTTTGAAGGCCCCTTGCCATGATCGCTTCCCGAGAAAGGAGCGGGCGCGAGCCTTCATCAGAGATACGCATGGGTCTCAATCCCTTCGGCCTGATCCGGCGGCTGGGCGTGGCCGGCATCTCCGTCCTCCAAGAAATAGGGCGGATGTTCATCTTTCTCTTCGATGTTTTGCGGGGGTTCTTCCTCCCCCCGTTTCGTCCCCGCCTCGTTCTCAAGCAGATCCACTTCATCGGTGTTCGGTCCATTGGGATCATTACGCTGACGGCCCTGTTCACCGGGATGGTTATCGGCCTTCAGGGCTATTACACCCTTCGCCAGTTCGGGTCCGAGGGGCTTTTGGGATCGGCCGTCGCGTTGAGTCTGATTCGGGAGCTGGGCCCGGTTCTTTGCGCCCTGATGGTGACGGCTAGGGCGGGTTCGGCCATGACGGCCGAGATTGGCATCATGACCATCACCGAACAGATCGACGCCTTGTTCTCCATGGCGGTGAACCCGATCCGCTATCTTGTTGTGCCGAAAGTCCTGGCGGCCCTGATTGCCGTTCCGTTGCTTTGCGCGATTTTCGACGTGGTGGGGATCGGCGGCGGGTATGTCGTCGGCGTCAAGCTCCTGGGAGTCAGCGAGGGGGCTTTTTTCGGGCAAATGAAGGCAAGTGTGGTTTGGAAAGACGTCTACAGCGGAATTCTGAAATCCATCAGCTTCGGGTTGTTGCTGACGTGGATTGCGTGTTATAAAGGCTATACAGCGAGCCACGGTGCGGAGGGCGTGAGTCGGGCGACGACGGAGTCAGTTGTGATGGCCTCCGTGTCGATATTGGTCTGGGATTACTTCATGACCTCGAT
>CAYRGS010000125.1:0-9309 GCA_964423875.1 uncultured bacterium
TGGAACGAGAAGCAGGGATAGAAGAAGGGGAAGGAAAAGCAGTCTTTTTTTGATCACGCCCATTTTCGCGTACACCCACCGGTTTGAGGTATCGAAAGGACAGTTTTCAGCATATCAGAAGAGGGGCCGCCGGGAAGGTTGCCCTTTTGTCCCTGCATTCATAGCGCGGAATCCATTATTAATGATCGGCGACGAAGTGGGGGACCCACCCCTTCGCTCTCGAGAAATAGGGACCCGAAAATTGTCCGTGTTTTGTCCGTGAAAAGGTTTCCGCCGTGTCCACTCAGTGCCAAAAGGGGAGGGCGGAAACCGCGTATTTACTGGACTGGTTAGCACCGAGTGGCACACATTTCCGAGTTCCGTTACCCTCATAACCCAAAGGTCCCAGGTTCGAATCCTGGCCCCGCCACCAATTAAATCCATGGATTACGGCGAGTTCCATAACCCATTTTATTGTTCTGTCTAACAAATATCTAGCCACTTCTCCGTGAGCGAGTACGAGCCCGCATTTCTCACAATTATAGATACCAAGCGGCCTGTTATGGAGGGAACTGATTGTGGATGAACCACTTTGCTGAAAGGAGGATTTCGAATGGGTGGATACAGGGTGTTCCCCTGGACGTTTATGGGGGCGAGTGGACCATGAGCCCTCAAGGTTGACTTCTAATCCAGCATTCCTTAGGATTTGGCCATTGTTAATAATTCTGAAGATTTCCTGCGGATGACTGATTGACAACCGTGGCGTCATGGCTACCCCAGAGTGACCTTGCATGTCATCTTTACTGCTTCATGGTGCCGACTTCCTTGTGCAAGGTGCGGACGCTTTTCTCCGCGGGGGCGCTCTTTACATTGAAAATGGCATTATCAAAGACATAGGCCCTTCTGACAAACTGAACCGGCGGCATGCGGCCGAGGAGTCCATTGACTTATCCGGCTGCATGGTTACACCCGGCCTCATCAACGCACATAATCACCTTTATGAAATCGCCTCCCGAGGTCTCGGCAAAGATTGGGGCACGGAAGGTTGGCTCGCCAAGTCGATCTATCCCGTTGATCGGTTCATGCAGGGTGATGATTATTACCATGCCGCGCTGGTCGCATTGGGGGACTCCCTCAGACAGGGGACAACGGCTGTCATCGAGCAGTTGACCAATTACGCCCGGTTCCATGCCGACCGAGAGTTCGAAGCCTACCTGCAAACCGGCATCCGCGGCGCGGTGGCCCGGGCTTCGACGAACCGGTCCACCATCGACCCCGGCGAGAACCGAACCAAAGAGGAAGATATCAAAGCCTCCGAGGAATTCCTCAAGAGGTGGAGCGGGAAGGAGCGCGTAACCCCTTGGCTGGGACCGAGCGGAATCTTCTCCTGCACGGGGGAGATGCTGAAGCGCCTGAAGGATATGTCACTGGATTACGGCACCCGCTTCAAGACGCACCTCAATGAAACCAAAGGGATGGCCCGGGCGGCGCGGCGGGAGGGCTACCTAGGCGAGATTGCCCAGGCCCACCACTTCGGCCTGCTGGATGATCGGACCTTGATCGCCCATGCCGTTTGGGCGGAAGAAGAAGAATTGGCGATGGTGGCGGGTGAAAGCGCCCATATTGTGCACAATCCGTCGTCCAATATGATTCTGGCTTCGGGCGTGGCCGACGTGCCGAAAATGTTGGAGTTGGAAATCTCGGTGGGTATCGGAACCGACGGTCCGGCCAGCAACGACAGCCTCGACATGGTGGCGGAGATGAAGGCCGGCGCCCTGCTCCACCGGGTCCACACGATCAATCCGACAATTATCAGTGCCCGCGATGTCTTTCGGATGGCCACCGAGGGTGGGGCAAAAATCCTGGGCCTGGAAAAATTGGGACGGCTCGAGAAGGGGTGGGTGGCCGATGTTGCCGCGTTCCGGATCGCGCCCGGCATGACTCCGGTCTACCATCCGGTGGACTCCCTGGTTTATACGGGAAGCGGCCGGGACGCCTGTTTAACGGTTGTCGAGGGCGAGATTCTCTACCGGGATGGGAAGTGCACGCGGTTCAATCTCGATGATGCCGTCGCCCGTCTCAATCAAACCGCCGAGGCGATTCGCAAAAATGTTCCGGAGGCCTTCTCAAATTGAGCGGCCCCTATCTCATGAACAACAGTTCGCCTTTTGGCGGAAGTTTGGCTGAGATCAAAACACAAGTAAATGATTGACTTACTCCTCCAGCAAGCCGTTAACGGTCTGTCCATCGGTGTCATCAGATTTTCGAGAGGGTCAATAAGTCCAAAATTCCTCGGGCGTTCCATACACAATCTGCGTAATCTGCGGATTAATATCTGTGCATTCCGTGAAATCTGTGGATTCCAATGGACCTGGATAAATACCGTAGCCGGATGGAGGGATTCTCCGAGGCCCTCTCCCGCGAATCCTACGAAGGCCGAGCTGGGCTGAAGGAGCGGGTCTCGTACGCGGCCGTTTACGAAGCGTACGCTGACCTCTTCACCCACGAAGCGGTGGACGCGCTGAGCTCAGCCGTCCAGTCGGCGGAGGGCCGCGAGTCCCGCCATCGCTTGAAGCTGCTTTTGGAATCCGTCACCCTCGCCTACATCTCCAACCGCACGCGGAAGCTCCGGGAAGACGCGGAGAACTTCGAGGCCGCGGCGGAGGTGGAGCTCCCCGGCGGCGAGAAGCTCCCCTTCCGGGCCTCCGCCGTCCGGATGCTCAACGAGCCCGACCGGGAGACGCGCCGGCGGCTCGAAGACGCCCGGCGCGCCGTCGTCCTCAAAAAGAACGAATTTCTCGAACCGCTCCACCACGACCTACACGCCCTGACCGGGGAGCTCGGCTACAGCTCCTACCTGGACATGCTCGGGACGATCAAGTCCTACCCCCTCGAACCCGTCCGGGACGCTATGCGGGCCTTTCTCGAAGCGACCGAAACCCTTTATGCGCGCGAGATGGGAGCGGCCCTGGAGGGGATCGGGACGAAGCTGGACAAGGCCGCCCGCCACGACGCCGGCTATCTCTTCCGGGGCGGAGGGTTCGACGCCCTCTTTCCGCCGGACGGGATCACGGGCGCCGTGGCCGCTTCAGTGAAGAGGATGGGCCTCGACCTGTCGGCGGACGGGCGCATCACCCTCGACCTGGAGGCGCGGCCGACCAAAAGCCCCCGGGCGTTCTGCGCAACCCTACACGTACCGGACGAGGTGATGCTCGTCGTCCTGCCGCGCGGCGGGATGGACGATTACCACGCCTTCCTCCACGAGCTCGGCCACGCCCTCCACTTCGCCTGGGTCCGGCCGGACGCGCCCTACGAATACCGCCTCCTCGGCGATAACTCCGTCACCGAGGGGTTCGCCATGCTGTTCGATCACCTGCTCCTGAACGGCCGCTGGCTCCGTGAGGCCTTGGGGATCGCAGATACGGAAAGGCTCCTCCGCCACCAGCACCTGTACGAGCTCTACATGCTCCGCCGGTACGCGGCGAAGATCGACTACGAGCTCACCCTCCACGAATCCGCCGGACTTTCGGGCAAGGGTGAGGTGTACGCCGAGAAACTGGGCCGGGCCAACCGGATCCGGTACACCCCCTCCCATTACCTGGAGGACGTGGACGCACACTTTTACTGCGCCAACTACCTCCGGGCCTGGATGCTCCAGGCGGCCCTCGCCGAGGCGTTGACCGAGCGGTTCGGCAAAACCTGGTTCCACGACCCGAGGGCGGGCGCGCTACTGAAGGAAATCTGGGCGGACGGACAGAAAGACAACGCCGAGGGGATCCTGGCCCGGCTGCTCGGAGACAGCGGGCGGCCCCTCTCGCCGGATTCCCTTCGGGCCGCAATCGAACGGCATCTGGACGGATAGTTACGGGGAGCGATTTCCTCGGCTTCGGGTTGGTTGGCCCTTGGATCGGGCGACCCTGTGCCCGAAACCAGTTTTGAAAGACGCCCCTCCCGCAAATCGGCCCATTAGAACCGGCGGTTTCAACGAAAGCCCTTATCCCCACACCTCCTTCGCCGTCTCGGCAACCAGGCGCAGCTTGGCTTCCTGTTCGGCGGGGGTGATGAGGTTGCCCTCCATCGTCGAGGCAAAACCGCACTGTGTGCTCAGCGCCAGACGCTCCAAGGGGATGCATTGTTCGGCCTCCCGGATTCTGGCCTTGAGCGCCCGGCTGGATTCCAGGCCCCCCTTCTTCGTGCTCACAAGGCCCAATACAACCGTTCGGTCGTCGGGGATTTCCTTCAACGGCCCGAAATCGCCGGCGCGATCGTCGTCATACTCCAGAAGGAAACGCTCGAAGCGGGTTCGGCGGAAAATGTCTTTTGCAATCGGGCCGTACCCGCCGCTGGCGTAGAACTTGCTCCGGTTGTTTCCCCTGCACACGTGAAGGGCGAACAACGCCCCCTTCTGGCCGTCGATGACGGCGTTGTCCATTTCGATCCCCACACCCAGAAGACGGTCCGGGTCGTTTCCACACCGGCGATGCCACTCCCGCATGTCTGGGTCCAAAAGGGAGGCGTACATCGGGGCGTCCAATTGGATATACCGGCAGCCCAAACGGATAAGCTCCGCAACTTCATCGCGCAGAATATCGACGACATCGGCCAGGTAGGCGTCCACCGTCGGGTAGGCTTCCTTCGAAAACCGGGCATCGTAATTGGACGCGGCCATCTGGGGGTTGATGAGCGTGGCCTTGCCCAGCCGGCCGGTTCCGCCGAGGCGGGCTCGCAGATAGGTGAACCCTTCGGCGCAGAGATGTCGAACACACTTGAGCGGGCGCACAACCACCGCCTTCGGAAACCGGTGGGTCTCGCCCTCTTCGTTCCGAAACGTGATGGATTTTCCGCCGTACCTATCGAAACCCTCCACACAGTCGATCAACGGGCCGAAAAAGGCATACCGCCTCAGCTCGCCGTCTGTCATGACATCCACCCCGGCGCGGTCCTGAAGCGCCACGGCCTCATCGACCGCCCGGTCCTCGATCTCCTTGAATTCCGCGTGGGCGATCTCCCCGGCCTCGTGCCGGTCTCTGGCCGCTTTCAGGGTATCCGGACGAAGCAGGCTGCCGACTACATCGGATCTGATCTCGTCCATCCGGGTCCTCCTACCGTTTTGACAGCGCGATGCACTCCCTTGCCGAGGCCTATCCCCAGACCTCTTTCGCCGTCTCGGCGACGAGACGCAGCTTGGCTTCCTGTTCGGCGGGGGTGAGGAGATTACCCTCCATCGTCGAGGCGAACCCGCACTGCGGGCTCAGCGCGAGCCGCTCCAAGGGGATGAACCGCTCGGCTTCGTGTATTCTGTCCTTCAGCTTCTCCTGGCTTTCCAATGCGCCCGTCTTCGTACTCAACAAGCCCAGGACGACGGTTCGGTCATCGGGGACCAGCTTGAGCGGCTCAAAACCGCCGGAACGCTCGTCGTCATATTCAAGAAGAAACCGGCCGAACCGGGTCTTCTGGAAAATCTTGGCCGCGATGGGTTCGTAGCCGCCGTCAGCGTAGAACTTGCTCTGGTTGTTCCCCCGGCAAAGGTGCATGGCGAAGGTCACCCCCGAAAACCCCTCGATGACGGCGTTGTCCCGCTCGATGCAGGCGTCGAGGAGGCGGTCCGGGTCGTTTCCGCGCTGGCGGTACATCTCGCGGACCTCGGGGTCCAGCAGGCCGGTGTACTGGGGAGCGTCCACCTGGATGATCCGGCACCCCAGCCGCAAGAGTTCCTCCACCTCGCCCCGGAGGATGTCCACGAGGTCGGCCATGTACGCGTCCAGCGACGGGTAGGCCACTCGCGACTTCTCCGGCTCGTAATAAGACGCGGCCTGTTGGGCGTTGATGAGCGTGGCCTTGACCCAGACGCCGCCCCCGCCCCCCCCACCGGTTCTGGCGCGCAGGCAGGCAAACTCTTCGGCGCACATGTGCCGCCGCCGCTTCAGGCGGCTCACGACGACGGGACGGCCGAAGGTGTGCGTCTCCCCTTCCTCGTTCCGGTAGGTCAGGGCCTTCCCGCCCCACTTGTCGAATCCCTCAACGGCGTCTACGAGATGGCCGAAGAAGGCGTACCGGCGCATCTCGCCGTCGGTGATCACGTCCAGGCCGGCGTCCGTCTGAAGGGCCACGGCCTCATCGACCGCCCGGTCCTCGATCTCCTTGAATTCCGCGTGGGTGATCTCCCCGGCTTCGTGTCGGTCTCTGGCCGCTTTCAGGTAATCCGGACGAAGCAGGCTGCCGACCACGTCGGATCGGATCTCATCCATCCGGGTCCTCCTCATGTTTTGACGGAGCGATGCGCTCCCCTGCCGTGGCCTGACCTGGATTTCTCACCGATCTTACGACGAGGGGGGGGCGATGTTCCATCGTGGGTTTCCCCATTCGCGAAGGGGCCTAGCGCGGAGGCGCGGGTTGGTTGACCCTCAGCCTCCGCTCCCGTTGTGGGGATCTGGGTCTCAATGAGAGGCGGGGGCTGAAGCCCCATTACCTCCGGAGGTTTCTTACGGACAAGCTCCGTGTCCGCCTACCCCCAAACCTCTTTCGCCGTCTCCGCGACGAGACGCAGCTTGGCTTCCTGTTCGGCGGGGGTGAGGAGGTTGCCCTCCATCGTCGAGGCGAACCCGCACTGCGGGCTCAGCGCGAGCCGCTCCAAGGGGATGAACCGCTCGGCCTCCCCGATGCGCGCCTTGAGCGTCTCGCGGTCCTCCATTTCGGGCTTTTTCGTGCTCAGGAGGCCAAGGACGACCGTCCGGTCATCGGGAACCTGTCCCAGCGGCTTGAATCCCCCGGAGCGCTCGTCGTCATACTCCAACAGGAACCGCTGGAAGCGGGTCTTCTGGAAGACCTTCGCGGCGATGGGGTCGTAGTCGCCGCTGGCGTAGAACTTGCTCTGGTTGTTCCCCCGGCAGATGTGGAGGCCGAACACCGCTTCCGAGTGGCCCCCGATGACCGCGTTGTCCATCTCGATGCAGGTGTCGATGAGCCGGTCCGGGTCGTTCCCCCGCTTTCGGTACCCTTCCCGAATCTCCGGGTCAAGCAGCGCGGCGTATTGGGGTCCGTCGATCTGAATGTACCGGCAGCCGAGTCGGATCAACTCCTCCACCTCGCCCCGAAGGATGTCCACGATGTCGGCGAGATAGGCGTCCACCGTGGGATACGCCCCCTTGGACTTTTCCGCGTCATGGTAAGCCGCCGACTGCTGGGCGCTGATGAACGTGGCCTTGACGGGGACGCCGGTCTTCGCCCGGAGATACGCGATCTCCTCGGCGCACAGGTGGCGTTTTCTCTTGAGCTTCGAGACGACGACCGGCCGGGGGTAGGTCAGCTCCTCGCCCTTCTCGTCCCGGAACGCGATGGCCCAGCCGCCATACCGGTCGAACCCCTCGACGGCGTCCACGAGATGGCCGAAAAAGGCGTAGCGCCGCATCTCGCCGTCGGTGACCACGTCCAACCCGATGTCGGCTTGAAGGGCGACGGCCTCGTTGACGGCCCGGTCCTCGATCCCCTTGAACTCGGCGTGGGCGATCTCCTCGGCCTCAAACCTCTCCCGGGCCTCTTTCAGATAATCCGGCCGCAACAGGCTCCCAACGACATCGCTTCGGAACTCGATCATTCCGGACTCTCCTTTCGGAATTTGCGCCATCGCGTCAGGGGGCTCCCCGAAGACAGAGGAGCGCTTTCAGCAAACCCCCTTATGATAGCCGTTTTCAAGGGAAAAATAGAGATCCACCGGCCGACGCCCAGGGGGGAACGCGGGCAACCCGCAGGCGGGCCCTGCGAATCGGAGACCCATGGACTTTCAGACCGCCGTCCGGCTTCGGATCAATTGGGGAAGAGTGCGAGGTTGAAAGGACCGGGCATCTCGTAGATCTCGAGGGGCTTCCAGTAGGGCTTGATGTGGTCTGTCGAATCAAAAACGTCCCGCAGACTCGCCTCCAGCTCATTCTCCCCCGCCGGTGGAGCGGAAGAATGCACGTCCGCGATGGCGGCCGCGACCTTCTCGTCCTGGATCTCCCGCAGCCGCTCCAGAACGAAGGGCTCCAGCCCGTCATCCGAACCTCCGAGGTCCGAGCGCTCCGCGGTCCAATGGGAAATTCCGCTTCTTTTGTGCCCGAAAAGATACCTGCCGGTGCCCGTCGGATGAAAAAAGTGGTAGGTCTCCAAGACAAAATGATTGACCTGATCCTGGGACTCCGGGTGCCAAGTGACGCAATTGATGTAAGGCAGGACGGCCAGGACAGCGGGCACCTCCGAGCCGTCCTCGTCTTCATCCAGACTCGTGCGCTTCGCCTTCTGGCCGGGGGCGAGGGGTTTGGGCGGGTCGAAGTAATTCACGATGATGGCCCGGACAAGCTCGGGGTCTTCGTCCCGATACCGGTACACCAGTCCCCGTTTGCCCTCGCGAGCGGCCCAAGGCTGGTCCTGAACCCCCCACTTATCGAATAAGTGCCACTGGTTGTCTTCGATGGGATAGTCCCGAAGGTAGAGCTTCAGGACGCCCATGGCCTTTTGATCCAGGCCCATCTTGACTCCTCTCCTTCAGCTTGCCCGGGGCCACTCGCTCCGGCCCCGGCTTGATGAACCGACATTCGCTCCGGCGAAAATCCCGCGTGATTATATCAACTGTTCCCGCGAAAAACGACGGACGGAACGCAACCATCAACCCGCCGCCTCGAAGGCCGCCTCCAACACCCGCCGGACGATGACGCGGACCATCTTGCCGCGGTATCCGGCCAGCTTCTCGATGTCGCTGAACGGCCGGGATTCCTTGGAGGCCTCTTTGGCGGCCGACTCGAAGAGCGCTTCGGACGGCTCCTTTCCGACAAGGAGCGCAGAGGCTTTGACCGCGTCCACCGGCTTCATGGAAACGCCGTTCACGCAGACGCGCGCGGCCGCGCAGGCCTTTCCTCCGGCGTCGAGCGTTACGACCGCGGCCGCGCAGGCGAAGGCGAAATCGATGGCCCCCCGTGTGGCGATCCGCTGGTAACAGCTTCCCGTCGCTTGCGCCGGCGGCGGGACCTGAATCTCCGTCAGGATCTCGTTGGGCGCGAGTCCGATGGGGGTCTCGCCGATTCCGGTGTAAAGGGCCTGAAGGGGAATCACCCGCTCGCCGTCCGGGCCGACGATGCGGACCTTCGCCCCCAGCGCGATGAGGGCCGGGGCCGTATCCGAGCCGGAAATCGCGTAGCACACGTCACCGCCCACAACGACATGGCAAATGTCGCCGTCGTGCTTGAGGCAGCGGTGGTGGGACTCCTTCCAGTGGGCGGTCTGGTCGTAGTACCAGCACTTGTTGTCGAGGCAGATGTTCCCGCCCAGGGTGGCCGTCTGGCGGATCAGGGGCGAGGC
>CAYRGS010000126.1:0-9182 GCA_964423875.1 uncultured bacterium
GCGTCGTTCAGAAAGGACCAGAGGAAACAGACGGCGACGCCCTCGACCCCGTCGGCGAGAAGCTCCTCGATGGCCTTGCGGACTTCCGCTTCGGCCAGGGGGATCGCCTCGCGTCCCTTGCTGTCCACCCGCTCGGTCACCCCCCGGATGCGCTCGCGGGGGATGAGGGGGAGAGGCTTGTCCGTCCCGGCGATGTGCAGCGTCTCCTGAAGGGGACGCCCGGCCCACCTTCCCTCCATCCGCATGATGAGGGTGGTGTCCTCGACGCCCCGCGTGCAGATGAGACCCAGGCGGGGCCCGCCGACCCGGGTGATCAGGGCGTTCGTCCCGGCGGTCGTGCCGAACCCGAGAATCCGGGTTTTCGAGAGAAGGTCCCGGACGCCGGTGTCCAGCTTGCGGGCGGCGTCCTCGATGCAGCCGAAGAAGCATCGAGCCAGGTCGTCAGGCGTTGTGGCCGACTTGCCGCTGACGAAGCGGCCTCTCGGATCGACGACCACGGCGTCGGAGAACGTGCCGCCCGTATCGAGGTAGATGATGAACCCTTTGCTCGCGTCGTTCGTCACGGCCGATGGACCCCCGTTGAGCGCGTCTTACCCCTTTGCCCGCTCCCGATCCCAGCAGCCTTCCGTCAGGTCGGTCTTTTCCCGGCGCAGGACGTACTTCTCCACCTTCTGGGTCGGGGTTTTGGGGAGGCTTTCCCGGATCTCGATGTATCGCGGGACCTTGAATTTGGCTAGGCGGGCTTCGCACCATTCCACGATGGACGCCGGCTTCAAATCCGCGCCCTCGGTCGGGACGATGTAGGCCTTGACCTCGTCTTCGCCCAGCTCGGACGGAACCGGGATGACGGCGGCTTCGGTCACGTCGGGATGCGAGAAGAGGACGAGCTCCACCTCGGCCGAGGAGATGTTCTCTCCGCGCCTGCGGATGACGTCCTTCTTCCTGTCGACAAAGTAGTAGTAGCCGTCCTCGTCCCGGTAGGCGTTGTCCCCGGTGTGGAACCAGCCGCCCTTCATGGCCTCGGCCGTGCGATCCGGGTCCTTGTAATAGCCCAACGTGAGAAGAGGGCTCCGCACCGCGACTTCGCCGACGGTCCCAACCGGAACGGTCCCGACCGGAACCTCCCGGTCGTCGTCGTCCACCAGCTTCATCTCCGTCAGGGGAATGGAAGGGTCCGGAAAGACGGCCGGCGTCCCCATGCTGCCGACCTTCCGCACTCCGTCGTGGGGGTTCTGGCAGATGTTCGGACACTCGGTCATCCCGTAGCCGTCGATGGGCAGGATGCCGAAGCGCTCCTCGAACGCCTCCGCTAGGTCCTCCCGGAGCGGGCCGATGAACACCATCTTCAGGGAGTGGTCCCGATCCCGGTCCGAGGGCGGCCGCTTGGCCAGGAGGTAGCCGGCGGCGACGGGGCAGTTGAACTTCGTTGCTTTGTGGCGCCGGGTGTCGTCCCAGAAACGGCTCAGGCTGAACCGGGGGAGGAGGGCCAGCGTGGCCTCGGCCAGCAGGGTCCCCATGGCCGAGTAGATCTGGGCGTTGATGTGAAACAAAGGCATGAAGGCCAGAACGGTGTCCGTGGAATTCAGGTCCATCCGCCGCGTGAACGCCCAACCGGCCAGGACGTACGTTCTGTGGCTGTGCATCGCGCCTTTCGGCCGGCCCGTCGTCCCGGAGGTGTAGATGATGGAAAGAAGGTCGGTCTCGGAGATTTTCACCCCGGGGGCGTCCTCCCCCGCTTCGGCCAGGAGGTCGGGGTAGGCGTGGAAGCGGCCATCCGCAGCCGTGTCGAGGCCGAGCCATTGGCGGACCGAGGGGCAATCGGACCTGATGCCCGCCAAGACCTCCGCGAACGAGGACTCGGTGAAAACCGCCGCCGCCTCGGAGTGGTTGATGACGTAGGCGGCCTCCCGGCCTTTGAAGGCGGTATTGACGGGGACAAGGACCCCGCCGATTTTCGCCAGGCCGAACCAAAGGTAGAGGAACTCCGGACGGTTGCCCAGCATCAGGCACACCCGGTCTCCCTTTTTCACCCCCATGTTCACAAGGGCGTTCGCCGCCTGGTTCGTCTTCCGATCGAAATCCTCGTACGTGAGCGTTTCATCAGCGAATCGCAGGAAGACCTTGTCGGCGTTCCGCCGCGTCCGCTGTTCAAGGATCTCAGGGAGGGTGAGGGGAAAGTCCAAGGTGCGCCCTTTTGATTTCCGGGAACCGGTTCGAATGAGTAGGCGGAAGACGCTCGAAGTCTATCACCAAGGATTGCTCTTATCAATTCGTGCGATGGAAGTCCGTTTCTGTGACAAAATACCATCTAAATCGGTGGGGATTACACCGGGCGCGGGGCGTCATCATGGCGGCAGATCGGCGCGAAGTTCCGGGCCCATGGAATGTGGAAAGGAGTTGCCGAATGACCGACGCCTCGTTGTTGGACAGGACGTATTGCATCATCCGGGACGAAATGCGTGAGACGGGCCGGGCGCCCCATTACGCGGAGATGGCCGGCGCGCTTGGCCTTTCCGTCGAGGAGAGCCGCCGCGCGGTCTACGACCTGATGAACACCCCCTTTCCGGGCTGGCTCCATCCCGGGATGGATCACGTCGCTTCCTTCCCCCCGTTCTCGAACGTCCCTACCCATCATCGCATCACGGTCGAAGGTGAGCAGAAGTGGTCCGCCCAGTGCGGTTTCGAATCGCTGGCGATGTGCTGGCTCTTTCCCGGTCGGACGATCCGAGTCGATACCTACTGCCTTCACTCGGGAGAGCCGCTTCGGGTCGAGATGTGCGACGGGGAGGTGCTCCTGGCCGAGCCAGAGACGATCTTCGGCTACGTGAGCGTGCCCTTCGCCAAGTGGCGCGAGAACAAGCCCTTCGCCTGAAACCGAATGAATCTCTTCCGGTCGGAAGAGGACGTGCGGGCCTTCTCGGGATTCGAGCGGGGAACGGAGGAGGCCGTGATGCCCCTGGCCGGGTACGCCATGCTATGGGGGATCGAGAACTACCGCGCCCGGGCGTGGGACGACTACATCACCCGCCTTCCCGAGCTCCAAGCGGAACGCTGGGAGCTCCTCGAAAGGCTCGGCCGGCGGAAGACCCCTTTTTGGGATCCCCCCGCGGGGCTTTTGCCGGAGTAGCCTGCGTCAATGGGGGATGGTCTACCCCGGAGCGGGTCATCGGCTCAACGCTTTGTCTGAGTTCCCTTGCGAGCGAGGAAATGCCGCCATGCCGAAACAGGAGCGAGAATTCTTTCCGGTGGAGGATCTGGAGTGGACGCTTGTCGAGGGCTCCCCGCCGGGCCACAACCAAAAGATCCTGAGCGAGGAGCCGGAGAAGATGTTCATCACCCGCCTGCTCAAGGCGGATCCAGGAGCCGCGAGCACCGAGACGTTCGTCCACGATTTCTGGGAAGAGGTGTACATCCTCGAAGGCAGCCAGTGGGACGGCGACCGGCATCTCAAGAAAGGAATGTACGCTTGCCGGCCTCCGGGGATGAAGCACGGCCCCTACCGGACGGAGGAGGGGTGCGTCACGCTTGAGATTCGCTACGTGCGTTAGCGCTCGATTGAAATGCCTTGAAAACAAAGAGGCCCGCGGTGGGAGGTAAGCACGGGAAGGCGCCCGATGAAATCAACTAGATGCGGGAAGCGTCTGGGATCGCCGCTCGCGGACGAAAGGGGGCGAAGGACGCGGACGGGCGCGAACCGATGTCAGTGAGGCCGGTCGATGTCGTCCAATTCGCGAATGCTCAAAAAAATGGAATAGAGGGTTTGTTCGCTATGGCCGGACAGGTTGAACTTTTCGTTTCGGATGAGCTCACTGAGGGAGGTTCTCCCTTGAGTGGCGCCGCCTGTCAGCGCGGCCACCCACCCCACGCCCCCCCGCGAGGATGAGGAAGCGAAGATTCCGCATCATGCCCTTGTTTTTCCTCCAGGAAATCGGAAGGGCCTTTCACCGGTAAACGCGAGGTGATGGGTCCATCCTTCAATGGGATGGATTATAACGAATTGAGTCTTCGGACCACCTTGTTCATCATCCGGTTGAGGCCCAGTTGCAGAATTCGTCCGCCGGTCTCATTGATGACCTTGACGCGTTCTGTGCTCCCGATGGACCCCCAAGGTGTCCGGATATGTCCGCCCGAGGCCTTGAACTTCTTCTGGTAGGTGGAGGTTGTTGCGGCGAGGATCTCGCGGGTTCTCACGTCGATAAATCGCCCGGCGGATTGAACGGTGTAGGTGATGGAGCCGGCGCTTCCCCCGATTCCGATGCCGCGGAATGAAACCCCCTTGGAACTCTTTCCCTTCACAATGTTGAAATCGGTGACGGAGCCCAGGAAGACGAAATCCGTGCCGAGGAATTGTCCGGCCTCAACCGCCGTTTTGTTGCTCACCATATCCGAAAGGCCGAAGCGGAGCTCGCCCATCACCCGCTTCATGCCGGGGGTCGTGGCTCCCTCGATTGTTCGAAACCCCGCCTCCTGAAGCATTTCGAGCAAGTAATCCGAAGAGGCGTTGCCGAGGAAGCGGTATTGGGAGAGGGCCTTGTTGATGAAGGGGAAGACCGCGACCTTTTTCCCTCTGAATTTCTCTGAGACTCTCTGAATCCGGATCGTGGGCGTGTCGGCCGCTTCGAAGGTGCTCGATCCGGGTCCGGCCGAGCCCGGCCCGGTTTGCTGTGCACAACCCGCGGCGAGCAACGTCGCCGTCCCCAAAACACATAAAAGGTGGATGGGCGCCCTGCCGCTCATTTTGGTCCCTCCCCGTTTGAAGACGGCAAAAGAAAATCCAGGATGCGAAATTTGGTTTTATTGTTTCGGCGGGAGATGCCCGCCGCCATCATTTTAATATCATTGCGATAATTGATGAAGATGTCAATGAAAACGCCCGGATATGTCCTTTCGTAACCCCTGATGGAGCGCCGCGAACGCGGAATTCAGGGGGCTTTTCTTGATTTGATTCCAAATCGCCGATATATTCAAGTCGAAAGCCTATTGGGAGTGGAAAAACGGCTGTGATGGAATCAAAAATCGGCGCGAATGGCAATGCTCCGGCCGTCTCCCGGACGGAGGATTCCGCCTATTTTCAAGGAATTGCGGGATCTATCACCCGGATGCGCGCCGGTTCGGATGAACGAATCCCCCGATGAATGAAGTCACGCTTGCCTCGCTGGCCCAGAATTTCGGATGGGGGATGGAAGATGAAGACGCCGTGCATTCGGCGGAAGCCGTCCTGCGGGCCGGCGGCCGCGTCGGGTTTTGTACGGAGTATGGGGCGCGGGGGGATCTCCTGTCGGGCGCCACGGGTCGGGTCGATGTGGTGGAGGATATTCAAGGTCTGAAGCGGGGAAACTGGGAGGCCGCGTTTCTCGTTACACACAGACTCGTGGATGAGGATGTGAAACGCCTTGGTTTCCCCGTCGCGGTGATTCGCCCGAAGAATCTGGCCCTTGGTTTTGAGTCGGAGGGGGGGGGAGGGATTTCCGCGGATGAGGTGGAACGGGCCGTTTCTCAGGTGCTTCGCCAATCCGGCTTGGCATCGGCATCGGTGGCCGGGCTGGCCGCGTCGGAAGCGGACGCGGGGAAGGACGCCTTGGCGGTTTTTGCCGAAAATTCCCGCCTCCCTTTCGAGTGGATTGCACCGGAGCGGCTTCGAGTCGTCTCCGATCCGCCGAATGCCGGCGGTGTCGAATGCGCCAGGGGAAGGGGGGGGAGCTTTCGCGCCGCGGAGGCGGCGGCCATTCTGGCCTCCGGGGGGGAGGCCCGCCGGAATTCACTGATTGTCCCCGAGAGCCGGGTGGGACGGCTCGCCTTGGCCGTTGGATTGATTCTGCCTCGCAGGGCGTAGGCGCCGTCCCATCGACCTTCCCGGGCTCGCCGCGCGGAACCCGGCGCGTCCGGAGGTGATTGAACCCAGGGGCGGAATGTAAGAGAATCCCGAGACTTTGGGCTGTTTGCGTTCATCGGGCGCCCGGCGGGTTTTACGACTTGGAAGGGGTAGGCCATGTCAGAGGACAAAGAGAGGCTGGAGCGGGCGCATGAGGTCCCGGGAAAGGCGGTCCGCGAGATCGTGGTTCCCGCCCGGGAATATTGCGACCTTACCTTGAAGAAAGGTCAATGTGTCCGGGTGATCGACCTGGAGGGTGTGCAGGTGCTCGACTACGCCTCGTTCAGTCTGGCGGACCCCTTCGAGGAAAAGCTGTCGGTCGTTTGGAGCAACTTCATCAACAAGACATGGAAGCCCACCAAAGGCCACATCCTCTACACGAACCGCTGCAACCCCATGTACACCATTATCGAGGACACCGTGGGGGTCCATTTCATGGGCGGGGGATATTGCTGCGAGGAAGCCAATTTCAACCGCTACGGCGTCCGGGGGAGCCGGAGTTGCGCCGAGAATCTGGAAAACGCCCTGAAGCCCCACGGTTTTACGCGCGGGCGCATCGACGACGGGGCCGCTTTCACCTTTTTTCTGAATGTCTCTTACGACCCCGACGGGACGTTCGAGATCCGGCCGACGCCGACCCGCCCGGGCGACTACGCGGACCTGCGGGCGGAGATGGACGTGCTCGCGGGCATTTCCAACTGTCCGCAGGAAAACAATCCGGGAACCGGTTATCATCCCAGTCCCATGAAGATGATCGTTTATGAGCCGTGAGCCCGGGGACATCGTTCGGACGCGTTCCGACGCGGCGCCGGGTTGCGGAATCGAAGTCTGAGAGGAGTCCGATGGCCAAGACAGCGGGATCATCCTTGAAGCGAGGAAAAGCGGCCAAGGGGTCGATCCGGCAGAGAATCGCCAAGGCCGTCAGCAAGGCCCGGGTCGGAGAGATCACCGAGCAGCTCACGAACATCCCCAGCCCAACGGGCGGCGAAGCGGAAATCTCCGATTTCCTGGCCAAAGAGTTCGAGCGCATCGGCCTGGAGGTGAGTGTCCAGGAAGTCGAGGCGGGACGCAACAACGTCACCGCGCGTCTGCGCGGCAAGGGCCGGGGCCGGGGCCGCAATCTGATGTTCAACGCCCATTTCGACACCTCGGCCACCGAAGCCGACAGGATTCCGGGCCAGCAGTCCAGGGCGGTCCGGCAGGGGGATTGGATTTACGGCCTGGGGGCCTCCAACATGAAGAACGCCTTCGCCGGCTACATCGGCGCCGTCGAGGCCCTGATGGAGACGGGGACGGACCTGAGCGGCGACATTCTGATCACGGGGGTCGTGGGGGAGATTGAAAAGGCCCCAGTCAGCCATTACCAGGGCATCGGTTACCGGGGCGGGGGCAGCGGCGCCCGGTTTCTGATGGCCCACGGCTGCGTGGCGGACCTGGCCATTATCGGCGAGCCGACCGCCATGCGGATTCAACTGGGCAACACCGGTTACATCTTTGCGAAGATCATGACCGAAGGCGTTGGCCAGCACACCTTCAGCAAGGACAAAGGCGTGGACGCCATCGAGAAGATGGTCAAGATCCGCGAGGGTCTGAAGGGTTGGGAGGCCGAATACCGGGCCGGACATCCGCATCCCTTCATGCTGGTCTCCGTCGGCATCGGCGCGATCGAGGGGGGGCTCCCCTATAAGCCCTCCTTCTGCCCGGCGCCCTCCTGCACGCTGTACGTTCACATCACCACCCTGCCGGGGGTGACGCCGGTGGATGTCCGGAACGACCTGCTGGGTTATCTGGACCGGTTGGAGAAGAAGGACCCCGAGCTGCACGCCGAGGTCGATTTCTACATGGTGAGCAACGGGTACGAGACCTCGCCCGATCACGAGTTGGTCAAAACGGTTCACGCCATTCATAAAGAGGTGTTCGGCAAGGAGCCCCTCTATCCGGAGCCGGCGCGCTATTCCGTTTCCAGCGACGGGGGGCCGATCTCCGAATACGGTTGTACGAGCATCACGTACGGGGCCGGGGGGGTCACTCCCGCTGGCGTATACTCCATGTACGACGGCGCCAAAGGTGAGTGCCTGAACGTCGCTAACCTGGCCAAAGTCACGAAGGGGTACGCCTTGGCGGCGTACGATCTCTGCGGATAGGTCCTCCCGCGCCGGCGGGCGGCTCGGGATAAAGACAGCCTAAGTGGATTCAACGGGTGAGCGCGAATGTTTGAAGACGGATTGGATCGGCAATATCTGAAGAGCGTTTTCGAGAAGACCCAGGTCATCCGGAAGCCGCTCGCCGGGATCATTTCCGGGTATCACACCCTGCCGTATATCCTCGCCGGTCCGGAGGCCGGCGGGAGCGAGCGGTCCGTCGAGGTCCGGGGGAAGATCCGCGTCTCCCCCCGGATGGTGATCTCGCCCGGCGGATCCAAACAGACTTACGGAGAGGTGTTCGAGGAAAACGAGTACATGGACCGGACGCTGGTCGGGCGGATATTCAGCTTCCTGTATTCATCCCGGCCGCAGATCCAACTGGAGAACGACGACCTGAAGATCCAGAAGGTGAACACCGACCCTAAGTCGCACCTCGACCGCACCCTGGACGAATTGATGCGGATGGAGGTCATCGACACCGGGGTGATCCTCTCGCCCGACGCCAAGTTCTACCCGGTCTCGCTGGAGCGCTACATCCACGAAATCCTCGATGAGGAGTTCGGCGCCTAAGTCCGGCCCGCGCGCCCGGTCGGCACCCGATGCTCTCTGACCGAGAGAACCAAGCCCTCGCGGCTCAGGCAGATAGAACACAGAATTTTCGATCCCTCAGGGGCCTTCCGGAATTCTCAAGCCGGGCACCGATCCTCCCCGTCATCGTAGGGTTCCCGAAAACCTCCTTGATGCAGGTTGTGCGTCCGTGAGTGGCTTGACGCACCCACAGTAGAGACAAGAACAGACACCCGGTTTTCACGTCCATGGGCTCCCTATCCGGCCACGAGGGAGTCGATGGAACTCTCCAAGAACCGCGTTGTGAGTTCCATGGATTTCCCCGAAAGGATCGGGGGGTAAACGCGGAGAATCGGCAAGCGATCTTTTCCGCACCCTTGAATCTGGAAAATCCAGACGGCAAGAATGAGTGCAGGGTCCCGTTAACCCCAATGCGTCAAAAACATCGGACATGGAGATTGTGTCCTGTTCCCGAAAGGCCTTGCGTCGGGGCTTGGAAGGGGTTGGAGGAGACAACGGACGATGCAAACGAAAGGTCACCTGGTGTGAGGAATAGGAAAAGAGCGACTGGCATCGCCGACTCGTCAGCGTGCCGGCCC
>CAYRGS010000127.1:0-9167 GCA_964423875.1 uncultured bacterium
CGACCGCCAGGGTCCGCTCCCACTTATCAAAGGTCATGTGGCCAATGCCGAGATTTTTCGACTCAGGCGTCAACAGGTGCTCCACGGTGAGCCGCCAGATGGCCTCGGCGACTTTCCGGTTCGTCGTCGGCGCGCTTTTCAGGAAGATGTCGAGGGCCCCCTTCGGGTTCTCGACCGACCATGCCAGGCCCTTCATCGAGGTTTTCATGAAGCGGTCCACCAGTCTCCGCTTCTCGCGGATCGTCTTCTCCCGGGCCACGATTCCGACGGGATAAACATTCACGCCGAAATCGCTGAATGGAATGGCGACGGGCTCCTTTCCGTGCTTGCCGACGGCCCTCTTCACGATGGGGTAGGATATGGTGAAGAGCGTGATTGCGTCCACCTTCCCGGCGGCCAAGCTGGGCACCATCGCCTGGGGCGACATCGGGACATGCACGATTTTAGACATGTCCACGTTGTTGGCGGCTGCCAGGGCGGGCAGGTTGACGAAAACGGTCTCCCCGGCCGGCGCGCCCAACCTCCGCCCTTCCAGGTCTTTGGGCTTCGTGATCCCGTTCCCCTTCAGGGAGTAGATGGCGTAGACGCCTTTGGCGTGGATGACGCCCAGGTTCTTGAGGTCGCCCCCCTGGTTCCTGAGCTTGATGACCGAGCGCGGGTCGGCATGACCCAGTTCAATCGCCCCGGCGGCCACGTCTTTCGCCACCGCCGAGCCTCCAAAACCCCGGACAAGCTTGATGTCGAGACCCGCGGCTTTGTACCAGCCCAAGTCCCTTGCGACGAAAAAGCCCGCGTCCCGGGGCAGGGGGATCCATCCGGTCGAGTAGGTCGCGGAGTCGAGGGCGACGGCCTTGCCCGGCGCCCCGGGGAGTAAGCTGAGGATGGCCAGTCCAGCCAGAACCATCCGGAAGACCAGTTTTGCGGACATCATTGATTTCTCCTTTTTTGGGACAGCATCGACACTTCATCCAGGAGCGGCGACGACCTCTTTTACGGCGGGATTTCTTTTTCCTCCGGGGACCCTGTCCGAAGGCGTCACTTGGGCCGGAGCATCTCGAAGATGTCCCCGCACCGAGTGTAGTTGTTCTTCGAGAGGCGGGCGATGGGACGGAGCCGTTTGACATCGACCGTCCCGTCCACAAAGAGGTCCTCCCGGAGGTGGAACATGACCACTTGTCCGATGACCAGATTATGGCTGCCCAGCTCGATGAACCGTTCGAGTCGGCACTCCAAAGCGCCTGGGCTTTCGGCGACGCGGGGGGGCTTCACCACGCGGCTGGGGAGGGTCGTCAACCCGGCCTCTTCCAGCTCGTTGATTTCGGGGCCATACGAGCCGGCGCAGATGTTGATCGCCTCGGCGATGTCCTCGGTGGCAATGTTGATCACGAACTCGCCCGTTTCCTCGATGTTGCGCAGCGTGTCCTTCTTCACCTTCTCTCCGGAGTAGCTTGGCCTCTCCGCACCTTGATAGGTGGGCGAGAACATCACCAGCGGCGGATTGTTGGCGATGGCGTTGAAATAGGCGAAGGGCGCCGCGTTCAGCAGGCCGTCCGCGCTGAGGGAGGTTACGAAGGCGATGGGCCGGGGGACCACCATTCCGCTCCAGAGCTGATAGTTTTGGCGGCCTGTATGATCGCTGGGGTCGATTTCCATATGAGGTCTCTGGTCTCTGAGAGCATCCAGGCGGCGCCCTCAGGGGCCGCTCAGTCCATCTCGCAAAGAGAGCTTCCCCCCATCCACCGCTTTGGGGAAAGAGGCGGATTCACGGCGCGTCCTGTCTTCCGTGTCCGTGAAGGATGGCCGGCGCTCCCCCTGTCATTGCTTGGGTCCGAGGCTAGCAAAGGACCCATCGGCTGTCAACGAGAAGCCGCGTCTCGTTCTTTGTCGTTGGGTCAATCATCCGTCGGTTGGGGCTCGATGGGGCGAACGATGAACCGCCGGGCGGGGTGCGCAGCGCAATCCGGGGAAAATGGCTCCGGCCGTAGAACCGCCCGCCTCTTCCTGTGGTTGACACCCTTTAAAGGGATCTCCACACTGAGGATGTGGGGAGGATTGATTCTTTTTGCTGGGGAGAGCGTCGATGGTGCTGGACCCTCGTGTTCCCGGACTCGAGAGCAAAGAGGCCGCGGAGCGTTTGAGCCGGATTTTCACCGATGACGCTTCCGGCATCGATGGGGACATCCGTTACCACTTCGCGAAGACGGGATTCCACCTCACCCGCCGGTCGGCGGCGGACCCAGCGGATTCGCTCTTTTTGTCTTTCGTCCAACTCCGTGAATTGAACGACGACGAGATCCGCACCATCATCCGATCGGGCTTCCAGGATGAATCGTCCTAAAGGGAGTTGACCCCGCCGGCGGTTTGCGCTCAACGCGGTGTCCGCTGTTTCCCGCCTCCGGAATCTTTTTTTCGCCGATAGGATCTTTTTCCCTCCGCGGCCAGCGAGGGCCGATCCGGCATCGCGTTGCTCTCCGCGTAACGGTGATGAAGGCGCGCGGCCTCCCGGGCGATTTCGCCGCGCAGGGCTCCTGGGGACAGGATTTCCGCGCCCGCGCCCCATTGCAAGACCCACCACCCCACCTCCCTCGGCTCGGCGACGTCCACCTCCAAGATCAACCCCCCGTCCGGCTGGTCGGTGAGCGATTGGGATGGATGCCACAGGGATTCGCGGATGAAAGGCGCGATGGAAGGGTCGAATTTCACGCGAACCCGCGACGATTTCTCGCCGGGGAAAACGCTGAAGGCGCCGCCGTGGCGGCCGGAGAGCGAGTAGTCTTCGCGGACGGGGACGTGAATCGGCAGGAACTTCACCTCTTCGATCCGCCCGGCGCGGAACATTCGGAATTCCCGGGTTTCCAGGGCGTATCCATCCAGGTAAAAGGCCCTTCGACAGAACAGGAGGGCGTAAGGATCCACCGTCCAGGTCTTGACGCGCCCCTCCCGGATCGAACGGTGTTTCAGGATGATGCGACGATGCTCGGCGGTCGCCGTTTGCAGGGCTTCGAGCACCTCGGGCTTGCATCCAAACCCCTGCCGGAGGACCGCGTCCTCCAGGGATTGCCTGAGGAAATCACGCTCCACGTCCGGCGATTGGCCGATGAGTTTCCTCACGGCCGAGAGCGCGTCCACGCCCAAGGCGTAATCCCCAAAGGTCAAAAATTGCCGAACGGCGAGAACCAGCGCAATTCGTTCGGGAAACATCAGGTTTTGGGTGGGGAGGAACGCGTCGGTTGTGATCCGCAAGCCGTTGTCCGCGCGCGCGAAGCGAAAGTCGAACCCGAGGCGTTTCAGCGCCTCTTTGTCCTTATAGAACTGAGAGCGAGAAATCCCCAAATTCCGGCAGAGCGCCTGGGGGGTTGTTTTGGGGTTGGTCTTGATCTCCGTGGCCAATCGGATGAGCCGAATGGGCCAGCCCAGGGGCATGGAACCTCCTCCTCATTCGGAGGTGGGCGTTGAAGGGCGGATGAAGGCCGGTCGGGGTCGCGAACCACCAAGCCGAACCGGAAACGCGATGAACCGCTTGATTAGTGGACTACCGCAGGATCCATTCGCCCTTAAGGGTGGAATACTTATAGGACACGGAGAGGGGGGAAAGGCTGAACTCAATCCAGGCGTGGGTGGAGCCGGCTTCAATGAATTACGTCTTTTAATCCCCGGAATGGGAATTCCGCCCTTTCGTGGTGTTCGATTCTCGTATGTCCATACAGACCAGAAGCCAAACGGAAAGGAGAAGGGTGACGGCGACCACGAGCAGGAAGAACATGAGAAATCTCCCCAGGGAGAACGGCGTATCCGGATTTGAAACCGACCGGAGGCCCTCCGTGACGAATCCGCCGGCCGATTTCTCCCGATTTGCACGAGCAAAACTGCATAAACCATGCCAGTTCTCCGGCCGCCGGTTCAATCCATTCCATCGGCCATTGCCTCTGACGCATAAGAAAAAGTGATGAGGGCTGGGTAAATCCGGGAAAACGCGGCGCCCGCGGCGGCTCCGCCTTCAGGCGTCGGCAATCCATCCGCGCGAATCAACGGGCTGCCGGTCCTGCGCGAACGTCCGCCGGGGTTTCAGGATTTCATTTGAGTTGGGTGAACCAAAGACGTTTCTGAAAAATTCCTCCGGGAAGACTCATCCCCGCGCCCGAGGGGCCTCTCGCCGCGCCCGACCGGACTTGGGCCAGCAGATCCCGGATCCCGGGCATGATGTCCCGCCGGTATCGGAAAGGTTCGTCCGAAAACAAGACATGGGCGGACGCCCATGAGGTTGAGGGGGAAAGCCGGTTGGGGATCGCGTACCGCCGGCCCGCCTCCGTCCGCTCGCTGAGGTCCGCGCCCCTCTTCGGGAAGATCACGTGCGCCTCGCCCCCGCTGTCCAGCCGCAAGACCATGATGTAAATCGGTTGGGCGGGGAGAAAGCTGACCAGGTACGAATCCGCCGCGGTCAGGATCGTTCCATCCAGCCCCTTGCGTCGCTGACCTTCAGCCTGGATGACCTCGTACCAGACACTCAAGGGGTTCCAGGTCCAATCCTGGGGCGCCTTGGGGAGGACGTTCCGCCTTCGAGAGGGGATTTGGGCGATGATTTCAAAGAGAGACAGAGCGCTCAGGGGCATCGAGACCCTTGCGCGCGCAATGGTCAGGATGCCGCCTCGAAGGGCTGGAACCAAGCGCTTCAGCTCGGCACTTAGGATCACCTTCTCCCGAGCAATCCGGTAACGACCATCGAGAACCGTGTCCGCGGCCCCCAGGGTCGCCGCACGGTGACTGGTCCGGGAGGTGTAGGACATGATTCCAAGATCGTCGGGTGTATCCTTAAAGGCCAAGTCCTGTTCCCATTTGACCATCACGTTCCTGGGAAGGACCGGTAAACAGCTCACCCGGACCAGTCTTCGGGCCAGGAGGTTCTCCAGCCGCTGAGAGAGCAGGGTTCTTTGGCCCTGAGGGTTTAAGACCGCCCCCACGGCCAGCCGACCCAAAGGGGGGAGGACCCGGCGAAATTTTCCCGGCTTGAACTTCTTCTGTTCGCGCCACAGGGTTTCCACCAGGAGGGTGATCGCCCGGCCGGGGTCCGGGACCATCCCGGGGATGTCAATCCAGGCTTCCTGTTTGAGAACTGGTTTCGCGGCGCAGGAGGAAAGCGAAATGAGCCCTATAGCCAAGAAAGCTGTTCGGACCCCATCGAGGCCAAACACCTTCTTGGTTCGTGTCGGCCCAACGCTTTTCCGCCGAAGGCTCAACCGTCTGTTTCTCTGGCGATCTGTTTGGGTCCGAGTGAGAAGCCGAGGGCCGTTTTCACCAGGCCCCCCGGCGGGAAATGGGTTTCGCGGCCCCTCCCCACCGCGTGCCCGTCGGCCGAAGGGCGCTTCGACAACGGGAAAATTCCAACTCGAAATGGTCCGCATCCGTGATTTCTCGTGTGAGATGTCCTTGACTGAGCTTGGCAAACTCTTTAAATTCGAGTGCGGGCCGAGGTTCAAGCGCCGATGCTTTTCCCAGCGAAACCCAAGGGCCTCCGCAAGGGAGGTTCCGATTATCATACCATTTCGTGTCCTCAATTCCGGAACTCGAGGGCCTCTATCGGGAGGTTCCAGCCATCAATACCGAAGGCGTCGTCAAAATCTATTCCCGGTATTCGTGTTTCTACGACCTGCTGTTCAAGAACATATTCTCTGAAGGGCGGGAAGTCGCCATCGAGCTTCTCGCCATTCGTCCGGACGAACGGGTCTTGGATGTGGGCGCGGGTACGGGGCTTTCATTGCCGCTCTTTCCGAGTTGGTGCCAAGTGGTCGCCATGGATATTTCCGAGAAGATGCTGGCCCAGGCCGCTAAGAAGATCCAAAAATTTGGATTGAGCAACATGGGTATCGTGGCGCAGGATGCGAGCGCCATGAGCTTCCCCGACGACAGCTTCGATTGCGTCTCGGCCGCCTATGTGGCCAGCGTGGTCCCGGATCCCAACCAGGTTGTCCAGGAGATCAAGCGCGTCTGCCGACCCGGGGGCCGGATTGTCTTCCTCAATCACTTCAAGAGTCAAAATCCGTTTTTGGCCCGTCTGGAAGAGCTATCCAACGGCCTGTGGAACAGAATGGGCTGGAACTCCAACCTGGACCTTTGGACCTTGATGGAAGAGAACGACCTCAGGATTCAAAGCGTGGAGCGGGTCAACCTCTTCGGGTACTGGAAAAGCGTCCTCTGCATCAACGAAAAGTAGCCGCTCCCTCCCCGGCGGGAGATCCACCCGCAACCGACCGAATGCCCGCCTTCTGAGGTCGGGCCATGCCCGTACGCTACTTCCTCATCGATTGCGACCCCGGCGTAGACGACGCCCTGGCGTTGATCCTGGCCTTCGCCGGCTCCGACGTCCGGGTGCCGGCAGTGACCACCGTGGCCGGAAATGCGCCTGTCCACATTTGCACCCGGAACGCCCTACGGGTCCTGGCGATCGCATGTCCGAAGGACGCGCCTCCGGTCCATCAGGGGGCCGCCGGACCCCTCAGCGGGATCGAGCGGGAGCGCGCCCTTCACGTTCACGGAGAGGATGGGCTGGGTAACCTGGATCCCCGCCGTTACCCCGATCCTTCCGCCGGCGCGGTCCCTCCGCCGGCTCCCGAGGCCCTCCTCCATTGGGCGCGCCGGGTCCCGGGCCAGATCACGCTGGTGGCAACCGGACCCCTGACGAATGCCGCGATCGCCGTCCGGTCGGACCCGGAGGGGATGCGGAAGCTGCGAGAGATCATCGTCATGGGCGGCGCCGTTCGGGTTCCGGGAAACGTCACGCCCCACGCCGAGTTCAATATCTGGTCGGACCCGGAGGCGCTGGAGGTCCTGCTCGACGAAGGCATTCCGCTGGTGCTCGTTCCCCTGGACGTGACGCACCAAGTCGTTTTGACAAGCCGCCACCTGAACCGCTTGGCGGGGGGCGATCCCCGCACCCGTCTCATCCACGACTGCACCCGCGGGTACCTGGAGCTCCATCAGGCGTCCCGGGGTCTCAACGGTTGTTTCCTTCACGACCCTTTGGCCCTGGGGGTTGCGCTGGACCCGTCCTTTGTCCAAATGGAAGAGCTTGAGCTTCAGGTGGTCACCGGGGACGCCGAAGACCGGGGGAAAACACTGGAGGCCGTACCCGGCCGATCCGGACGCCCCCGCGGCCGGGTCCGCGTGTGCACTGCCGTGGACGCGGAGAGGTTTATCGAATTCTTCCTCTCCCGGATCGAGGGCTGAAGACGCTCATCGGGGTCAGCGAATGCATTCCCTACGCATCAACCGGTCTCCGGAAATCGTTATTGTCGGGAGCGCCAACGAAGACCTGGTCGTCCGTGCCGCCCGATTGCCGCGGCCGGGTGAAACCGTTCTGGGAGGCGACCTGCGGGAATTCTTCGGCGGCAAAGGGGCCAACCAAGCCGTCGCCGCACACCGGGCCGGCGGCGGGTTAGGCGTAGCGTTTGTGGGAAAGCTGGGGTCGGACAGCCGGGGGGACAAGTACGCCGACTACCTCGAAGCCGAGGGTCTGGATGTGTCGATGCTGCGGCGTGCGAAAGATTCGCCGACCGGCGTCGCGCTGATTGTGGTCGGCCCGGACGGCGAGAACCTCATCACGGTCGCCCCCGGAGCGAACGCGCACCTCTTGCCCGCGGACATCGAAAAAGCGAAGGATGCGATCCAGGGCGCGCGCATCGTTCTGGCCCAGCTCGAAGTTCCGCTGGAAACCGTCGAGGCCGCTTTCCGGATCGCCGCGCGCGCGGGCGTCCGGACGCTGTTGAACCCCGCCCCCGCCCCCGAGGGGGACCTTCCCAAGGGCCTGCTTGCCTGGACGGACGTGATCATCCCCAACCGGAGCGAAGCCGAGGCGCTTACGGGGGTTGCGATCCATTCGGTCGACGCCGCCGGGGCCGCCTGCGCCGCCCTGCGGGACACGGGCACGGGAAGCGTTGTGACGACGTTGGGGGAAGAGGGGGCCGTGTTCTCCGGGCCGGAGGGCGGCGGCCATCACCGTCCGCCCAGTGTCGACGCCGCCGACACAACGGGTGCGGGCGACGCATTCTGCGGGGCCCTGGCCGCGCGTTTAGCCGGAGGACGGGCTCTGTCCGACGCGGTCCGTTTCGCGTGCGCGGCCGGGGCGCTTGCCTGCACGTTCCAGGGCGCGCAACCTTCTCTTCCGGCTGGAGATCAGATCGAGTCTCTCGCCGCGCGAATGGGGTGATCGGACCGGGGGGATTCGGCCCCGGCGTTTCCGTGAAAACCCGTCAACCTTGCGGGGTTTGGGGCCAGATGCTACGATTTCAACCGTTTCGCCATTGTGCGAGCCGCCGCGCCTTTGAGGGGAACGGACCGGCCGGAAGAATGGCAAATCGGGGGAGTTCCATCCTTGTCGGCTGAGAACAGCAACCGCTACCTTCTGCAAATCAGCGGACTCAAGACCCATTTTTTCACGTCCGACGGCGTGGTCAAGGCGGTTGACGGCGTGAGCCTGACCCTCGACGAAGGGGAAACGCTCTGCGTCGTCGGAGAGTCCGGCTGCGGCAAGACGGTCACGGCGCTTTCCATCCTCCGGCTCATCCCTGATCCGCCCGGAAAGATCGTCGCGGGGGAGATCCGTTTCCGTGGAAGGGACCTCCTCACCCTTCCGGAGAAGGAGATCCGCAGTGTCCGGGGCAACGAGATCTCGATGATCTTCCAGGAGCCTATGACCTCCCTGAACCCGGTCTTCACCGTGGGGTATCAGATCGTTGAGGCGATCTCCCTCCACCAGGGGTTGGGCAAGCGCGCGGCCTGGGACCAGGCGGTCGAGATGTTGGACAAGGTGGGGATTCCCGATCCGGCGCAGCGCGCGATCGAGTACCCCCACCAACTCTCGGGCGGCATGCGCCAGCGGGCCATGATCGCCATGGCACTTTCGTGCAACCCGAAGATTCTCATCGCCGACGAGCCGACCACCGCCCTGGACGTCACCATCCAGGCCCAGATCCTCGAACTGATGAACCAGCTCCAGGAGGATTTCGGGACGGCCATCATCATGATCACCCATGACCTGGGCGTCATGGCCGAAGTCGCAAATCGGGTCGCGGTGATGTACGCTGGGGTGGTCGTCGAGGAGGGGAGCGCGGAGCAGATCTTCACTGCGCCCAGGCACCCCTACACGCAGGGCCTCTTGGAATCCATCCCCCGCA